>DIFE01000150.1 GCA_002418985.1 Deltaproteobacteria bacterium UBA5756
GCTTATTTTGTTGTAGGAATTCGCTTGAAAAAGTGTAGGAATGGTCCTACACCTGAAAATATGGAAATTCTTTTTCTTGACCGCGGGCCGTGAGTGGGAAGAAAATGAATATATGGATATAACGCGGGAACACGTTGAGACGATAGTCGCCATACTTACGGGCATAGGATTGAGTGCGGCATGCGGTTTCAGGATCTTTCTGCCGCTGCTTGCCCTTAACCTTGCTGCCATGTCCGGGTATGTTGGCCTCGCTCCGGGATTCGAATGGATTGGAGGATATCAGGTTACGATAGCCTTTTCCCTGGCGACAGTGCTCGAGATCGTCGCGTACTACGTGCCCTGGCTCGATAATGTTATGGATGCCATCGCTTCACCTGTGAGCATAATTGCAGGCACCATAGCGACTGCATCGTTGTTGACGGACATACCGCCTTCGCTGAAATGGACCATATCGATCGTCGCCGGCGGCGGGATAGCCGGTCTCTTGCAGGGCGCGACTGTCGCACTGCGCACGAAATCATCCCTCTTCACCGGGGGCCTGGGTAATTTCATCGTAGCGAGTTTTGAGCTACTGGCATCGGCGATCGTCTCCTTTCTTTCCCTTATCCTCCCCGTCGTTGCCTTCATTCTTGCCATGATACTGGCCGTCTATTGCCTTCTGCTGGCCCGCCGGGTTTATATGAAGAAGAAAAATGCGGGTAATGGGAAAGAAGAGGGGTAATGGGTGATAGGTTATGGGTTATGGGAAAGGCGAAAGAAGACGGGTTGCACCTATTACCGGTGGCTCACGTTGTTTCTTGCCGGTATTGCCTTATTGCCTCGAGGAAGAGTTCTCCGTATTTGTCGAGTTTTGCCTGGCCTATGCCTGATATGGTCAGCATCTCCTCGGGTGTGCCGGGAAGGCGGGTGACCAGTTCCTTCAGGGTGCTGTCATGAAAGACGGTGTAGGCGGGGATTGAGGACTTTCGGGCCAGCTCGAATCGTAATGAACGAAGACGCTCCCACAGGGCGGGGTCGAATTCAAAAGAAGCCTGAGATGCTTCGGTGCGTGCATCGGGCAGGCACCCGGATACTTTGTGTTTTGTGCTTTTCTTTTCCGGGACGGGGTCTTTGCGCAGCTCGAACACCTGCTGCCCTTTGAGGACGGGGCCGCAGTTTGCCGAAAGGCGCAGGCCCCCTTTCTTTTCCATATCCACCTTCATAAGCCCCGCTGCGACGAGCTGCCTGTAGACGGATCTCCATTCAAATACGGAGAGTTCCTTGCCTATACCGAACGTGGAAACCGTGTCGTGTCCGAAGGCGCGAATCTTTGACGTGTCCTTGCCGAGGAGAACGTCTATGAGATGGTTGGCGCCGAACATTTGACCTGTTCTGTACGCACACGACAGGGCCTTTTGCGCAACCAGTGTTCCGTCAACCACCTCCACGTTTCCGAGGCATATGTCGCAATTGCCGCAAGGTCCGGAAAAGGTCTCCCCGAAGTAGCCGAGCAGGACCTGCCTGCGGCATCTCGCGGTTTCCGAGTAACCCAGCATCGCCTCCATCTTCCGGTACTGAACGGCCTTGAAATCGTCACTCCCGGATGAACCCTCAAGGATCTGTCTGAGCATGACCACATCGGCAAGACTGTACACCATCCATGCGTCCGCGCTTTCTCCGTCGCGTCCCGCGCGTCCGGTTTCCTGGTAATAGCCCTCCAGGGTCCTGGGAAGGTTGAGATGGGCGACGAAGCGGATATCCGGCTTGTTGATGCCCATGCCGAAGGCTATCGTTGCCACCATTATAACGCCCTCCGACTGGAGAAACTCTCTCTGGTTTTTGAGCCTGTCTTCCCGATTGAGGCCGGCATGGTAGGGAAGGGCCGGAAAGCCCTTGCCTTGAAGAAATGCGGCGATCTCCTCGGTCTTTCTCCTCGTCATGCAGTAGACGATGCCCGATTCCCCATGGTGCTCCGACCTGATGAAGTCAATTAACTGCTCTTTTTCCTTATCCTTGATCTCCACCCGGTAACGGATATTTGGCCTGTCAAAGCTCGTGATGAATTCCCGTGCCTTAGCGAGGTGCAGTTTGTCGATTATTTCTTTCCTTGTCGTTTCATCAGCGGTTGCCGTCAATGCCACCCGGGGAATATCGGGGAACGTTCCGGCCAGTACGCCCAGTTCGAGATACTCGGGCCTGAAATCATGACCCCACTGGGACACGCAGTGGGCCTCGTCTATGGCGAAGAGGCACACCTTTATCCTGCCAAGGAGTCCCATGAAGCTCTCCGTGACGAGCCTCTCCGGCGCGACGTATAAAAGATCCAGCCGGCCTTCCACGGCCCGTTGTTCAATGGAGCGTGCATCGCGGAAACCCTGGGTGGAATTCAGGAATCCGGCCCTGATGCCGAGTTCGCTCACCGCATCCACCTGGTCCTGCATCAGCGCGATAAGCGGCGAGATCACGACGCAAATACCCGGCCTGATCAGCGCCGGGACCTGGTAACACAGGGATTTTCCACTTCCCGTGGGCATGAGGACGAAGGCGTCTCCCCCATCCACAAGATGGTTAATGACCTCTTCCTGATGAGGACGAAAGGAGCTGTACCCGAAATATTTCTTCAAGATGTGCCGGGGAGATGTGTGAATATCTGTTTTTTCCATAAATAACCTCGTGCAATAGGCGGGGAGTTACCCGCAGTAGATTACCCTATGAGGGACGATTTTAGCTATACTTCAGATATATTACTTTTCTTTTTTATATTCCCGATGATATTTATTTATAACATCAGGATGGGACATCTTTATCAGCCTTTCTCTCCCAAAAAGCCGAAATCAGACGGCAATTGACACCGATCTAATATAGGAAGGCAAGCAATTCCAAAGACTTAGGAGTTTGTGCCTGCCTTGACTTAGCCTCGAATGACATGGTGTAATATGTACGTTCACCGTGTCAGGCCTCGCACCCATTCAGGTCGGACCCCCCAAAAAACCCCGTGGGTCCACGGCTTTGAGAAAAAGGAGGTACTTGAGTCATGGCCGACAATCAAGGTATCAACAGACGGAATTTCCTCAAAATTATCGGTATTTCAGGTGCGGCGGTGTCAATAGCCGGGTTTCCCTTTAGAAACCTTTCGGCCCAGACGCCATTTGGTAAACATTCACAGGAACAGCCAACATATGTGATAAAGAGAAAGGTTCCCCAGGTATGCGCTCGGGCGTGCGAGGCTGATTGCGCATACAACGTCGTGGTAGGCGTTGATCCTGTAACCGGACTCGAACGGGCGCTGACCCTGGAGGGCAGGCCGGAGGATCCGGTGTCCAACGGTAAATTTTGCATCAAGGGCATGGCCTTCGTGGATTCGATGTACGATCCCGACAGGCTGATGGTGTCCCTGAAAAGGACAAAGCCCAGGAAAGGCACGGACAACGATCCGGGCTGGGTTACCATCAAGACGGAGGACGCGGCAAACGAGATCATCGCAACGCTGAAAAAGTTGAAAGCGGAAGAGATCCTCATGTGTTCCCCCGGAGACCCTTACACGAACAAACTAGCCCGTTCCATCGGCGTCACGCGAAGCGACCAGAGAACGGAGTGTTTCGGCACCCACTATTACATCAACTGTCTGACCATCACCAATCCGCCGAACAAATATTATTCAAGCACGTATACCCCGTCCCATCACGTGGCGGGATATGATTTTGATAATGCCCGATACCAGGTGTGGTTCGGATTCGATTCGTTTTCCAAGTGCGGCAAGGCAGGCATGCTCAATCACTGGGCTCAGGGCAAGAAAAACAAGGGTAAGATCGTTATGTTCAACCCCTTGAGGACACCGCTGGCGGATGCGTTCGCAACCGAATACCATTCGATCAAACCCGGGACTGACCTGGCTGTGGCCCTGGCCATGATCAATGTTATTGTCTCGAGCGGAAAATACAATGCAGAATTCCTGAAAAAATACAGCGATGCACCGGCCCTTATCAATACAAAAACCAGGATGCCCCTCACTGCGAAGGACGGCTCCGTGATGGCATGGTGCAGCATCCACAAAACAGCCGAGCCCATCGATACCTGTCATGCGCCCGTCATGGACGGGGGTCCATACAAGGTGAAGGTGGACGGAAAAGAGGTTGAGGCAAAGACCGTTCTCAATCTTTTGAAGGAAGGCGTAAGACCCTACACGACACAATGGGCGTCAAGGATCACGGAGGTGCCTCCGTCGGTTATCGCCAGGATCGCACGGGAGTTTGCCGCAGCGGCGCCGAGTGCCTTCATTCCCACCTATAAGCGCGATTCAGCCGGACCCAACTACGCCAACAGCTGGCGGCTGCGCCACGCAATCAGCATACTCAACACCCTTACCGGAGCCATCGACCACGAAGGCGGCATTATCCTGCTTCACGGTGTCAGGGTACCGTGGCTGGAGGATCTTTCAAAACCTGTAAAACCCTATCCGGAGCTTCCGAAGGAACCGGTGGATTTTAGGAACCAGTTTCCCGTCACCGATGACATCTACCGGAACAAGGATTTCTCTGCCCCTGGCCACTATGGAATGGTGGGCTGGGGACTTTACAAGACAACCAAAACCAAGGCCGTATTCTTCAGGAACCCTCACCGGGGGCTCCACGCGATGATCCAGCCCCAGATGGCCGAGGCCGCCCTGGAGAAGATGGAACTCGTCGTAGATTGGAACCTCTATCTTGATGACCTTGGCTACTGGTGCGATTACGTTCTGGCGGCCCCCCATCAGTTCGAAGAGGGCAAATTCGACCTCAGGCTCTATTATCCCAAGTGGCCGTGCTACGTGGGCGGCACCCCTGTCCAGAAAAGCCCTGGCGATCAGATCGGCTGGGGCGGCCTGGCGGCCAAGATCGGAATGGCGCTGGCGCCGGAGTACTGGACCACAGATGGAAGCACCGATCCCAAGAAGCGCGTTCCCCTCAACATGAGCGACGTGGCGGTCAAAGAGGCGGGTGTCGCCGAGAACGCCGCGGAGTTTATGAAGAAGGGCGGCTTGTGGATCGACAGGAGAAAATACGACAACTACAAGACCATCCGGGAGATCGGCTATGGAAAACCGAACGGCAGGGTCAGAATGTACATCGATGAGTTTGCCAAAGCCGGTTACGACTCCCTGCCCGTATGGGCTCCGCGGTGGCATGACACAAAGGGCGATTACACGTTCTCACTCCTCATCACCAGGGCACCCTGGATCATGCATGCCGATCCCAACTTTGTCAATAACCCCGTGCTCCGCAAAATGACGGAGAGGAACTTCATGGACTGTGTGTGGATCAACCCCGACGCAGCCAAACAGATCGGAGTCAAAGAAGGGGATATGGTCGTGCTCGAGAACAACCCCGAATACATGAAGGATCTGCCGAGACCCGTCAAGGCAAAGGTCCACATCACGAAACGAATCACCCGAAAAGATTGTGTTCTCACCTTCCATGGCATAGGTCACAGGGCCAGGAACCTTAAAACGGCAGCGAACTGGGGTTATCGCGACGGCGACCTCATACCCCAGAAAGATCCGGCCATCGCGAAGAAGCATGACCCGACCGGTATGGGCTGGGTCGAAGACGTTTATGTCCGTATCAGGAAAGCTTAAAGGCAGGTGACAGACCATGAAAGAATATGCGATTTTGCTTAACAACACCAACTGTACGGCATGCAACACCTGTGCGTACAGGTGCGTGCAGGAATTCAGATATCACGACCAGGCCGGCAAGGGCCTTTTTCGGACCTTCGTGGCCACCAACGATGACGGGCTCTATCACAAGCGCTGCATGCACTGCGTCGACCCGCAGTGCGTCAAGAATTGCCCTGTCAATGCCCTTACCAAGAGCGAATATGGTCCCGTGCTCTACAGCGCGGATACCTGCATCGGGTGCCAGACGTGCGTTAAGGTTTGCCCTTTTAACGTTCCCCAGTTTGACGAAGCCCGCAAAAAGATAGTCAAATGCAGCATGTGTGCGCAAAGGGTAGGGAAGGGCACGCAGCCGGCGTGCGTGGAGGCCTGCCCGACGGGTGCCCTGGAGTTCGGTGAATACAAGGCCATAATGACCAGGGCGCAGGAGATGGCAAAGAAAGGCAAGCTAACGCTTTACGGCGACAAGGAGGCGGGAGGCACGCACCTCTTCGTTCTCATGAAGGGCGACCCCGCGGCCGCCGGTTACCCGAAAGCGGCCAAAAAGGAGAAACCCGTAAAAAAGGCTGCCGAAGGGACGTTTGATGTTCCTGTGATGGCGGCCCTCGCCCTGGGCGGTTTGAAGAAGCTGACAGAACGGAAAGAACGTATCGCGGCGGAAAAAGAGAAGGATAAAGAGAATTGACCTTCAGGGGGGGCGGGGCAGTGTGCTGCACGCCCCCCTTTTTTTTAACTATTAGTTTTCTATCGGAGAACACATGAGCGATCAAGGCGACACAGCGCAGACTCCAGCGGCACGGACCGTCCTTTATGGCAGTCTTGCCCAGGCATTCAATTATCCCGATGAAGCCCTTGCCGGTGCATTGGCGGACGGCGAGTTCCTCGCCATGCCGGCGGATGTGCTTCCGATGCGCGCAATCGAAATCCTGGGGCCCCTTGGTGTATACCGCGGTACCGGGAGGAAGACCCTTCTTTTAGACCTGGAGAGAGACTACACCTGGATGTTCTTTGCCTCAAAACCCAGGATAGCCTATCTCTTCGAGTCTGTCTACAACGAGGGAAAGCTCTACCAGGAGTCGACTTTTCAGATAGCCCGGTTGTACCACGACGCGGGGCTGAAGGTCGAGGAGGCCTTCAAGCTTCCTCCCGACCATATTGCGGTGGAGTTGGAGTTTATGGCCTATCTTGCCTTCAGCGAGTCCGAGGCCATCGCCAAAGGGAATAAGGAAAACGAGCAGTACGCCCGGGAGCTTCAGGAGAAGGTCCTTGCCGAACATTTGAGGTCTTTTGCCTTCACGCTCGGTGACCACATTCATGAAAATGCAAAGACCGATTTTTACCGCGCCATGGGCGAGTTCTTAATGCAGCTGTTCCGTCCATAGGAAGCCCGGGCTCAATGGCAAAAGACTTATCTTTTTCCTTTTCCTGAAACCTGGAACCGTCCTTAAATCACTTCCTCGAGACTTTTGCTGACTGCACCCCAGTTGACTATGTTCCAGTAGGCTTCGATGAACTTGCCCCTGTCGTTCTTGTAATCGAGGTAATAGGCGTGTTCCCAGACATCGAGGGCCATCAGGATCCTGAACATGGGGTAGATGTTGGTATTATGTTTTTCGACCTGCATGATCAAGGGCCTGTTCGTCAGCTTGCAGAAGGTAAGCGTGGCCCAACCTGAACCCTCGGTGCTCATCGCGGCCTGCGAAAAGACCTTTTTGAAACGGTCAAAGGAACCGTATTCCCTGTCGATGAGTTCCGCGAGCGCCCCCGACGGCATGCCGCCGCCGCCCTTGCCGGCCGGTGCCAGGTTTTCCCAGAATATGTAATGGAGCAGATGTCCGCCTATATGGAACGATAGTTCTTTATACGTCGCCTTCGTATCGAAATCCGCTTTGTCGGTTCTGGCCTTGTCCAGCCTCTGGAGGATCGCGTTGGCCCCGTTCACATAAGCCGCATGGTGCTTATCGTGGTGCAATCTCAGAAGATCCTCGGATATGTAAGGTTTAAGGGCGTCGTAGCCGTAGGGGAGATCGGGTAATGCATACAACTTTTGTGCTTCCATATTTTTGCCTCCTTATCGATTTTCTTTGCGGACTTTTCTCGCCGGGCAGCGGTCCCGGGGAACCGCGGCACACTATAATAAGTGTAGCACGTAATCCGCACGGAGGCCGGGTTAATGCTCGCGTAAGGTCTTTGCGAACCCTTGCGTTATAAGGAATTCCCTTTTTTTGGCGCAAACATCCGGCACTCCATTCCGGAGCTCAGGAGTACCTCACGGGATGGCATGAGGCGGGATTTGAATCCCATGGCCTTGCAGCCGTAAGGAAACCCTTTGTCGTGGGTGATATGGAAATGAATACAGGAAAAACAGCCTGGTGGGGTCCCTTGTCCTTGCCGTCCTGCACTGGACGATGTCTTCGGGTTCATAGATGGTGATCTTTTAAGCTTTTCGTGCTGACCGTAACGTATTCCTTTCGAGCCGTCAGCCCGGACCCGGTTCGGGAGCCGGGACATTTTCTGTCCCCTCGTTTCTCCGCCGGTACTAACGGTTCGAGCCGGTCCTGGGAAGGAGGCCGATCTTGCGGTCCACCTCTCTCTCCCTCCTGTCCAGATCGTCGTTTTTTGTCTTGAACTGCTGCCGCTGAACGAAAAGTTTTGCCTTGAGGTCCTCGAGACGCTCGTTGAAATACGTGACGTTTCGATTGAACCTGTTAAGCTCCGGGATACAGTAGCTGTACTGGGGGCTTTTGAGGTCTTTTCCGCCCGAACACTCCGCAAAGAGGTCAACCTCCTCGGCATCCAGCTGCTTCCTTATATTGTCGAGAGGCTTGAAGTATTGGGCGTGAAAGGTGCTTTCTTCCTGAAAAAGCTTATATCGGGCAGTCCTGATCTCGTCCTTTTCGCTGGTGAGCTTCGTCAATTCGCTGGACGCCGGGCGTTTTTCCCTCGTGGATGCATTGCCCTGGGCCGAACCGTCGTGTGTGGACAATAAAAGGCACAGCAAGGCGAGAAGGACAGGAGATGCCAGGCGGGAAACCCTCGGCCATAATCGTGTCACAGCCACCTTATTCGTTTTTGAGATTCTCATCGGTATGCCTCCTCGTTTCGTCTGCCGGGTAGAAGATTTTCTTGCAGTATTTTCCTATAGGATGTGTCTGTTTGCAAGTAGTTTTACGGGCAGAGTCTGCGTCAGCGCCTTTTTTTTCAATACCGCGATCTGATACCGCCGATAGGAAAAAACCCGTGGTCGCCGGCCCTGACAAGGCAGGCCGGCGAGAAGAAAATAGTGCATACCATTACAAAACCCATTCTTTTCGTACTTCCTCCTTATATCAGTAATGTATATGAAAATCTCTGGTTATTACCATAATGACGTAAGCGCTTTTGACTGGGTTATCGGATTGATTAAGATATTCTTAAGATATTTTGTTGAATGCTATACAGTATTGGGGCAGGGCAAGGGTTAAAGAAGACAGGTGAGGGGTAATAGACAACAGGTTATGGGAAAAGATTCACATCTGTCCAAAATAATATAAAGGTCAACCTCTTTCCGGACAGTCACAAACTAACGTATAGTTCCCTATACTCTTCCCCCGTCATTCCACCACTGCCTTCCTCCGTCATTCCACCACTGCCTTCCCCCGTCATTCCACCACTGCCTTCCCCCGTCATCCCGCCCCTTCTTCCTCCGTCATTCCGG
>DIFE01000131.1:0-12173 GCA_002418985.1 Deltaproteobacteria bacterium UBA5756
TTGAAATTATCGTTTTCCAGCGTGCACCGGATTCCGATGCGGCTGTACGGGTATTCCTTGAAAAATCTGTTGAGCCCGCTCTTCAGCACGGCCCCGACCCCGCCGGAGCCGGTACCCAGAATGGATATGTTCTCGATGGCATCCACGGAAACCTTGCGAGGCACCCCGCTTTTCTTCACGGTATCCAGGTCAAAAACAAAACGCGACGGCTGGCCGTATTCGATCACCAGGTCTTTGAGGGAACCCTTGATGACGCCCGTTATCTTGCCCACCTTTATCGTTTCCGTTATCTTCCCGAGATCGATGTCGCTGAAACGAATGTCGCCGCCAATCTTTCTCGACGGGGCAAAAAGGTCCTTTACGTACATATCCACCGCTTCGATCCTGCCGCCGAACATGTCAAGGGCCATCCCTCCTTCCGTCCTAAGCTCCCCGTTCTGGTACGCAATCGAAGGAAAGCGGGCTTTCACGGTCCCGGGAAAGGTAAGGCCTGTCAGATCGTTCAAGAGCTTCGGGAGGTCAATGCCGGTCATGGAAGCACCGAAGGAAAGCTTCGGCGACCTGCCCAGAATGTCCTTTGCCGTAAGAGCCCTGACGCGGATGGAGCCGCCGTAGAAAGGAACGGCTATGATCCCCGGCGCCGACACATCGTTTCCGTGGGCGGTAATGGGTATCTTCATCTCCGGCAGGCTGTAGGTGCCCTTTGTTAATCCGGTAATAGTGATGATGCCCAAAGGCCCCGGTGAGGAACCAGCGGTCTCGTTGCCCGCGGCTGCCGCAAGATCGAAGGGCACATCCATGTCGATCCCCCGGATACCGAGCGAAACCGCGGGGAGACTCAACGAAGCCGTCGAAAGCTTCACGTTCCCCTTCGTCGCCAACCGTTTGTCCGTCGATGCAACCAGGACGTCGGCATCAAGCGTGCCCTCAAACTCGATCCCTTTCAGGGCTGCGGCGGTCTGGGCGAGATAATCGGCCGCAAACACGGATACGATCCTCCTCACCGCGACATCCTGCGCGGTCAGGTGGAGCCACCATTGTCCCGTGCCGAAAAAACCGTCGTATGCGTATCGCCCCGTATTGAAGAGATCGCAGGTTCCCGTGAACCTGGACCCCGTCTTGCTGTTCATCGTCACATCGGTCCTTGAAGAGAACCTCGATGGCTCTTTTTTCAGATCCTTGTAGTACTTGCCCCAGAGGTATTCGCCCGAAGACATCTCGGAGGATATCTTCATCGATGCATCTTTGTCACCGCGGGGCAGGCTGAAATTGAGGATCACCGATCCACTAATGCCCTGAGCGGCTTTCGAACCGTCGGGAGAGGAGAATCCCCCCTTCTTTACGTCCATGGTCACGGTCCCGGAAAAAGACGGGGCCTTCCCCGCCAGTGTTCCCTCCATCCGTGCCTTGAGCGAACCCGACCCTTCGATGGACCATTTTTTTGCCTCTTCCTGGGACAGGAGTGACTTCGCCGTCCCGAAAAGATTGGAAAAGTTGAGCTCCTGCGTTTCAAGCGAGGCCGACAGTGGTATTGCCCCCTTGAACGTCATTCTGGCGGCACCTTTTAGAGTGCCGACGCCCGGCATTGTTACTTGCAGATTGTCAGATACGAACGCTTTGGACTTGGTCTGGTAAAGGGCGTTCATTGAGATCTGCCCGTTCTTGAGCTCAGCCCTCTGCCCGTTTTTCGTAAAGATCAGTGCCGCGATGGACGTGGCGGCCCTGGAGATCACGATTCGGTCCTTTTCGAACATGACGGGCATGGTGAACCGGACCCCTTTCAGGGCCACATCTCCCATGGAGCCATCATCGATCTCAATCTCGATCGTGCCCTTTCCCAACATGTCGGGAAGGATGCCCGTCATGTTAAGTTGGCCCCTGCACCTGCCCGTCGCCGACATCTTCGATCCGCCGGGCTGGTTGATGGCGATCAAGCCCGTAAAAGCAAGGGCCCCTCCATGATCGGGAGAGAAATCCTTTACGGACAGATCGATCTTTTTAAGGGTGATGGTACCTTCGGATCCCTTGAAGGAAAGGATGAATTCTCCGTTCTCCATGGTCAGAAGCCGCACCGGCGGTATTTTCCCGATGAAGGAGAGGTCCGTCTCGGTCTCTTTTTTGTCGCCAAGACGAATCCGTATCCTGGGGTCTCTGAGGATAACCCTCTCCACGTCGCCCTTAAAAGCCGCTGTCGGGCTCGACGAGACGCTCACGCGGGAGCTGGTGAAGAGAAAGTTCCCCCTTCGTGTATCCGCAATTGTGAAACCTTTAAGATCGGCCTTGAGGGGATAAAAGGAAAAGGAATCGGCAGTCATATCATAGCCGAAAAGGGGCCCGCTGATCATGGCGGCCGACCGCAAAAGAAGGGGCGTCCTGGCAAGAAGGACAAGCCCCGCCGCAATGACGGCAATGAGAATGACAACGGTAAGAATGAACCTGTTCTTCGTCACGGGTCTTTCCGCGGTCATTATAGCATGAAAAGGAGAAGACAGGTAATGGGTAATAGGTTATGGGTAATGGGGAAAGACAGGCCCGCCTGTCACCCCCGATTTTCCTATAACCTATAACCCATCGCCCATTACCTGTCTTCTTGTTTTCCCCTTTTCCTTACGCTATTGTATGTAAGGGGGAGGCAGGTAAGGGGTTATGGGTGACAGGTTGATGGGTACAGATCGAGAAGACTCTATCTTTCCCATTACCCATAACCTATTACCCATAACCCCTATTCTCACATTCGCCCTCCTTGTAACCGGGCTGTCGGGGATTGTCGTACAGACAGTCCTTATCAGGGAGAGTCTCGTCATCTACGGCGGGAACGAGCTTTCCATCGGCGTCATTATCGGTTCGTGGGTAATCTGGGAGGCGCTGGGGGCATATATCGGCGGACGGTGGCCGCGCGGGGAACGCGCCGTCGGGCACGTACTCATCGGCGCCGGTATTCTCTTCGCGGTTCTATTCCCCGCCGGCGTCTACTGCGTCCGCATCCTCAAGATCGTAAGCGGCCTGCCGCCGGAGGTCTCCTTGGGCATCGTGGGGATCTTCTGCACCTCCATGATCGTCTTTTTTCCCTCCGGCCTTCTCCACGGCCTTTCATTCACGACGGCTTACAGGATCTACGATCGTTTGAAGGGGCCCGACAGCATGGCGGCAAGCCGGGTCTACTTCTTCGAGATGCTCGGCACGATCGTCGGCGGAATCCTGGTAAGCTACGTCCTCATCACACGGTTGAATTCCTTCGACATCTCCGGGGTGGTCGTCATCCTCATGTCCCTTGCCTGTCTTGCGCTCGCCCTGTCGCTGCCCGCCAGACCGGCGAGGGGCCTCGCCGCCGTGAGCCTGTCCGTTGCAGTCTGCTCGTCTTTGCTCATGGCCCTCGGGGTCGCCGATTATTTCCATTGGCAATCGATCAGGGCCCAGTGGCACGGACGGGAGGTGGTCTTCTATCGGAATTCGCCTTATCAGAACATAGCCGTCACCAGGGACATGGAACAGTATACCTTTTTCACCGACGGCCTTCCCGCAGCCACCTTACCGGTGCCCGACATAGCCCGCGTGGAGGAGATCGTTCATATCCCTTTTCTTGCCCAGGGTGCGCCGGAGGACGTCCTTATCCTTCATGGCGGGACGGGCGGCGTGATCGGTGAGGCCCTGAAATATCCCACGGTGAAACATATCGACTACGTGGAGATAGACCCCGCCTATCTTGAGGCGATCATCCGCTACCCCTCGCAGCTTGTCCTGTCGGAGCTTGGCGATAAGCGGCTGGCGCTGCATTACACAGACGGCAGGCGTTTCGTCAATCGGACCACCCGGCGGTACGATGTCGTCCTGTCAGGATTATCCGCCCCCCGCACCCTTCAGGCCAACAGGTTCTTTACCGTGGAGTTTTTCCGCGAAGTAAAGAGGATCCTGAAGAAGGACGGCATCTTCGTCTTCACCGTGCCCGGCTCGCTCGCCTATTACGACAAGGAGCTTCAGGACGTCAACATGTCGGCCCTCCTGTCCGCCCGCAGTGTATTCTCCAACGCCACCGTGATACCGGGGGAAGAAAACCTGTTCCTCGCCGGCGTGTCCGGCAACCCCATCGCCCTTTCCGCACAGCGGATGGAGGCCAGGCTGAAACAGTATGGTATCGCGGCCAGGCTCATCTCGCTGCCCCATCTGAGCTACCGCCTTGACCGGGAAAGGACGGACTGGTACTTCTCGGCGATAAAGCCATCCCGCGCAAAGAAGGACCGCGACCTGACCCCCACCGGCGTCTATTACAATATCGCCCTTGCGAACGCGCTGCACACGCCCTGGATGAGGAGATTCTTTGCGGTCGCGCAGGAAAAGGGTACGGCTGCCTTCCTCATTGTGTCGGCGATTATCGTCGCAGGGGCATTCCTCCTGAAGGGGAGATACCCGGCAACACCCGTGCTCTTTGTGATCTCCACGACGGGTTTCGTCGTCATGCTGCTGGAGCTGTCACTCATCTTTGTCTTCCAGGTGCTGTACGGAAACGTTTTCCGTGAAATCGGGATGCTCATCACCATGCTCATGGCCGGCATGGCAACCGGGAGTATGGCCATCGGCGGGCTCGGCCCAAAAACCCGGGACACGTCGAAAAGCCTCGCTGCGATCGAGGGAGCACTGGCACTTTTTTGCATTTTTCTGGTGATCGTATTTTCCCTCTCGGGCCGCGTTGCGACGGCAGGCGGGACACTCCTGCGCCTTGTCTTTTTCACACTCCTTTTCGTGTCGGGGCTCTTTGCCGGTATGGAGTTCCCCCTTGCGGTAAGACTCTACGAAAACGGAAAACCCCGTGAAGGATCCGTGGGGCCCGTTTACGGCAGCGATCTAGCCGGGGGTTTTGTCGGTGGGCTGGCCGGGGGTTTCTTCCTCTTTCCCCTCATGGGTGTGACCGGAAGCTGTCTTGTTTTTGCCGCACTCAAGATGTGCGGGCTTCTTCTGCTGTTATCTCGAAAAAGAAAGTAGTATAATAGCAAGACATTCGGGGGTGTTCCGAGACACATCATCATGACGGTGCTACGGTGAATAGAAGAGATTTCCTGAAGACTGCCGCTTTCTCACCCCTCATCATTTCCGGGACTGCCCGGGCAGCGGTGCAGGGGAACGCGCCGTCCTACCACGAGGCCCTCTACTACCGGAAGAGCGGCGGCTCGGGGAAAAAGGTCGACTGCCTGCTGTGCCCTCGCGGCTGTGTCCTCGCCGACGGCCAGACAGGTTTTTGCAGGGCACGCAAGAACATCGCCGGCAAGCTTTATTCCCTGGGATATGCCTCGCCATGTGCCGTCCACATCGACCCCGTGGAAAAGAAACCTTTTTCCAACGTCCTCCCCAGGACGCTGGCCTTCTCCGTGGCAAGCGCGGGCTGCAACTTCAGGTGCAAATTCTGCCAGAACTGGCAGATCTCCCAGGCATCACCCCTTGAGACAACCAATACGACGCTCACGCCCGACGACCTCGTTGCCGCCGCCGCCCGCAAGGGTTGCAGGAGCATTGCCTACACCTACACGGAACCGACCAACTTTTACGAATACATGTTCGACACGGCGAGGATTGCCCGCAAGCGCGGCATCCTCAATGTCTCCCACTCGAACGGGTACATCAACCCGGAACCGCTGAAGGCGCTCAGCACGTACATGGACGCCGTCAATATCGACCTTAAGGGGTTTTCGTCCTCCTTTTACAACAAGCTCTGCGAAGGCGAACTGGAGCCGGTGCTGGCAACGATCAAAACGCTCAAACACTCCGGCGTGTGGGTAGAGGTTACCAACCTCGTCATACAGGGCTACAATGACGACGAGAAGACGATCGCGGACATGTGCCGGTGGCTCGCAAAGGAAGCCGGAGCGGACGTGCCCGTTCATTTTTCCCGCTTCTACCCTATGTACAAATTGACCGGTGTCTCTCCTACGCCCGTGAAGACCCTGGAACGCGCACGTGAGATAGCCATCTCGGCCGGCCTTAACTTTCCCTATATCGGAAATGTGCCGGGCCACCCGGGCGAAAATACCTATTGCCCGAAATGCAAGAGGCTCCTCATACAGAGATCGGGTTACAATGTCCTCACCATTGCCCTGAAGGGCGGGAAATGCCCCGACTGCGCGGCAAAGATAGGGGGAATATGGGACGCATGAGAAGAATGCTCACGGCACTGATAATCGGTTCCTTCCTCGTCTTCGTCCTCTCTCACGGCGGTGCGGCTGCCGAGGAACCCATCCCCCAGGTGAAAAAGGCTGTTTTCGCCGGTTCCTTTTATCCCGCCGACAGACACTCCCTGCAGGTCCTTATCGACGGCTACCTTGACAGCATAGACGGCAAGGCCGATATGCCGACCGGGGTCTTCGCAGTCATCGCGCCTCACGCGGGATACGTCTATTCGGGCAAGGTGGCGGCCTATTCATACAAGGCGATCCGGGCAAAGGGGTTCAAGACGGTGGTGCTTCTCGGGTCCAGTCACCGCAGTTTTTTCAACGGCATAGCCCTGTATCCGTACGGCACCTGGGAGACGCCGCTGGGACGGGTGGCGATAGACTCCGCCATGGCCCGGAAAGTGGCATCCCTGTGTCCAAACATCACGAGCCTTCCCCGTGCATTCGACGAAGAGCATTCCCTTGAGGTGCAACTCCCCTTTCTCCAGCGAACGCTCAGGGATTTCAAGATCGTCCCGCTCCTGACGGGGTCCATGCAAAAGGCGGACATGTCTGCTCTGGCGGAAACGCTGGCAACCATCCTGAAACAGCACAAAGGCAAGGTGCTCGTCGTCGTTTCCTCGGACATGTCCCACTATCATCCCTATACTGAGGCCGTGAGGATCGATTCATCGACGCTCAGGCTCATGGGCGAGTTGAACTGGGAGACGCTCCTCGAAGGCATCTCGAAGAAAGAGAATGAGCTCTGCGGCGCTCCGGCGGTCATTGCCGCGATGATGGCGGCCGAGAAGCTCGGCGGACAGATTCAGCTTCTCCAGTATGCCAATTCCGGAGATACGGCGGGCGACAAGTCCCGGGTAGTGGGTTATGGCTCGGCGGCCTTCTGGCAACCCGACGCCAGGAGCACCGGGCCGCTCACGGACACCGAGAAGAAACGTCTCCTTTCGCTTGCACGAAAGACGCTCGAAGAATACGTTGCATCAAGGAAGATCCCGGCGGTCGACGTCAGGGAGCCACGGCTCCTCGAAAGATCGGGGGTCTTTGTGACGCTCACCATGCGCGGACAGCTCAGGGGCTGCATAGGCTACATCCGACCCATGGCCCCGCTTTACAGGTCCGTAATGGAAATGACCGTTGCCGCATCATCGAATGACATGAGGTTTCGCCCCGTTAATAAGGAAGAACTCAAGGAAATATCCATCGAAATCTCCGTTCTTTCGGCGCTCAAGCCTGTAAAATCCGTCAGCGAAATCCAGATCGGCACCCATGGTCTTTATATCGTAAAGTCAGGCAACGCGGGACTTCTCCTTCCACAGGTTGCGAGCCAGTATCGATGGAGTCGGGACGAGTTCCTGCAAAATACATGTACCAAGGCCGGTCTGCCCGAAAATGCATGGAAGGACAAGGAAACGAAGATCTACATTTTTTCGGCGCAGATATTTTCCGAGTAGATGTTCCAATGATGTCACTCTAATCAAGGAGCCGGGATGAAAATCAGGTTCGTCGTACCGACGGCAGATATCGTAAATGAGGAAAGAGACCGTTTTCTCACACAGGCGATGGGTGGCTGCTGGCATGACCGGGGCAGCGGCAATCCCGTTACGATGTTCACCCTCCAGGGTCATATCTGTTCAAAGTGCGGACTGTTCTTCTCTACCGCAACCGATTACTCCACCCCGGAAGATTTTCTGAGACTGTATGAATGGGCAAAAAATTACCCGGGACTTCAGGCGTTTGTCGCCACGTTCCGGGCGAGGGACTTCATGAATGAGAAACGAGGGCCCGAGAAGAGAAAGCAATTCGCCGACGGCCTTTACACACTACTGTCCGCGCGCGGAAAGGATGAGGAAAATGTTTGACAGCGACACACTCCACAAATACGCGGATGTCCTGCTCTGGGGCCTTTCGACGGCCAGAAAGGAAAGATTCAAAAAAGGTGACGTGATCTTTCTTCAGTACGACCCGGCGGCCCTCGCGCTTGCCGAGGTGCTCTACGCCAAGATCCTGGACCGGGGGATGTATCCTCTGCAGCGCATGGGCCTCACGAGCACCATGGAACACTCCTTCTACGGAAAGGCGACGGGGCGCCAGCTCGCCTGGCTGCCGCCCGGGGACAGGGAACTCTACGAGCGCGTCAACGGAAGGATATTCCTGCGCGCGCCGGCATCGCTGACCCACCTTAAGGACATCGACCCCCTGAGGATCAACAGGGTCCTCGTATCACGCAAACCCCTTCGCGACATCCTCGACAAACGAGAGGAAAAAGGTGTCTACAGCTGGACGCTCTGTACCTACCCCACGGCCGGCCTCGCACAACAGGCGAAGATGTCCGTCAGGGCATATGGCGGACAGATCATCAAGGCCTGCTTCCTCGACGAAAAGGACCCCGTCGGCAAATGGAAGGCCATCCATGCACGGGCGGTGCGGATCAAGGAATGGCTCGGCACCCTGAAGGTACAATCTCTTCACATCGCTTCGAAAAACACCGATCTCGTCCTCACACCGGGAGAGAGACGCAAGTGGGCCGGCATATCCGGGCACAACATCCCCAGCTTCGAGGTCTTCCTTTCTCCTGACTGGCGGGGCACTGAAGGCACCTACTATGCCAACCTGCCCTCTTTTCGGAGCGGCAACTACATCGAAGGTGTTCGCCTTGTGTTCAAAAAAGGAAAGGTCGTCGAGGCCGATGCAAAGAAAGGCGGGGAATTCCTCAAAAAACAGATCCTCATGGATAAGGGCGCCTGCCGCGTGGGAGAGTTTTCGCTGACCGACAAGCGCTTTTCCCTCATCGACCGGTTCATGGCGGACACCCTGTTCGACGAAAACTTCGGCGGTTCCGACGGCAACTGCCATCTTGCACTCGGTGCATCGTACAGCGACACCTTCAGCGGCAATCCGGCGAGGCTGACGACGGAAATGAAGCAGAAACTGGGTTTCAACGACTCCGCGCTCCACTGGGACCTCGTCAGTACGGAACCCAGGACCGTGACGGCCCGCCTGACCAACGGTAAAGAACTGGTGATCTACGAAAAAGGTGTCTTCTGCCTCCCCTGAGATCACATAAACTGGTATTCTTTTTTGTCGGCTGGGTGGGGATGGTCCTCTACTTCACTCAAAGGTGGATCCTCGGGCCGCTTATTCCTTCCCTCATGGAGACCTTCGGCACCGACAGGACGACGCTCGGCATCGTCGGGGCGGGTTCCCTCTGGGGGTATACGTTCACGCCGATCATCGCCGGCATTATCTCCGACAGGTTTGGAAGGAGGTATGTCATCCTCTTCGGTATGTTCGGGCTCTCGGCTTTGACGGTCATTTCAGGTCTCGCACATTCGACGAGCCAGCTTTTCCTCTTCCGCTTCATAACGGGCCTGATAGAGGGTTTCTTCTTCATTCCCCTCATCGCCTTCACAATGGAACTCTTTCCCGAACGGCCCGGATTTTACGTCACCTTCATGTCGTCGGGCACGTCCTTTGGCTGGTTCACAGGCCCCGCTCTTGCTGGATGGCTTCTCGATCTTACGGGAAACTGGCGCATCCCCTTCTTCGCAACGGGGATCGCCGGCATACTCCTTGCCGTTGTCCTCATGTTCATCTGGCCCGAGGTCAAGAGGGAGAGACACCCGGGGGGAAAGCTCCTCGACCCCTCCATATTGGGGAAATCAAGCCTCATCATGCTTGGCCTCGTGAGCTTCACCGCCATGTTCCAGATATCGGGCGAGTTCGGTTTTGCTATGTGGTACCCCGTGTTCCTGAAAACAGAGATAGGGATGACCGCGTCGATGGCAGGCGTCATGGCGGGCCTCTGGGGCCTGGGCCAGTTCGTGGGCAGGCCCGCCATGGGGCTCTTCTCCGACAGGCTGGGCTATCGCCGCGTGGGCATCGCGGGCGGCATCCTCATGGGATTGTGCCTGATCATGGTACTTAAAGTGGAAAACAGTTTCGCACGGGGACTCATTACCCTGTTCACCGGCTTTGTCGGCTCCGCCGTTATGGGCACGCTCTGGACATTCACCGGCCTGACTTTCGCCCGCACCCGAGGTCTGGCCCTCGGCGTGCTGACCACCTGGTCCTACGCCATAGCGTCTCTTTCCCCTATCACCATCGGCTACATCGGCGATCACTACCGCGTCTCGACAGGACTCCTCGTCATATGCGTCCCCGCCGTATTCCTGGCCTGCGCCGCCTTCGCGGCAACAGGACTGGTGAAGATGGACGGCTACAGGGGCTAGAGGGGCGCCGTCGCCCGGGATAGTTTTTCTTCTCTTTACCCTTTCGATTTATGATAAAATAGCACCCATGGGTAAGGCAATACCGGGTGCTCTCCTGAGAATGTGGGAACTTCTTTCCGACGAGTTTCAGGATGCCCTTCTGCTGGCCGTTGAAAAGAACCGTGACGCCAGGAGGAATTTCAGGGGTGCAGCCGTGCATTCCTGCCCGCATTGTGGGGACGCAAACACAATGGACTGCTCCACCATCGAGAGCATCGGCGATGCAACCGTGGGACTGTGCCTCGTCTGCGGATACCTCTGGTGCCTTGAGTGTGACGCCTCGCTGCTCACAGGTATCAATTGCGGCCACTGGCAGATCTGTTCCGCATGCCCGCAGAAAAAAGAATCCTCCGGCTATTGCGGCACCGTCCCCTGGGAATGCCCCTACATCAGAGACTGGCTCAGGAAAAACCATCCAGTGGTTTAGAAACGACGTAACCGGCTGGAAAGCCGTAACGCGATATGGGTTGCATATCCCTTGCCAGCCTATTATAATTCTGCATGACCGCTTCCAAGATACTACTTTGTCTGTCTTTGTTGATCGCTGTTTCACTGATGCTTTTCTTCCCTTGCGCCGGCACGGCATGGTCGGATCTTGTCCGTTTTTTTCTGGTGGGGGACGGCAAAATAAGTATACGGAACGAACATAACGGACGGGAAGCGACGGTGAATCTCTTTGATACTGATGGCAGGCTCAGCGAAAAGGCTCTCGATGCGATCGACAGGGTGTTCGGTTTTTCCGACGGTCCGAAGGGAGAGCATATCTCTCTGAGGCTTCTCCTTTTACTGGACTATTTTTCGGACAGGATCGCCCCCGGAAAAACGATCCACCTCATTTCAGGCTACAGAAGTCCTGTCTATAACCAGAAGCTGAAGAGATCCGGCGGCAACGTGGCAAAGACGAGCACCCATATCGACGGCATGGCGCTGGATTTCTACCTGGAGGGAATTGACGGCAAGCAACTGTGGGAGATCATCCGCAGGGAGAACTGCTGCGGTGTCGGCCATTATGGAGGCAAGAGCATCCACCTCGATTCCGGAAGGCCTCGGTTCTGGCAGGCTGCAACGTCGAAGGTCAATACACGGGAAAGTGAATTCAACCGCAAGCTCTATCTCTCCACTGAAAACGATCGCTACAGGCAGGGGGAGAAGGTCCGCCTCTTCCTGACATCCTTGAGTGATTTCCCATTCGGGGTCCGCAAGACAGCCACCTTGCTCAAGGACAGCGCTGAGAAGGATGGTGCGGCGGCGCTGACGATTCAAGGCCAGGATGATGAAGGATGCGTCCCGATCACCGACAGGAACGCGTCCCGATCGATCTACGCAACACTTCCCGCGGGATTGGGACCGGGTCGTTACAGGATTCGATTCGATTTCTGCAAAAGACCCTTCGAACAGATGCCGGCGACAACCTTATCAAACGAGATAGAGATCGTCGGAGATTGACGAAAAACATCCCTCGCATCTTCACAAATCCGGGATAGCTTATTCCTTTGCGAAGGATCTTCCCGTATTCTCTCCTTCGTCATACCGGCGAAGGCCGGTATCCAGAAAATATGAGGGGATACAAAAACCTCTGGGGCTCCGGCTAAATTGCGGCATGCCGGCTCCATCACTGCTGTCCAAGATAATCCATTTCCCGGACCGCTTTCTTTATAAAGCAATGATTCAGGACAGGTAAATCCCCCATTTCAAAACCAGGTTGCCTTATCTCGTTCAGTTCGTCATTCCGGCTTTCTCTATACGT
>DIFE01000131.1:12214-33577 GCA_002418985.1 Deltaproteobacteria bacterium UBA5756
CGGAAGCCAGGAAGACCTCTCATACAACAATAAGGATATGTATGCAAAGCACTATACAGTGTTTAAAGAGGACAGTTGGATGGTCCCTTCGCATGGTGATTCCTTATCCATGATCTCTCCTGGTTTCCGGCCTGCGCTGGAATGACGGAGGAAGAAGGGGCTGGAATGACGGGGGAAGAATATGGGGGGCTATGCGTAAGTTTGTGACTGTCCGGAAAGAGGTTGACCTTTATATTATTTTGGACAGATGTGCCGGCTTCATTGCTTCCCCAATTCGGTGTACAGCCCTACGGCCAAGAGACGAAAAGACACTGTACTCCGGGGGCTCAGATACATACGGCCTCACTATTGAGGGTTGCTAAACGGCAGGACGGTTGTATACTTCAAGATAACGGTTTTGACTTAAGTCAATCAGGCTTTTGAAAATTCAGTTTATAAAGGTTTGAATAAAAGGAGGGTTCATCATGAAATTTCAGATAGCACCAAACATTGACTGGGTGGGCAAGATCGACTGGGAGCTCCGGAAGTTTCACGGTGAAGAGTATTCGACCCATCGTGGCTCGTCGTACAATTCCTACCTGGTACGAGACGAAAAAACCGCCCTCATCGATACGGTGTGGATGCCTTTTGCCGATGAATTCGTCGAGAACTTGGCGGGGGAGATCGATCTCGACAGGATTGACTATATCATCGCCAACCATGCGGAGATGGACCATTCCGGCGCCATGCCGGCGTTGATGCGGCGCATACCGGACAAACCGGTGTACTGCACGGCCAACGGCCTCAAGTCATTGAAGGGTCATTATCACCAGGATTGGGATTTCCACGTGGTAAAGACGGGAGACAAACTCAGTCTCGGCACGAAGGCGTTCGTCTTCATCGAGGCCCCCATGCTCCACTGGCCCGACACCATGATGGAATACCTGACAGGTGACGCGATCCTCTTTTCCAACGATGCCTTCGGCCAGCATATCGCGAGTGAACACATCTTCAACGACCTCGTCGTGCAATCAGAACTCTCTGAAGAGGCAATCAAGTATTATGCAAATATCCTCACGCCTTTTTCACCTCTTGTCACGAAGAAGATAAACGAGGTGGTCGGTCTCAATCTCCCGGTAAATACAATCTGCCCCAGTCACGGCGTCATCTGGCGCGACAATCCCCTGCAGATCGTTCATAAATACCTCGAATGGGCGGCTGACTACCAGGAAGACCAGATAACGATTATCTATGACACTATGTGGAACGGCACGCGAAGACTTGCCGAGGCCATAGCGAAGGGGATCAAGGAAAAGGACGGCAAAACTACCGTCAAGGTTTGCAATATCGCCCGCAGTGATATCAATGACGTGGTTACGGAGGTATTCAAATCGAAGATGATCCTTATGGGCTCACCCACCATCAACAGAGGCATTCTCTGCGCCATGGCGTCACTGATAGAAATGGTAGGCGGACTCAAGTTCAGGAAGAAGAAGGCGGCGGCCTTCGGCTGCTACGGATGGAGCGGCGAGTCAGTGAAACTCCTCACCGACCACCTGGCAAAGGCCGGATTCGAAGTCGTTCATGATGGACTGAAGGCGCTGTGGCAGCCGGGCGACGATGAACTGGCTCAGGCGGTCGAGTTCGGACGACAGATCGCCGGTAAATGAGATGAGCGGGCCCCGTTAGCGGCCCTTTGAATAAAGAGAGGAAAACCCGATGGATAAGAAAACCGTGACCGAAAAAATCAAGATCCGCGCAAGAGATGGAAAGATATCCTGCGAACAGGCGCAGAGGCTTGCGGAAGAAGAAGGCATCACCTACGGGGAGATGGGCGACCTGCTCAATGAAACCGAGATCAAGGTGGTCACGTGCCAGCTTGGCTGCTTTCCGTAAGAGCCGGCCGAAGGTCCTCCATCATCCACCGCCGCCCGTCGTCAGGTACACCGAATAGGCCTCCATGAATGAGGGGAAACCTGTCGTCGGGACCAAAAGGAGCAGGGCCTGTTTGATCTCTTCCTCGGTAAGACCCGCCTGCCTGCCTTTGGCGATGTGCGTTTCCAACGAGAGGCGGTGGCCTGCGGCCGCCGACATGGCGATCTTGATGAGCCACCGGGTCTTCTCGGGTATGGGGCCGGACTTCTCATGGATCTCTTTACCCAGGGCCTCGTGGATCTCGTACACTCTTGGAAAATCCTTTTTCAGGATTGTCAAAGCCTCATGAATATCCTTCATGACAGCCTCCTTATTGGAGTTTCCCGAAATTCGGGACATATAGCTTTATTAGCCCCGGCAACCTTTTATGTCAAGCACGCAAGTCCCTGATTTCTCTTGTGTACGGGAGATTCTTCTGCTAGAATTCTTTCGCATATATACGCTTAATGAGAGGTCACCGATTCATGAACATCCTTTCGGCCATAGGCAACACGCCACTCGTGGAACTTTGCAACATCAATCCCTACCCCAACGTAAAGATACTGTGCAAGCTCGAAGGCTGTAATCCCGGCGGCTCCGTCAAGGACCGCCCTGCCCTTTACATGATCACCAGGGCCGAACAGAGGGGCGAGCTTACAAAGCAAAAGACCATCCTCGAGCCGACTTCGGGCAACACCGGCATCGCCATCGCGATGATAGGGGCCGCCAAGGGTTACCATGTCGAACTGTGCATGCCCGCCTGCGTAAGCAACGAAAGGCGTCTTATCCTCCAGGGCCTCGGCTCGGAGGTCTTTCTCACACCGGCCAAGGAAAATATAGACGGTGCCATCAGGCAGGCCCATGCGCTCCTCAGCGATGAGCCGAAAAAGTACTACATGCCCAACCAGTACGAAAATCCCGACAATGCCCTCGCCCACTTCGAGACGACGGGCCCCGAGATATACCGCCAGACCGATGGCGAGATCGATTACTTCGTCGCCGGCATGGGGACTACGGGAACGCTCATGGGAACAGGCAGCTACCTGAAGTCCGTCAAACCGTCGGTGAAGATCGTGGGCGTCGAGCCCGTCATGGGTCACACCATCCAGGGTCTTAAGAACATGACCGAATCCATTATCCCGGGGATCTACCAACAGGAAGACCTGGACATGAAAGAGATGGTGGAAGACGGCGAGGCCTTCGAACTTACAGGACTTCTGGCACAGAAGGAAGGCATCTTCGTGGGGACTTCTAGCGGCGCCGCCGCGGCCGTGGCGCTCAGAATAGCCGCGAGGATCGACCGGGGAACGATCGTCGTCCTCTTCCCCGACCGCGGAGACCGTTATCTCAGCACCATGCAGTTCAGGTCCATCTGTGCAAAGTGCCCGCCGTAAGAACGGCTGATCCGTTTGAACGGGCCTGTCTCGCACGCGTCCCGCAACTGAAGGGGCCCCTCTCCCCCCGGTTTTCCTGGAGTACATACAGCCGCGGAGAGAGGCAAAAGAAAAAAATACGGCGATATGAGAGCGAGTGAATAAGCGGCGTGACAATTGTGGAACGCAATTGCGTGCGAAGAAATTATCATAAGCGGGGATGATCAGTGGGCAAATGCAAAAAACCAAAAGAACCTGCACCATCGGAGATCCTTGCCTCTCTTGCGGCTTACCTTTCCTTCGGCAACACCCTCGAAGATGACGATCTTCTGAGGCTTAGCCTGGAAATTGGTGTCGCCATGATGAATGCCGATGAAGGCTCTCTCCTGCTCCTCGACCGGGTGAAAGAAGAACTGGAATTCATGATGACCCTCGGGTCGAGGGAAAGCGGCGAGGAGCTCAAGGGACAACGTTTCTCGATTCATCACGGCATCACGGGACTTGCGGCCTCCACCGGTGAACCCCAGACGGGCAGTCCCTCCTATCACGGGATAAAACAACCCGATCGGGCAGAGGGCAGCCGCCGGGAACCCACGGCCGTGCTGGCCGCTCCCATGCTGGTAGACGATGAGGTCGTCGGTGTAATAACCGCTGTCTCATTCCAGGAGGGTAAAACCTTTTCATCGAGCGATGTTCGGCTATACTGCAAATTTGCAAATCTATGCGGGAATGTCATCCGCCAGAGACTGCGTGAGGCCACGGTGCGCAATATCCTGCTGGGAGATACCGTCCCGGAGGGAGCAATTTCTGAAATTCAGCGGGTTCTGGCTTCACAGGGGCTCGCCCCTTCCGACAGGGCGATCGCCGAAATAGCCGCAAACCTCGGACAGCTGTCGTCCGGGAGAGACGATGTGTTGCCGATATGTTCCGCACTGGTGAACAACATCGTCATGCTCGCTAAAGAGCTTGGCTGGAAGGCCAAGTCATAAAGACACTATGGTCACCGCAGGCACAGAATTACGGATCATTAATCCAGCCCTGACAATTGACTGGCTGACCGCCAACAGCACCGGCAAAGGGGTTCAGGTGGCTGTTATCGACAGCGGCATCGATGCGTCTCACCCCGCCCTCAGGGGCAGGGTAAAGCGCGCCTGTGTCGTTCACGACAGAGGAGAAGGACGGATAGAATGTGAAGAAATTCCCGGTGAGGAAAGCTATGACAGTTTCGGCCATGGCAGCGGCGTTGCCGGAATAATAACCGATATCGCCAGGGACATCGAACTGGTCAGCGTAAAAATGCTGGGCGAGAACAACACCGGCTCCGGCGCGGCCTTGATTGCCGGTCTTCGCTGGGCACTCGACCAGAAGATCAAGCTTATCAACATGAGTCTGGCCACATCGAAAAAGAAGTTCGTCCCGGACCTGATGGAGTTGTGCGATCAGGCATATGTGCAGGATGCCATTCTTGTCGTCTCCAAGCGCAACTTCGGTGACCTGGGATATCCGGCGATGTTTTCCTCTGTGATCAGCGTTGATGCCGAGGCGTTTGAGAACAAATTCGGTATAACCCACTACCCGAAGAGCATGATAGAGTACGGAGCACGAGGAGAAAACGTTGAGGTGGTGCAGTTGAATGGATCCTACGGTTTGAGTTCCGGCACGAGCTTTGCGGCCCCCCATGTGACAGGGATCGTGGCCTTGCTTCTCGGCATTTTCCCGGAAATTGGAACCTATCAGGTCAAATCGATTCTTGATTCCTTTGCAGGCGCCCGGTAAAGAACACCGGAGTCGGTGCGGGCAGGAAAACCCGGGGGACTCTCGAATTATGCTTGACTTTAACGGGCACACACTATAACAATAGACTCGTAAAGGTTCATACATTTTAGTAAATTAAAGGAGCTAAGAGCATGGCGAGCAAACCTCTGGAAAAGGCACTGGACTGGGTTCTTCTTGGAGACAATGCCAAAGCCTTTCGCGACGATTTCACCATCGTATTGAAGCAGGTAAGCGATCTGTCCGAAGACGACATCGCCATCCTGAAGAAGGTCCATCAAAAAGGAGTGGCCGAGGCAGAGAAACTTCTTGATGTCGAGGTCGCCGGCCAGCGCAGCTACGGCTGGACGGGAAACCAATGATGGCGCCTGCCGCAGGCTGAATCAGACAGGCGTTTTCACCTCTTCGTCAGAACATTTGTCACATGTCAAACCGGTTTTTGCGGGAAGTCCGGCGAGCGGGAGTTGGCGCATATTCTAGAATTGTGCCGATAACCCGAACGATTCGGAACAGGGAATTCGTGCGAAAATGATTGAACCTTTCAGGCAGCGGCAGAGCGTACGCCGGGGGCCTTTAAGGCTCCTCCTGTGTGTTCCCGGTGTCCCCGGACGGCCCGACAATACCAACCGGCTCTATAGCCTGGGCCTGCTATACCTGAAGCGCGCAGCCATAGAGGCCGGGTGGGACTGCGATCTTCTCGACGCATATTTCAGCGGCCTTGGCCGGCAAGAGACGGTAGACAGGATTATCGCCGGACCACAGCCCGACCTCATCGGATTTTCCCTCCACACCCCCCGGATGCATGACGAGGCAGGATGGATAATAGAAACCTTGAAACATGCCGCCGGCTGGAATATACCGGTGGTGGCCGGGGGGCACTATGCCAGCATGTTCGGAGCGGATATCCTGACAGGTGGGAATCGGATGGACTTCGTGATAGAAGGGGAAGGCGAAGGGGCGCTTCATGGCCTGCTGGCAGCCCTCGCGGCCGGACGGCCTCCGGACAATATTGCAGGCCTTAGATGGCTGGGAGCTTCAGGCCGGGTGGAGGGTGACAGACCGCGCTGCCGTGCCGCCGATCTCGATCGTCTGGGCAATATCAGTTTCGATTGGGTTCAGGAGGACCTGCAGCCCGACGAATGGAGCCTGGTAACAAGCCGGGGGTGTCCCGGAGATTGCGGCTTTTGTCTCGTCGGCAAGCTCTGGGGTAGGCCGGGGGACTGGCGCGGCCATTCGCCGGAATGGGTGGTCGGGCAGGTCGAGGAATTGGTCCGCCGGAAAGGCGCCTCCTCAATCACCATGGTCGACGACAATTTCCTGGGAGACGATGATCCGCGGCGCAGGGCACGTGCCATTGCCTCGCTGATGAAGTCCCGGGGGTTGTTCGTGCCCTTCAGCATCATGGCCCGGGCAGACATCGCGGTCCGCCATCCCGGGGCGTTCAGGGAACTTCGGGAGGTCGGGCTTGAAAGCGTCTTTCTGGGCCTTGAATCGGGTGACGACCGCTTGCTGCAGAGACTCGGCAAACGCTCGGACGCGGCCGCGGGAAAGGCAGCGGCCAGGGCGCTCGACCGGCTTGGATTGAAGGTCACCGTCGGCGTGATCATTTTCCATCCCTGGATGACGAAGGAAGGTATCCTCTCCGACCTTCAATACCTCGAAGGAATCCTGCTCGAATGTCCGGGGGCCTCGCTGATCGGACTGAATGAGTTGGACGTCTTCGGCGGCACACCTGTGGCCCGTGAATTAGACCCGGATAGCCGGCAGTGGCGGCTCCCCTGGCAGGCCGCCGACCGGGCCGGTCAGGCTGCCTATGAAGACTGGCAGATAATCCTGGGTGCGGTGCTTTTTCCGGCCATGAGGGCCGCGGCGAAACATGGCGGCCATCTCAGGCGGCCATTCGCCCTGTGGCAAATCCAGGCGCTGCGAGAGCTGGTTATGGCAGGAGAGCAACGCCCGCTGGAGGAAAGCCTTATTCGGCTGAGGGCCTCCATCTGCTCCCTTCTTCTGAAACATACCAGCCGCGTCGTCGTCGAGGATTTCCTCGGACAAAACCCGGCACAAAGCATGGAGGGCCATGCCGCTGAAAGATGCTTTACGAGAGTTGACCGTGAAATCACGACTGAACACCAGGAGATCGCGTTGAAATGAATGATCCAGCCATAAAAATCTATAGAGTCAAACCGGACCCGGCGTTGGATCCGACCAGCCCGCAGAGGGCCTCGACTGAATACCATGCCCCCACCCTTGACGATTACGAGCGGATCTCCTTGGCTGAAGCCCTGGATACTGACCTGCGCTTCGCGGAGTTGATCATGGACGTGACCTTCTTTTGCAGCTTCCGGTGCAGCTATTGCGAGGTCCGCAGCAAGGAAAGGACCGGGTTGGACTGGGAGCAGGTGCTGGTTCCCCTCAAGGCCATGTCTCTTACGGGCATAAGAGCTGCCGCCCTCACCGGAGGTGAGCCGGGAATATACCGCCACACCCCGCGCATACTGCAGGACCTGCGGGATTTGCACATTGAAACCATAGTCTTCACCAATGGCTACTGGGCAAAAAGTCAGCGGAGGCTGGACGCAATAACACGCGCCAAGCCTCTTGGGTTCCTGATCAGCTACAAGGCCTTCAATGAGGCGGATTACAAAGAACTAACCGGGGTAGCGCTGCCCACCCGGGTCATGAAACAGGCCCTGGAGAATTTTTCCGGTGCGGCGGCCCGGGGAGAGTTTGAGGAATTCCGCATCGACCATGTGCTCACCTCGCTCAGCGCCGACAAGCTTTCCGAGCTTATGTGGCTCGCGGACCTTCCTTCGCCGCCGAAGATCTGCATGGCGATGGTCGAACCTCACAACCTCTCCACCATCGACATCTATCCCGATCCCGGGGTACTGGTCAAGAGTTTCGAAAAACTCTTTCCTGCGCTGGACGAACGGGGAATTACCTATGTCTTTGAGAGCGTACCCCTGTGCCTTCTGGGCGAACGCTGGCGGCAATCCCTGGATGTAAGAAGGGTCACCGACCACCGGCCCCGCATCTATATAAGGCCTCACCCCGATGGCGATCAGATTTTAATTCATTCAGGGTATCAACGCCTCATTCAATACGGTTACCTCGAGGAATGTGACTCCTGCGCGAAACGAGGGCAATGCGCCGGGGTCCACAAGAGGGTGATGAAGTATTACCGGAAGGGGGTATTGGTCCCCTTCGAAGATTAATCAGAGGAAGCTGACGATGGGTATTCTTCGATTCGCGAGGGTCTATCTGGTACCTGACCTCTTCAAGGTCAAGGCCTCGGTGGGGTTTTCGGTTTTTCTGCTCTTGCTGACCACCTTCAGCCAGATCGCCTCAATTGAGGCCGCCCGCTCCCTGATCCAGGTGCTTCAAATCAAGCTGGCCGGTGCGGTACCGACCGGTTTCGCGGCCGTATTAATGGAGAGGTACCACCTGACGGACAGCCTCCTGTTCCTCTATTGCGCCGTGGTGGCGGTTATCCTCCCTTTAATCACCTATCTGTTCATGTACGCACGCGACATCACCCTGGAGAACATGTCCATCAAGATCACCAGGCTCTTCCAGGACCGGATATACAGTCAGGCGCTCGGGATGCCCTACGCCACTTTTCGTTCCTTTCGCGTCCCCGCCCTGGTGAAGCGGATCAACTATGACGTCAACCAGATCAGGCGGCTGGTCCTGGACGTGGGGATGTTCCGCATCGCCGACGTGATCGTCCTTACCGGAGTGTTGATCTACCTCGCCCTTTTGGATCCCATTCTTACGGTGATCGCCATGCTGACGCTGGGGCTCTATGTTGTTGTCGCCTGGATCTCGGCACGGATGGCCGCCGAGCGTATTCGCCAGGTGGATGTGAGCCGCGAAGAGATAGTGGGTTACGCACAGGAATCATTCGAGCGTTTCCTGGACATCCGGGCCAACCTGCGCGAGAAGTACGAGTCCGGCCGGTTCTCCGACATTACCCACCGGGCGGCAGGCAGGAGAAAGCGGTTCGCCGTCGTTCTCCTCCTCGACAAGTGTCTGACCAACTTCCTGAGCGCCGTCGGTCCCGTGACGGTGATGGTGGCGGGGGGCGTACTGGTCATGCGCGGAACCATTCCTCTCGAGACCCTCATGGCCTTTGTCGCCGCCACCAGCATGCTGTACGGCCCGGTGGACAAGCTAAGCGCCATTCCCATGGACCTCAAGGAACTTCAGGTGAGTATCAACAACATGGAGGATATCTTCAGGTGTCCCGCCGAGGAAGACCGGGTTCCCCCGGCTGAAACGCCCGGACCGGCTGACGCCCAGCAGTTCCTTAGCATCCGCGACCTCGATTTTGAGTTTCCCGATGCAAGGCGCCGATTCCGTTTCCGGAAGCTCGACATAGCGGAGAAGGAGCGCGTGGCTCTGGTGGGTCCCAGCGGCTCGGGCAAGACAACGCTTTTGCTTCTCCTGTTTCGGGTCTATGGCAACTATTCGGGTGGCATCTATTTCCAGGGGAAGGAGATCTCCACGATCCCGCTGGCGGCACTTCGGTCCCGGATGGCCCTCATGCTCCAGGACAGTTACATCTTCGCCGACACCATTGCCAAAAACGTGGGTTACGGGGCGCCCGACAGGCGGGAGCTCTCATACGACGAGATCATGCCGGCGCTCGAGAAGGCCGGTCTGGCCGCTGAAGTCATGCGCATGCCCAAGGGCCCGGACACCCTTCTCGACCACATGGGCACCAATATCTCCGGCGGGCAGCGCAGGCGTTTGTGCCTGAGCCGGGCGGTCGTCAAAGAGCCGAAGCTTCTTTTGCTCGACGAGCCGCTGACCGGGGTGCCGCCCATGGAAGTTGAAGCCATCATCGATGCCCTGACTCAGGAAAAACTGGACACCGCCCTTATCATAAGTACTCATCAAGGCGAAATTCTCAAGTCCATGGACCGCATCATCGTCCTCAACGTCCTGTCCGATGATGACGGATATACCACCACCGTGATCGAGGCCGCGGGCACCCACGATCACCTTCTGAAAACCAGTTCTTTCTACCGGAAACACTTCGGGGACGGGGATTCGGCCCCCTCTCCGCCAGCGGGAGGCAAAGATGCCAGGCAAGAAGGGTGAACACCGTTCGGTGCCGCCGGACCGGTCTCAGGACAGCCTGCCCGGCAGACACGTCGCCACTTTCTTCCTGTCTGTAACCAACCGGTGCAACCTGGCCTGCGATTACTGCAGCGCCGCCGCGGGACCCCGCAATGGCGCCATGCTCGATCCGGACCGGGCACAGGACCTTGTCCGGCAATGGATACCGGGCGCGATCGGCAACCGGCTTACCCTGGTGTTCACGGGCGGAGAGCCACTGCTGTGGGGATACGACAATCTGGGGCGCATCTGTCACGCTGCCCGGGAGGAAGCCTCGGCGTGCAGGAAAGACCTTGCCATCGGCATCCAGTCCAATGGTCTTCTGGTCGACGAAAACTTTATCGACTTCTGTCGGAAGTATGAGATCGAGCCCAGCTTCAGTCTCGACGGACCACCCCCCATCAATGATATCCACCGGGGAGGGGGGCAGAGGGTGGTGACTTCCCTGAAGATGCTCAAGGCCCGGCAGATCGACTTCGCCATCGTGAGCTGTCTCACCCATGAGTTGGCGGCCCGGATAGAACCGGTGTTGGAATGGTTCCGGAAACAGGGCTTCCTCAAGGTCAGGATCAACTCCCTCGGCCAGCCGCCGCCGGGGCGTGCCGCCATCTCCCAGCCTGACCCCCGGTCGCTCTTTTACGTTAAGAAGTCTATCTTCGATCACATGGAAAAACATGGCGCCGCCGCGGTTCAGGAGAGGAATGTGCTCCGCCAGGTGAAGAAATTTGACACATTGTTCGGGGAACCCCCGGCGGCGATGGAACACTGCGAACTTCTGCAATGCGGCGCCGGCCGCAACCTGGTTTGCCTGAACCCGGACGGATCCCTCAGTCCCTGCGTGGAGAAAAGCATGAGCGACGGGCCGGGCCGCACACATTCCCTTAGGGAACTCGCCGGGGCGCGGGAGAGCCTCCTGCGAAGCACGGGAACATGGGAAATCTGTCGAGACTGCCCGGCCGATATCATCTGCGATCACGGGTGCGCCGCGTATCACAGGATGGATCATGACGCGTTTGCCGGTGAGTGTCTCGCTAACCGCCTGTTCTGGAAGTACCTCGTGTTGAAGCGGGCCCCGATGCTGACTGCCTCAGAGGGGGACAGACCATGAATCTTGAATACGGACGTACTCCTTTCCTGGCCCTGGCCCCGGGTGCGGGGCACAAGGCATTGTTTTACCACGTCCCGAGCAATCACCGCGGAGAGATCGAGCGGGACGAGGCGCTGTGGCTGGAGGGCCTTCAAGGGTGGTATACCCGGTCCGAACTGGCGGCCGGGCTTGGAAAATTCGGGTTTTCGGACCCGATGGCGACCCTCCGGGCGCTTCTGGACCTGCGGCTTCTGGTCACGCGGGCCGGCGCCCGGGAGAAAGGATTCAAGGAAAAGATCGTGGTGGCAAGCTACGGCATGGATATGATGCGTGACTGCTCCCTCGCCGGCCTTGCCGTGATCCGCGACGCCACAGTGGTCCTGGCCATCGACCCGCCGCCCCGGATAGACCTCCTGAGGGCAATCAACCCGAATGTCACATCCCTCGAGTTCCGCTTCGACGAGGACCTTCCCCGAACCGCAATGCTTGAACGCATAGCCCTCGACGTGGCCGAAACCAGTCAACGTGAGGAGCGGGTGGTATTCGCACTGTACGGGAATGCCCGGGTCGGTTGCCATCCCGTCAACGTGTTGCTCCGCCTGGCCGACGAACGCGGTCTGGGACTTCGGATACTGCCCGGAGTGTCATCTTTCGATACCTGTTTTATCGACTTCGACTTCGATCCCTTTGAGGGATTCGCCTTCCTTCGCCCTCACTCCGTAAAGGATGCATGCCCTTCCCTGCACACGATAATAGGGGGTATCGGTTATGATCTTGACGCCGCGGGCCGGCGGGATATGTTGTCGCGCATGGTGGAAGAGCTTTCGCCGAACTATCCGGGAATTCACTGCGTAAAAGTAATGATAGCCGCCCGCGGCAAGACCGTCTGTTTCGAAACCCCTCTTGCCCTTCTCCCGCGCTACGCGAAGAACATATATCCCGGCGGAACCAGCATCTATCTGCCGCCAACGACCGCGGCGGCCGTCACGGGGAAGGATCTATGAACTGGTACCTCTCTCCGCGCTGGCACATCGAGAACGATTCACCTCCGCTCCTCGTCGGGCCGGGCGATCAGCGTCTCGCGCTCACACCCCGACAGTACGAGGCGATCCGCACAGGGCGCCTTGTGCTTTCGCCGCTCGCGTCTTCAGCGGAATTTCCGGAAATATTCAGGTGGGCGAGGCAGCTCATCACCTCTCGCGCGCTCGTTCCCGAATACCTGGCTACCGGTCTGTCCGAAGAGAGAGAAGCGGAAGATTTTTATATGGAGGTCTTCCAATTACTGTGCCGGCGCCTTGATTTTCATGATATCCTGCCGGGCCTGTGCGCCGGAATACGTTCCTGGTCCGGTTCGGTTTTGAAGCAGCCGCTGGGAGCACCACCGGACTACCTGCCGACGAGGCCCGCCCTCTGCATCGATCTATTGGGCAGCGCGCGAAGAAGCGTGCGCGTTGCACTCGACTGCAGGGATCCGCTTTTGACCCCCTGGGAAAATATCGCCCTCGCGCGGCAGACTTTTGAGCGGCACCTGAAATACCGTACCGGCCTGTTTCACAGGATATGCGAACTGGTATTCCGGGAACCCTCTGATTTCACGAACCCGAGGGTCAAATATCTCCACCCGGCGATCGAGTATCTTGCCGACGGGGAAGAGATCTCGGCGTACTGGAATCTGGGAAATGCCGGGAGCAGGCAGGAACTCTGGAGACGCAGTAGTGAGATAATCGAGGCGACGGGCGGAGATGCCGACCATCAGATGCGTTTCAAAGAGGTTTTTGGCGCCTTTTCTCAGCCGGAGCTGGTCGGACATACATTCGACCCTCGCAAACCTCCCGTTCTCAAAACGTATATAATGCTCGACGGACTGAATCGCGAGATCCTTCGCGAGATACTGGCACTGGAGAATGTACTCTTACCGGGCGCCCCGGTGCTTGAGGTCCTGCGGTGGCTCGAGGAGAACGGGCTCACGCCGGGCAGGAATCTGGGTATCGCCAGCCTCTATCATTCTCTGGATGATAACGCGATATCGGGAATAAAAATTCATCTGAACCTGAGCGACGGATTCGAACGACGCTTCAGCATGGATACGATAGCCTCCGTCGTCAGCAGGAATAGCGATGCAATGCGGCGCCTTCCGAATCCGCTGACCGAAACCTTGATCCTTGAAGATGGCCGGCCGGTTCGATTATCTCCCAACACGATTTCGTTCATGCTCATCCCGAAGGCGGGGCTTACCAAAATCACCCTCTATGCCGACTTCCTGGCCTGATGCGAACAGGTATCATGCCTCATCGCCGCCTTTTCCCGCGCCGATGTCCCTCAGGCCGTCAACGGCAAAGACATTCACCTCGCTATGCCCCTTGATGCGGGCCGGTCCCAGCGATCTGGCCACAATCCTCTCCCGCACACACTCATAGGCCGCATCGCTGATCAGGATTGTCTCGTGAAATTCCTTGGTCTGGCCTTCCAGGCGGGAGGCTACATTGGTATTGTCGCCGATCGCCGTATAGTCCATTTTTTTTGCAGACCCTATATTCCCCACGGTGACATCGCCAAAATGAATTCCGAACCCGACGCGGAGGTCCTCCATCCCGTACCTCAACCACTCCTGTCTCAAAGACGCGATCCTGTCCTTCATCTGCAATGCCGCGCTTACCGCGGCGAAGACCGGGTCGTCGAGCTTCAGGGGGGCGCCGAAGAACGCAAAGATACCGTCCCCCGTAAGTTGGGATACGGTACCGCCGCACCTGACGATAATCTCAGTCATCTCCGCATGGTAGCGATTGAGAAAATGTACGACCTTTTGGGGGTCGTCTTTGTTGCTTTCAGAGAAGGAGGTGAATCCCCGTATATCGCTGAACAGCAGGGCCAGTTTTCTTTGCTCGCCTTCAGTCAGCTTTTCCATATCGGCATCCACAATCTGATCTATGATATTGTCCGGCACATAGCAGGCGAAACGTTTTCTTATCTTTGCCCTCTTACGTTCCTCGGTGTAGTAGTGAAAGATCGTCGTTGCGGCAAAGGAGAGTATGACGGCAGACAATAACGGCACAAAACGGATAACGTAAAGATGATTGAACGCAAAAATGGATGCCGCGATGAGCACGCCCGCTTCCGCAAGGCACAGGAGGGCGGCAGGAAAAGGCCGCCGCCTGTAACACAGAAAGACCGTCAGGACGGCAACGACGATAATGTAAAAGGCCCCCGATATGACACCGGGTTCGCGGAAAATACTTCCCGACAGCAAGGTTGCCAGCGTACCGGCCTGAATCGTTGCGCCATCCGTCATCCTGCCGCTGAGAAAGGACAGCGGCGTCGAATGCTTGTCTTCGAAGGACAGGGACGAGCCTATTATTACAATCTTGTTCTTGAATGCATTCCCGTGATCGTTGCCCGGCTTCTTACCTGACTCATATACATCATCAAAGGAATAGACTGGGATGTTTTGCAGCAGGGAGTAATCGATAAGGATGGTCTTGCCGGGAGCGGCCGCCTGCCCATCGGTAAAATGCCGTGCCAGCAGATACGGCATGGAATAATATCGCTTTCCCCCATCGTCAAAGTACAGCTGCTGCCTCCGTATGTGATCGTCCGAATCCTCCGTCAGGTGGAACGCCGCAAGATTCGCCTCCCCGGCAGCCAGCAGGTAGCCCTGGAGAGGAGCGTTTTCCCAGGAAGAAAAGCCGATGACGATATCGACGCCTTTCTTCCTGGCCTCCAGGAAAGACCGCATATAGACGCTCTCGTAGCCCCCCTCAACTTTACCTTCAAGGGAGATGGAAGGGAGCTCGATATCGAGACCTATCGTCTTCACCCCTTTCCCAACGAGATAATCTATTACTTCGGAGATATGGGTATGATAAAAGATCAACGGCTGGTTTATCTTTTTGTAGCTCTTCTCGTCTATGACGATCACTGCAATCTTCCTTGCGGTATCGTTCCCCGGATGTTTCTTGAACAGGAATCTAAAGTCGATTGACCTCAGCTCCAGCTCGTTCCAGGTACCTTTTCCGGGAATGATACTGAAGTCGGACAGGACAACAAGGAGGCTGACAAGCAGTGCTATGACCGCATAGGAGAAAAGATATTTTCGATAGTAGGGCTTCAATATGTCGGGCAGTTCAAACTTCTGAGGTCGGTAAGTATTTTCCGCCTCTCAGCCAGGGACTTGCTTTCTCCATATTGCTTTTGAAGGATCGCATAGTGCGCCAGGGCGTCATCGTACAACTGGTGCTCCTCCAGGAACAGAATAAAGCGAAGCCGGACCGCCGTATCCGCGGAATTGGCCGCGAGCTGCGTCCGATAGTCGCTGATCCCCTTCTTGATTTCCACCAGTTCACTATCCGGAGGCAGGCTGAAGCAGCTGCGCTTTTGAGCGACAACATAACCATCTTTAAGCGCTTCAATTACCCATTCGTACTTGGTGCCGAGATTGAGAGGCGGCTCGCCGGACGGGAAAGGCAGCTCGGCGTTCTGCGTTGTCCTCTGCCATACGGGTTCGTCTTCAGACAACGAATAAAATCTGACCCTGTACTTCTCTACGGCTTGGGCGGGGCTCCAGAGAAATGTCGGCCTTTCCTCGATAGTAATTGTATTCGAAAGACCCCCCACCTCCATTTTGAGTTGTTTCAGTCCCCTTAGCTTCAAGCTTCCTTTTTGCGCCGATGCTATCTGCGGCACGGTGACTCTGTTTTTTTTATTTATCCGGGCGGCGGCAGGCTTACTGCCGATTTTCTCAACCACGAACTTTGCCGCTCCGGACCACTGCTCCTCCAGGCCCGACTCCAGATAGGCAACAGTCAGGGATGCGCCGTTCGTCGTCTCCACGGAATCTCCGGGATAAAGCAGGCATCCAAGATCGACAGCTTTCTTTGCTCCCCCGTGGCGCACAAGAACCTTGCCCTTCACATCCATCACCATGGCGCTGTACCCGACTTCCCCGGCCGAGGCGATCAAAGGAACGATCAACAACGTCACAAGTAGAACAACAGATCGCATTGAAAGTGTTGCCGCATTATTCTTCATGGTACTACTCCTCATCAGTCGGTTTTCCACTCCTGCGAGTCATTCGGTGACAGCCCCGGGCATTTCGACGCTGCTCCTCTATTTCTATCCGAATTCTCACTCTTGTGCAAGGGGAAAACCGTCCGGTGCCTGCCCCGGTCCACCGGCCTCCACTCAACGGGTAATAGTCGGTTTTTTGGCGCTGAGGTAGAGCCAGGCGAGGCCCAGGATTGCGGATATCAGGGACGCTATCATGACGCCAATCCTGACTTCCTCGAATTGGGAGGGTCTGCCTGCAAAGGCCAATTGCCCGATAAACAGCGACATTGTAAAGCCGATCCCGCCGAGCCAAGCGGCGCCCATGACATGGCGCCAACCGACACCGCCGGGAAGGGTCGAAAGACCGATTTTTACAGAAAGCCAGGCGAAACTCGTGATACCGATAAACTTCCCCAGAACCAACCCCAGGATAACCCCCAGCGTTATGGGCCTGACGATAACTTCCCGGAAGGGCATGGCAAGAACATCAAGCACTGCGTTAGCCATGGCGAAGAGCGGGATAATCCCGAAGGTGACCCAGGGGGAAAGGTTGTGTTCCATCCGCTGTTGCGGTGACTGGACGGCGCATGAAGCCTTTTCGACATTCTCGGCAATAGCGCTCATACTGGTAATGCCCCGGGGCAGGTCATCTCTGCAATTCATGGTCTCCTTATGGAAGGCATCCCTCATATCATCGAGCCTTGCCTCAAACTGGTGCGGCGTGTAAATAGGGCGTGCAGGAACCGTGAAGGCCAGCAGTACGCCGGCAAGCGTGGCATGTATCCCTGATTTCAGGAGCGCCAGCCAGAGTAGAATCCCCAGGACCGCGTACGGCAGGGGGTGGCGGATGCCGCCCCGGTTGAAGAGAACGAGCACGCTTAAAAGGACTGCCGCAATGCCCAAAAGGGGTACAACGATGGTCTGGGTGTAAAAAAGCGCGATGACCAGCACGGCGCCGAGGTCGTCCGCAATTGCGAGGGCGGTCAAAAAAATAATGAGATTCTTCGGAATGCGCCACGCCAGAAGAACGAGGATGCCTACGGAGAAGGCAATATCGGTGGCCATCGGAACACCCCAGCCCGCCGACGCAGGCCCGGAAGGATTCAAGAGAAAGTAGATGAGGGCCGGCGTGAGCATCCCGCCCAGCGCCCCTGCCACGGGAAGGGCGGCATTGCGCAGTGAGGCCAGTTCCCCCACCATTATTTCACGCTTCAATTCCAGGCCCACCAGTAAAAAGAAGAGGGTCATCAGGCCTTCGTTTACCCAAACATGGAGTGACATTTCAATATTATACGAGCCCGCTCCGATCCGGATGGGTATCTCCCATAAATGCCTGTATGGGTCGCCCAAGGGCGAGCTGGCCACGATCAAGGTCAGCAGAGTCATACACATGAGTACGATGCCGCCGGAGGTCGTTTGCTTGAGAAATCGCTCGAAGGGACTGAGGATCTTGCCAAAAAGGGGTTCAAGAGGATAATGATTCTCTGCCACATATACTCCCGGGGGAAATTATTTTCACCGCAAAGTATATCCCACATGGCAGGACAAAGGGGGAAGTAAATACTAACCTTTATTCATTTTGTGAGCAGCACCGGGCATTTGGAACCCTTAAGGACGTTACGGGCAACGCCGCCCATAAGGTATTTTGCAATGCCTGTTCGGCCCAGAGATGCGATCACTATAAGATCGATCCCCTTCTCTTTCCCCTCCTTCAGTATCTCCTCGTAGGGAATACCCTCACGGACATTCGTGACTACCTCTACCTCATGTGCCTCGGGAAAGCTATCGAGCTGTTTCTTCAAACTTTCCTCGGCCCACGCCCTTGTATCATCCTTAATCTGCCGCGCCGCCTCCTCGGAAAGAGCAAGATCAAAAGCGCTGCTGTAAACATGCTCGTGGACAACATGGAGAAGGAAAACCTTCGACTTGTACTGCTTCGCTATATCCAGAGCCTGTGCTAATGCCCGGTCTGAATACTCCGAGAAATCCGTCGGTACAAGAATTTTGGTTGGCATGAGCATCTTTCATCGCCCCCTTTATACAAGAATTTCCTCTAATTCAAGTATAGCACCACTCAGTGAATTCGGCATGCCAGCCAACCTGCATGGCCCATTCAAGCGTCTCAGACCGGGGGCCCTGAATTACCATTTAAAACGGTGAATCATGGGGAACGGCTCAGGAACCGCCCCTTCAGGAAGAAGGTGCGCGTGGTCTACCGGCTCCTGATCTTGTATTCGTTTCGGATTGCATCTGCCAGCTTGCCTGCATACTCGTGAGCCTTTGCGGCGCCCGTTTGGGTACTCAGGGCTTTAAGGACTTCGACCTGCGCTTCGGCCATCTCGCGGTTACCCGTCTTCAGGTACGACAAACCCAGGCTATAGTTCGCTTCGATATCCTGAGGGGCACGGTTTACGGTATCCGCTATTGCCCGGGTCGCCTCCCGATTGCGGCCTGCTCGCATATTCGCTGTTCCAAGACGCAAGGAACACACCTCATGGAGAGAAAATACCTCCGCGCATTTTGTGTAAGCCCCTATCGCGTCGTCCCAACGTCTGCTTTCCAGGTATGCGTCGCCGAGCCTCAGGTATATCGAGTAATCCTGAGGCTTAAGCCGGCTCTCTTCCCGGTAGGCGTCTATAGCTTTTTCCGGCAAGGCAATCCGGCGGTACAGGTTGCCCATGGAACGAAAGACTTCCGGATAATCCGGCTTTAGCTGGATCGCGGTTTCATATTCCAGCAGCGCATCGTCCCAGCAACGCAGACGCTCGTACAGACGCCCGAGGCAGTACCGGCCTTTGGGATGATCGGGGCTTGCCCTTAAAGCATCGCCAAGACGCTTTGCGGCATGTTCAAACCTGGTCCTGTCCGGGGCTAGCAGGTCCCCGGCCGGAGGTGCCTGGCTGAGGAGCTCTACCGCTGCCCTGTAGGCGGAATCGTACCCGTCCCGGACCTCTTTCCTGGACATGCTTGAATGTACGATCCAGATACATATCCCTACGATAAAAGCCGCGTACATGTATTTGACGATCCTTGCCCGCCCGCTCTTGCCCTCTGCGGATGATTTGCGGGTTTCAGATATCGGCGAGCCGGGGCTGTCAGACACGACCGGTGCAGGTTCGGACGTTGAACCTTCACGGCTGGGCGGCCGGGTTCCCGACGGCTCGATATAAGCCAGAAAATATCGCTTCCCCGTTGATTCTATTACCGCATTGTACACTTCCCCGCGGCAATGGATCTCGCAATCACCGCGCATCACTCCATACCCGGCAGCGTTAATCTCGGAAACATCCGCAAGGTCGGGATACGTGAAGGCGTCATCTACATGCGCACAGCCGGCAGCAAGGAAGTCTCTTGCATGCGTGATTGAAAATTGCCGGGCCCTTACCAACATTCTTCAGCTACCTCATTTTATTGTCAACCGGGCTGGGGACTGTGTGCCCCGGATCGCTTGCACCTTCATAGCAGACTCGATAGCACGTGACCGTGGCTTCCAGTGTGCTTTTTCCGCTGCACTCGCACCGCTTCAACATCATGTTTACCCGCAGTCGGGCGAGCAGCATCTTGATCGACCGGTCGGCCGTATCATGCGTTCGCTCCGCGCCCTGCGCCGCCGAGAGATACTTTGCGCGCTTCTGGAGAAGATTGTTCTGGCCAGCGTACAGATCGTCTGCCTGCCTTTGCAGATTGCCGCATAATTTGAGCCAGTAACTGTACTCGGGCTCTTTGTACGTTCCGTTGCAGTTTGCCCTGTTCTGCTCGATTGTCGGCCTGAGATTCTCAATCAGGCGGTCGACAGATTTCGACTGATTGTCAGTATCACTGATGAGCTTTAAGTTAAACTTTACCGTTTTTACGGCTTCCGCCTTAACGGCGAGTTTCTTATTCAACTCTGCCAGTATCGCGGAGATGTCATCATCCTGTGCTCCAAACGTTGAATGGACCGTCATGAATGAAGAAACCACCAAAAAAACAATGAAGAGAACAACCCTTTTTACCTGTTCATCACCTGTTCTTATCACGTCATCACCTCGGGGAAAGATGCATGTCCTGTTTCCTCCTGATGAGACATCCGGACAGCGAAATCTGTTCCCGCCCCCCCTTTCTCCTCCAATATCGCATGCCGAAAAGGTACTGTCAAAGAATACGTATGGTTTGTTGGAGACATTCACCGATGTATCTGTCGCTACCCGGCGCGGCCCCCCTGGCGGGCAACCCTGTCCACGTATCTCACTATCCGGTCTGCACATTCGCAGGGTCTTGTTTGCAGGAGACAGTGCGGGGCATCGAACCGGACGAGTTCGAAATTGACAAAATGCGCTGCGAACCAGTCAGCGGCTTTCTGCGGGACGACGCGATCCCTCGCCGCCTGCAGGTACAGGCAGGGTATCCCAAACCGTTCCTCCGGAAAAGGATAACCCAGGGCGACAAGACCGGCACGGTGCTTGAGGGCGCCGGGGGAAAGCCGGGGCAGTGCGTGGCGCAACAGGTCTTCCAGCATCTCGTCGGTCCGGGGAGCGAACAGATAATGGTTCAGCAGCGGCGCAGGCAGTCTTTTGACAAGGGATGGAATCCCGGGGAGGAAAGTGGCAACCCGGATCAACAGGCGTTGGAGCGGTTCGGCGAATGCCGCGCTGAAGACAACACCCTTTACCTGTGCGGGAGGGTCGTGGAGCAGCATCAGCGCGACAAGACCCGAAAAGGATTCCGCGACGAGCACGACATCGTTTTGGGGCAGCAGTTCCCGCACATATCCGGCGTGTTCGGCCAGCGAAAGCGCCCCGCCGGCGGGATAGGTTATCACACGAGGCAGTATATCGGGCGGAAGGGCGCGAAGCAACGGACGGAAGAATATCCCCGTACCATCGATACCGGGCATGAGCACCAGATGTATTTTTCTCCGCGACATCCTCTACTTTCCTGCCTATATTGTACACTCATTCGCACCCTCCAAAAACAAGCTCTTCAAAAATTACCGATTACCCATTACCCACTGCTGTCCAAAATAATTCATTTCTCGGACTGCTTTGTTTATAAAGCAATGATTTAAGACAGGTAAATCCCGCATTTCAA
>DIFE01000026.1 GCA_002418985.1 Deltaproteobacteria bacterium UBA5756
AGTTAAGGGGGCGGAATGACGGAGTGAGGGGGCGGAATGACGGAGGCTTCGGAGAAAGGTTGACCTTTACAATTATCTTGGACAGATGTGACCCATTACCTATCTTCAAACATTAAAGCGTATGTGTAGTATGTCGCCGTCCTGTACTACGTAGTCGCGGCCTTCCAGCCTCAGGAGGCCCTTTTCGCGGGCGGCGTGTTCGCTGCCGCAGGTGATAAAATCGTCGATATTGATGACCTCCGCCCTGATGAAACCCTTTTCCATGTCTGTATGGATCTTTCCGGCGGCTTTGGAGCAGGTTGTTCCCCGCGGGATGGTCCAGGCACGCATCTCCTTGCCTACAACCGTATAGAAGGTGATCAGGTCCAGGATCCGATAGCCGACATGGATGATCTTTTCTATGGAGAATTCCTTCATATCGTAGAGTTCCATGAAGGACGCCCTGTCCTCCTCGCGAAGGGCGCTCAAGTCCTGCTCCAGCTTGCCGCAGATATAAACGACCTCCCGGCCTCTCTTTGCTGCCGCCTCTTCGATTGCGGGATGCGGGATATTCGCCAGGCCCTCCTCGTCGACGTTGGCTATGTAGAAGAGCGGTTTTGTCGTGATGAGATCGAAAGTCCGGAGGATCTGCTTTTCATTTCCGTCAAAATCGTCCATTGCTACGAAACGGTCGGCTTCGAGGTATCGCCTTACCCTCAGGAGAAGCTCCATTTCCGTCTCGCCCTTGTCCTTTGAGATCTTCGCAAGACGGTCTATCTTCCTTATCCGGTCTTCGACAATCTCAAGGTCGGATATGATAATCTCCGTCTCAACGATATCCATGTCTCTGGCGGGATCGATATCGGCGTACACGTGAGGCACCTGACCCGAGGTGAAAGCCCGGATTACGTGGGCTGTCGCATCGACATTCCTGATGTGGGAAAGAAACCTGTTGCCGAGACCTTCTCCCTTGTGGGCATCCTTGATGAGACCTGCAATATCGACAAACTCGATCGTGGTCTGGGTGACTTTTTCAGGGTTAAGAAGCGCCGCCAGACTGAAAAGCCGCTTGTCGGGGACAGCTACGATACCGATGTTGGGATCAATGGTGCAGAACGGATATGGCTGGCAGGGCACCGCGAGTGCGGTGAGTGCGTTGAAAATGGTCGATTTGCCTGAATTGGGAAGTCCTATGAAACCGCAGGAAAAACTCATGGCACCTGCTCACTCCGGCCCGCGCCTGTTGAAAAGGCTCATCGCCTTCGATCCGCCTTCAAAGACAAAGACTTTCAGGGCGTCACATGCGACATCGATAATCTCCGCAAGCCCCTCTGTCTCTTCCCCGGGGAATCGCGACAGGACATATTCCTCGGCCGGTATGCCGGGATGTCTCCCTATGCCTATCTTGAGTCGATAGAAATCCGCCGTTCCCAGGTTTTCGATCACGGACCGGACACCCTTGTGACCGCCGTCCCTGCCCCCGAGACGGATCCGCATTTTGCCGAAATCCATGTCGAGATCATCGTGTATGATGATTACATGATCGGGTGAAACCTTGAATTTTCCAACCAGCCTGGCCACAGGGCCACCGGAGAGATTCATGTACGTGTCGGGTTTTGCAAGAACCAGGTCCTCTTTCAACCCGATCCTGCAACCCGAATCTTTCTTTGTAACGGGTATCTTGAAGCGTTCGGAAAAACGCTCTATGACAAGATAACCGATATTATGCCGCGTAAAGGTATAATCGGAGCCTTTGTTGCCAAGCCCGCACAACAGATGCACGAGCCCTTACTCCTCTTTCTCCTTTGTCTCCAAAACCTCGGCTGCTTCCTCGACACCGGCCTTCTTCTCTTCCACCGCCGGAGGTATGACACTTAGGATGGCGACATCTCCGTGTTCCACAAGTTTTACGCCCGGCAGCGATATGTCGCTCACATGGACGGAATCGCCAATATCGAGCTCCGACATGTCGATGACGATCTCTTCGGGGATCTGACCCGGAAGACACTCCACCTTCATGGACCTCAGGTGGACATCAATGATACCACCCAGGACCTCGCCCTTGGCTTTGCCAGACAGATGGATGGGCACTTCGACTTCCACGGTCTTTTCCATGGAAACGTTGTAAAAATCGATGTGCATGATCCGCGTGCCAAGGCCGTTCCGCTGTATCTCTTTGACCATGACGGGCCGACTTTCAACGACCTCGCCGCCATGGATCTCCATATCGAGAATGACGTTTCTCTTCATGCGCCGGGTGATTTTCTCCCAATCCTTCGCCGAGATGGTTATCGAAACCGGCTCAACGTTGCCGCCGTAAAGCACCGCCGGAATGCTCCCTGCGCCTCTGATCTTTCTTGCTACATTCTTTCCCGTTAAAACTCTTTTGTCTGCCCTGATTAAAACCTGTTCCATAATGTTCCTCCCAACTATATGAACAACGAACTTACGGATGCATCGCTGTGTATTCTCTTTATGGCCTCTCCGAGTATTGGCGATACGTCCAGAACTTTTATCTTCTTCGATCCCCTGCCCTCTTCTGAAAGGGGAATCGTATTTGTAGCGATCAATTCTTTGAGCGGTGAATTGTTGATCCTCTCGATGGCCTTTCCCGAAAGAACCGGATGGGTACAGCAGGCATAGACAACCTTTGCGCTGCCGTCTACAAGCGCCTGCGCTGCCTGAACGATAGTCCCGCCCGTATCTATCATATCATCGATGAGGATGGCCGTTCTGCCCTTCACGTCTCCGATGACATGCATAACTTTCGATTCATTGGCCTTTTCACGCCTTTTGTCAATAATTGCGATGGTGGCATTGATCCTTTTGCCCAGCTCGCGGGCACGCTCCACACCACCGGCATCAGGGGAAACGACAACGACATCCCCTTCGATCTTTTTGATGTAGTCAAACTGAACGGGGAGCGCGTACAGGTGGTCCACAGGGATATCGAAAAAACCTTGGATCTGGCCGGCATGAAGGTCCATAGCCAGTATCCTTGATGCTCCGGCAACGGTGATAAGGTTCGCCACGAGCCTCGCTGAAATAGATGTGCGGGGTAGAACCTTACGGTCCTGTCTCGCGTACCCGTAGTACGGCATCACCACTGTAATCCGTCCCGCTGAGGCCCTCTTCAGGGCGTCCACCATGACGAGCAGTTCCATAAGATTGTGATTTACCGGCGGACAGGTGGACTGCACGACGAAGGTATCCATACCGCGAACGCTTTCGTCAATCGAGACCTGGATCTCGCCGTCGCTGAACTGATTTACCTTGGCTTTCGCGAGCTTGATACCCAAGTACTCGCTGATCTTGTAGGCCAATTCCGGGTTTGCGTTGCCAGTCAATATTCTGAGTTTATCCAATCAAAACCCCCTGAGGATTATATATGTTTGCTGGGGCGGGAGGATTCGAACCTCNNGTCTTACCGCTTGACGACACCCCAAAGTTTTCACAATGTTTGAGGTCTGCTTATTTCCTGCTCGTAGGCCCCGAGAACGCTCTCCTCTATCATCTGCCGGGTGACGTTATTTAAAGGATGGACCGTATCACGGAATGAGCCGTCTTTCATCTTCTTGCTCGGCATGGCTACGAAGAATTTACTCTCACCCTGTATTACCTTGAGATCCCGGACAATGAAACAATCGTCAAAGACGATCGATGCATACGCCTTCACCCGCTTTTCATCAACGGGGAATATCCTTACATCGGTAATCTCCATTAGTTTACCCTCCCTGCACGCTGTGCGCAATAAAAACAGTTCCTATCTTGTTTATTGCCGGCAACGATGATGCCTGCTTCGCATCTTCTTCATTTCCGAAGATAGCGAACACCGACGAACCGCTTCCACTCATCAGCGAACCGAGAGCTTTTGTCTTTTTCAGCGTATCCTTGATCCCTTCGATTTGAGGACACATCGAGATGGCGACACGTTCGAGGTCATTCTCCAAAATGCCCGCGATTACATCCGGATTACTGAAGTTTCCCCTCAATTTAATATCGTTTTGCTCCTTTGTCAACACGATTTTTAAGCCTTCATAGACCGCTTTCGTCGATATGCTGACATTCGGATACACAACGACATACCACATCAGGGGCAGTTCGATTGGTGTGATTACATCACCTGTCCCTTCCATGATGCAGGGATTTCCATGGAGGAACAGGGGGACATCGGCGCCCACCCGGCTGCCGATGCGACTTAGTTCTTCGCCGCTGAGACCAAGCTCCCAGCGCGTACAAAGCTCTTTCAATACCGTGGCGGCGTTGCTGCTCGGTCCGCCGAGACCACTGCCGATGGGGATGTGTTTTTCGATGGAGACGTGAATGCCTCTGCGGACCGAAGCCGCCTCGCTCAGCATCCGGATTGCCCGGTACACAGTGTTCCCTTCTCCCCGCGGAAGAATCCCCTTGTCATCGTCAACAATAATCTCATCGCCCGCAATGTCCTCAATATTGATTCGGTCACAGAGGGAAATAAGATCGACAATGCTGCGGATATTATGATAGCCGTCGGGCCGCCTGGAAAGGACTTTAAGATACAGATTGACCTTGGCAGGTGAAAGAAGGGTCTTCATCGTTCCTACATTATTCCTTCTATCTGGAACTTTTCAATCCCAAAATCGGGATTGGCGACGAGGTTCACCTTTGTCCCGTAGGCCGTCTCTATCTGTTCCAGCGAACTTTTCTCCTCTTCATAGAGAAGATTTGCCACATCCGGAGAGAGATAGATGGTGAATATTCTCCCCTCGCCCTTTCTGCATGCGCTCCTGAGTTCTCTGAGCACCTCATAACAGACTGTAAAACGGGATTTAATATATCCTGAGCCTTCACAATTGGGGCATGTCTCGGTCAGGAGGTTGACGACGTTGTGGCGAGTCCGCTTCCTGGTGAGCTGGACAAGCCCCAATTCGCTGATGGGATAAGCGAAGGTCTTGATCCTGTCCTTCTTAAGGGTGTCCATCAGCGACTGGAAAACAATCTCACGTGATTCTTTGCGCTCCATGTCGATAAAATCGACGATGATGATGCCGCCGACATTCCTGAGGCGTATCTGGTAGGCAATCTCCTTGACGGCTTCGAGATTCGTCCTCAGGATGGTGTCTTCCAGATCTTTTTTACCAAGATACCGGCCTGTATTGACATCGATGACCGTGAGGGCCTCGGTGTAATCGAGGACGATGTAGCCCCCGGATTTCAGCCATATCTTCCTCTGCAGAAGCTTGGCTACCTCCATCTCGATGCCGTAGACTTCGAAAATGGGGTCCTTTTCGTCGAAATAGACTACTTCGCAGCCTTCTTCCGGCAGGTATTCTTTGAGGAACTCCTCCAGTCGGCTGTAGACAAACTGATCGTCAACGATCACTTTCTTCAGGTTGTGTGAATGAAGATCGCGGACCACCCTGAAGATAATGCCAAGCTCCTGATGAAGGATCGCAGGGGCACGCGTTGCTTTTGCCTTCTCCTGGATGCTCTCCCAGATACGCTTCAGGAAGATGAGATCCGTCTCAAGCTCCTCCGAACTCTTGCCTTCCGAAGCGGTCCTGCTTATGAGCCCGTACCCCTTGGGGCATATATCTTTCAACACCGTGGCAAGGCGTTTGCGTTCCTCTTCGTCTTCGATCTTTCGGGACACGCCGATATGGTCCGTACCGGGCATGAGAACGAGGAGTCTTCCGGGAAGCGTAATCTTCGACGTTACCCGCGTTCCCTTCTGTCCGATGGGCTCACGGGAAACCTGCACGATCAGTTCCTGGCCGTCCTCAAGAACGCCCTCGATCCTCTCGCCTCCCTCAAAATGAAAATCGGCGCCGTCGAACTCCTCGTACATCATACGGTCGAGAATGATGTCTCCAACATAGAGGAAGGCCGACTTCTCTAGTCCGATGTCAATGAAGGCGGCATCCATCCCGGGGACAATCCGCACAACCTTGCCCTTGTATATACTGCCCACCATGCTATGATCGTTTTTCTTTTCGATAAAGAATTCCACGAGAACGCCATTCTCAAGGAAAGCGATCCTCGTTTCGCTGTACGTGACATTTATAACCAGTTCAGATGCCATGTATTCGTCTCGATTCTACCTTGATGATCCTCGTATAACCACCTTCAGTCCAAAGCTGCTTGACACCCTTGCCCCGCCACAGAGACAGATATCTGCCCGCGGTGCCCTTCCACACAAAGGGTTCACCTTCCGGCGGTGCATCCGAAATCAAAATGAACAGATAATCTTTTACCATATCTTTCAGAGAACCTTCCATAAATTCGTATATTCTTATGCCCGAGGGCAGCCTTTCGTTGATCTTTTGAACCGTTCGCGCATCCACGGTCATGCTGTTGTCTGTTTCTATCTCAATAAACTCGCAGAAACTCTCCACCCCTACGGGAAGCGCATCCGTCAAGGCTATCTTCGGCAGCGGGTGATACTTTCCCCGTGTCCTTATCCTGATACCCGAAGCCTTCATTGCCCTTACAAGGATGTTCATCGTGTCGAGGTGGCCGATGTACCGGGCGTCGCCGTACTTGCCGTAGCGAAAGGCGACCTTCTTCGTCCCCTCGGGCAGACCGACCGCGTGCGCGGCCGTGTCACCGGATTTAATGGAGATATCGGACGGGCCCTGGACGGATTCGCATTGCCCGAGGCCTTTTTCAATCCCCGCGCATCCAAGCCCACATGCGGCGCATCCAGTCAGGCAATCCACTGTCATGTCACCCGTTTCTGCCTTTTCCAGTTCCTTCAGAAGGAAACTGGTATCGAAACCCATGTCGACCATATTCCAGGGCAATTTCTCCGCGGGGTCGCGGCGGCCCGTATATAGTTTCATATCCGACAGATCTTCTTCAAACCACTGCCGGTATGGTTCAAAGGAAAAAAACTCCCTCCACGCTTCGAGGCGTACGCCCTGCCCGTGAAGATACTCGAAAAGCCCTGCAAGACGCTCGTCCGCCCGTGCCACGATACCCTCGACGATGCTGACCGAGGTATCGCGGTATCGCACCCGGGCACCGGTCTTTTTGAGGGCATCCTTGATGAGCATGATCTTCTGCATTAGGATGTCTTCGTCATCCATGGGCAGCCACTGAAAAGGGGTATGAGGTTTGGGAGTAAAGGGTGATACGGAGAGGTTCACATCCATGCCCGCCGCCCGGAATGGAAGTATCACGTCACGGACGGCCAGAAGGTCATCATCCGTCTCCCAGGGAAAGCCGACCATGAGATAAAGCTTCAGTCTGCGCCAGCCAAGGGCTTTAAGCTGAGGCAATTGCCTCACGAGATTCTCAACGTCTATATCCTTGTTGAGCCGGGCGCGCAAGCCCGGGGTCGGGGCCTCCAGGGCAAAGGTGAAACCCGTGCGGGCCATCTCTCCCATGGCTGCTATCTCCGCGCTTCCTATACTGCCGATCTTAAGCGACGGCAGGCTGACGGACAGGCCCTGATAGTTGGTCTTCGTATAGTCAAGCACGTCGAAGAGGGACCCATAATCCCCGGAACTCAGCGACAACAGTGAAATCTCCTCATAGCCGGTATTGCGAAGCCCTTCGTCAATGATCCCTTTGACTGTCTCAAACGAACGCTCACGGTAAGGACGGTAGCCGAACCCGGCAAGGCAAAACCTGCAGCCGTTCCCGCAACCCCTTGATATTTCTATGTTGAGCCGGTTATGAACGCTGTCCACCGTGGGTATGGGAGGGCGAACGGGATGGTACGCGCTGTCAAGATCACCGACAAAAAGGCGCTTCACCCCCGCGGAAAAGACAAACGGGGAATGGACCCCTTCCAGTTTTGCCAGTTCCGTTATAACCCTGTCCCTCGTTTCGCCTTTCATCTCCCGGACTGTATTCAGTATTGAAACGAGAACCTCGTCGCCTTCACCTGCCACGATGATATCAAAGAACCGTTCGTAAGGCTTCGGGTTAAGCATGAGCGGACCGCCGCCGATGACGATGGGGTCTTTGCCTGTCCTCTCCTGCGCACGTATCTTGACGCCCCCGAGGTCAAGCATGTTAAGAACGTTTGTCACATTCAGCTCGTAAGTCACCGAAAACCCGATGATATCCATTTCACGAAGGGGCGTTTTAGATTCCAGGGTTGCAAGTGCGGCACCCGTGCTCCTGAGATGATCTTCCATATCCGCCCAGGGCGCGAAACACCTTTCGCACCAGACGCCTTCAACATTGTTTGCGATCTCGTACAGAAGAAACAGACCATAGTACGACATGCCTATCTCGTATATATCGGGATAGCACAGGGCAAAACGAACCCTGGCGTCCTTCGGGTCCTTTCTCACATGATTGGGCTCGCAGCCAATATACCGCGCGGGCCTCATAATATGTCGGGGAATGGTAAGCATGTTTTTTTCTCGCTGTGCTCCAAAGAAACAGGTTATGGGTCATGGGTTATAGGTCATAGGGAAAATCTTTTCCTATTACCCATTACCTATCACCCATTACCTGTACTTTTTCATTATTTTTTCCAGATCTTCCATTACCATGGATTGGATGCGGTCGAGGTCCTCCCGGGTGCCGGCTTCGAACCTGAGAACGAGGATCGGCTGCGTGTTGGAGGAACGAACCAGCGCCCACCCACCGTCGAATATCGCCCTGACGCCATCGGTGTCTATGATGGGGTATTTGGCACGGTAGAGGTCGGTAAGGTCGCGCACGACGTCAAACTTGACGTTGTCCGCACAATCTATGCGTATCTCCGGGGTAGAATAGGTTCTGGGAAGATCGCTTAAGAATTCCGATACGGGCCTTGCCTCTTCCTCCATTATTTCCAGGAACCTGAGAGACGCGTATATCGCGTCGTCATAGCCGAAGAAACGGTCGGCGAAAAAGATGTGGCCGCTCATTTCGCCGCCCATCAGGGCATGGGTCTCTTTCATCTTCTGTTTGATGAGGGAATGACCGGCCTTCCACATGATGGGCACACCACCTCGCCTGGCGATATCGTCGAAGAGATTCGTGGAGCACTTTACCTCCGAAACGAATGTCCCTCCCTTGTGCTCTTTGAGGATCTGTCGGGCAAAGATCAGCATGAGGTAGTCGCCCCAGATGATACCGCCCTGTTCGTCGACAATGCCTATCCTGTCGGCGTCGCCGTCATAGCCGATACCCACATCCGCCCTTTCCCTGCGGACAGTGTCCCGCAAAGTTACCAGGTTCTTTTCCACCGTCGGATCGGGAAAATGGTTGGGGAAATGGCCGTCCATGTCGCAAAAAAGATCCGTTACCTGTTGACCAAACTCTCTCATGATGGGAAGAGCGATGACGCCCCCCGTACCGTTGCCGGCATCGATGACAACCTTGAAATTCTTTCCTATTTTTATGTTTGAGCGCAGATATCCGTAGTAATCTTTGACGATGTCCTTATATTCCGAGTACGACCCCGTCCCCCTTGTGTATCTTTCGGATTCGATGATCTTTCGTATATTCTGTATCTGTTCGCCATAGATGGTGGATTTGTCGACGGCGACCTTGAAACCGTTCATTGTGGGCGGGTTGTGGCTCCCCGTCACCATGATCCCGCCTTCGACATCGAGGTTGAAAAGCGAATAGTAAAAGAGGGGTGTCGGGGCAAGCCCGACATCGGTAACATCGAGACCGCTTTCGACCATTGTCTCAACAAGAAGGTCACGATAATGTTCGGAACTGAGCCGGCAATCGCGGCAGATGGAGGCCCGTTTCTTTCCCAGCCCGGCCATGTAGGACCCGAAGGCCCTCCCTATACTGCGAACGGCGTCATCGGTGAGGTCCTTCTCGACGTTTCCCCTGATATCATATTCTCTGAAAATCTCGTTGTTCATGGCAACTCCTTATCCGGACCGATTATCATTCCTGTCGCCTGATGACGGCCGTGACCGTGCAAAAAGTCCTCGGCAGGGGTACGACAGGCCTGTCCGAGGTCAAGCTGGCGTTAATTGTGGGGAGCGGCTTTGGCTGCCGTATCGAATGCCGGCTTCTGTCGCAGCAGTTCTATCATCATGAGAGCATTCCTGGCCGCTTTCCCTTCATGGCAATTATTGAAAAAGACGAAGGTCGTATCAGCATGTGAGGCTATGTCCTCGATGAGTTGTACGAAGGTCTTCAATTCTTTCTCTGTATACAAATAATTATACCGGACGTCAACGGGTTCCCTGAACCAGGCCCGGTTTCTGCCATGAAACCGGAAATAACCGGTTCGCGATGTGAGAACGGGCGTGAAGGGCATCAGGCCCTTGAGCTTTGGCTCATCGACAATGCAGAAGCCGAGCGAGAGCTCTCTCAAGAGATCGAAATACCGCTCGTCGAACCACCTGGAATTACGGAATTCCATGACCGACGTGTATCCGGCGAATTCGTCCTTCAGTTTTCGCAGGTACCCGATGTTTTCATCCGTCGGCAGAAACATGTAGGGAAACTGGAAAAGAAGGGCCTTCATGTTTTCTTCCAGCGGCTCGATACCCTCTTTGAAAAGCCGGCACGTTTCCTTAATGTCATCGGCGATGCAATGGGTGATGCCTTTGTATCCCTTGACGACGAATGAAAAATCTCTCGGGGTCCTCCGGGCAAAGGAATCCATCGTCTTGCGGGAAGGCATGGCATAATACGTATAGTTCACTTCCAGGGTCTTAAATCCCAGCTTGTTCACATAATAAGGGAGCATGTCCTGCTTTCTTGTGCCCTGCGGGTAAACCTCCCCTATCCAATCATCAAAAGAAAACCCGCTTGTTCCGATCAATATTTCGCCCATTCGTTTTAGTTTGACAAGCTATTTGTATGTAAATAATATATGTCAACGTCCAAAATCTCAAGGTAAAAAGGGGAACAGATGGAGAAACAATACGTCATAGACGACATCAACCTCAAGGAATCCTGGAGGCTTTTTCACATCATGGCCGAATTCGTCGAAGGCTTCGAAAACTTAAACGAGATCAGCCCCGCCGTTACGGTTTTCGGAAGCGCCCGCAGCCAGAAAGGCGACGAGCTCTATGACAAAACGTATGGACTGGCGAAACTACTGGGAAAGAACGGCTTTAACGTCATAACCGGCGGCGGCGGCGGCGTCATGGAGGCGGCGAACAAGGGGGCAAAGGATGCGGGGGCCAAATCCATCGGCATCAACATAGAGCTTCCCTTCGAGCAGAAACCCAACCCTTACGCAAACGTCCGGCTCAGCTACCGGTACTTCTTTGTCCGTAAGGTCATGTTCCTCAAGTACGCAGTCGCCTACATAGTCATGCCCGGCGGCTTCGGCACCCTCGACGAGTTCTTCGAGGCGGTCACCCTCATACAGACGAAGAAGATGAGGCCCTTCCCCGTCATCCTCTATGATTCATCATACTGGAAGGGACTCATCGACTGGATGAAAGAGCAGATGCTAAGCCACAACAGAATCCTCAAGGAAGACCTCGACATCTTCAAGATAATGGACGACCCCCAGGAAATAGTCGATTACGTGAAGAGATTCATAGTCCTCTAAGCGTCGCCAGGCGGTTGTGTCACATCCACATCCAGTGTATCCAGTTTTCGTGTGAAAACCAGGTACCCTGTGTGGGCTATCATGCGGTCGGTGGGACGGACACGTTCGGCTACGGTCTTGTATTTTCTGATGAGGATCTCAAGGACCTCCGTGTCGCCGAACCCTTCTTCCAGGGCCTTAAGGATATCCGATATCTGGTTGGCGGTGGGAACGATCATGCCTATCGGGGCGCTTCCTTTTACACATTCTCTTACTCTTTCCAGCACCGTCCAGGGTTCCCTCACATCGATGAAGGCGGCATCGAAATCTCCATCGGCGTATCCGTTGAATTCTTCGTTGCGGAGTTCCACGTTGTCCCATTCGCCGAAGCGATCGATATTCCGCTTTGCGTTCCTGAAATGCCGCTCTTCCTGCTCGAAGGAAACGACAAGCCCGCCGGGCCCCACGGCATGGGACATTATGTATGTGTTAGCGCCGCTGCCGGTGCCCACCTCCAGAACTCTGGAGCCTTTCTTGAGGCCCAGACGGAAGGCGATAAAAAAGCTCTCCTTGGGAAAGACTATTTGGGTTTCCCGTTTGAGGCCGTACATGACGATATCTTCGATAGTCGGTTCGAAGATATCATAATCCCCGATCCTGATACCGTATGGCTTGCCGATGAGGTCACCGTAGCGGAGCATCCCGCCTTTTCCGTGAAACGACTGATCGGCGGTTATCCGCTTGAGATACTTTCTACCGCGCCAAATAAGCAGTATCAGCTGGTTGTCTTCAATGGTTTTCATGCGTTCACTTTCGCCGTCCGAAAAACTGTCGCGCTCACTGCCGCCGGGCTAATGGAGCCGGTACTCTACAGGGAGAAGCACGTAAAGCCGGACGGGCACCTTTCGTTTAAGATTTGTTTTTGCTATCGTGTTCCTGGCATTCTCGTCAAGGATGGGAAAACCGGAACTATTGACCACTTTAACATCATCGATGGAACCATTCTCGAGGACCGTGAACGAGAGGGTGACCATGCCTTCCCATCCCATTCTCCTCGCCCGGTCCGGATAGACGATGCCCTGCATGATCTTATCGCGAATAAAAGAAAAGTTTCGTTCATCCGCACCACCGGACCCGAGATAATTGAGTGTCCTCAAGCCCGACCGTCCGGTCGCTCCTGAGTTGCCTGCCGGTGCCGCGGAAAAGGCATCCCTAGCCTCGGCACCTTCCCCGGGAATCGCCGTCTGTCCCTGTGGGTCGGCGTGCGGAAGACTCTTCTTCCCGTCAGGAACCTGATCCTGCCGCATGAGGGTGGCCCGGTGCTCGACATCCCTTCCCCGCCGGCCTGTTTCAGCGGCATTGGCCGCCTTTGATAACAACCGGTTCTTGATCGCATCGCTCGAAGGGGCGGCCTGCGGAGACGCATACCGGTCCCCTCCCGCTCCTTTGACAACACTGAAATCAAGGATGATGCTTTTCTGGCGAGCCACCATGTCAAGGGGAACGCTCAGAATGACTGCGGCGATGACAGCATGCACAGCAAGGGAAATGGCGTAGCCTGCATAACGGGTTCCCATCATCTGGCTTCCTCGGTCTGGAGACTCACTTTCCTGAACCCCATGGACTTCACTATTTCAAGGACCTCCACAAAGCGCTGGAGCTGAATATCACGGTCGGCCCGAATTAGAAACGGGGTATCGCGGGAGGTGTCTGTAAGGGCCTCTTTCAGACCCTCCAATTCAATACGCCTCGACTGGTAATAAACGATACCGCCCTTATCGATCTCGATGACACCCGTCTTCATCGCCTTCTCCTGAGCCCGGGAGACTTTCGGAAGCTCAACGGGGATTATGCCCGTCGCGACAAATGTTCCGGTCATGAGGACTATCACAAGAAGGACAAGCATGACGTCAATGAAGGGAATCATATTGATATAGCTGAATTCTTTCTCTTCCATTGTGTCAGCCGCTTTCCATACCCGTGGTCTAGGTTTTACTGCGATTCCCCGTGCCGCACGTGTGTTTACGTCCCCTGTCGCCCATCCGTGCTCTTCGTCTCCGGAGTCATACCGGCATACGCGGCATCCCACCGGAGAAGGGCGACCTTGACCTTCCTGACCAGATAATTATGAAAGACAATGGATGGTATGGCCACAACGAGCCCTATGGCGGTGGCCTTGAGCGCCAGGGCCAGCCCGAACATGACACCCGTTGCATCGACATATCCCTGGCTTCCAATCGTCGAGAAGGTAAGCATGATGCCCAGCACCGTGCCGAGAAGACCCACATACGGGGCGTTGCTCCCGATTGTGGCGATGACGGACATTCGCTTCGTCATATCGATTTCGAACAATTTCCTGTCGTTGTCATAGCGGGCTATATCAAGGCGTTTAAAGAAAAGATACCGTTCGACGAAGAAGGCGACCGAGAAAAAGGACATTATGCCCAAAAGCCCGATAATACCGTAATCCACAAGATAAACAAGCCATTGCATGTGTCTAATCTATTATAAATGCTGATTGTTGTCAAAAGTTCTTCTCCTGTGGTAAATATGAAGATCGATGCAAGGAGCGCCACAATGACAGCTACAAACAACCTGATCGGCTGCATCACCCCGCAGGACCGGAGAGAACTCCAATGCGGGGACATCGCGTGCCCGGATGGCATCTCTTTTGAGGGCCACGTCTTTCTCCTCTCCCTCATGCCATGCTGCGGCCTGCTTGCCCTTCCCTTCTGGGCGAAAGTATCCGGCTGGCTCGTCAATGAAAGACAGGAGGAGGCCCTGCTTTCCATCGCGGTTACGCTCTTTGACAAGAACGCGAAACCCCTTGGCGATTACTCCGACGTCATCGCCGTTGAAGCCGGTGAAAAAGGCTCATTCGATGTAAAGCTCATTGACTTTGAGGAGACCTCTGAAACCTATTCCATAACGATCACCGATATGGAACTCTCCTGAAGAGAACCGATTCATGGAAGACAACGATTCCATCAATAAACCTTTTTCCGAGCTTTCCCGTTTCCTGAAAGAAAACCGGATCACGCTCAAGAAAGAACCTTCGCCTGAGCAAACCAAAAAAACAGTCACCGCGGAGGACGACGAGCACCTGCTCACCGAGGCCATGGAAGGTGTGCGGACCATCCCGCCCGGCGAGAAGAGGATACGGGCAAAAAAAGAGGCACACATCGCGAGTCATCCCAGGGAAAGCGAGGAAGAGAAACTTCTCCAGGAGGTCCTCGCGGACCACAGTGTCATCAACGTCACCAACCTCCCCGAATACATGGAGGGTTACGTAGAGGGCATTAATCCCCTCATCATGGAAAAGCTCCGCAACGGTGAGTTTTCAGTTCAGGAGGTTATCGACCTCCACGGTCTTTCCATAGAAAGCGCCCGTGAAACATTCGAATATTTCCTGAGCGACGCCGTCAAGAAAGGCCTGAAATGCGTTAAGGTCATCCACGGCCGCGGCCTGAAATCCAAGCGCACCCCGATCATCAAGGACTACGTGAAGACATGGATCGTAAGGGCAATGCACCGCAAATGGGTAACCGCTTTTTCCAACGCCACCATGGCCGAGGGCGGCCCCGGCGCTACCTGCATACTCCTTCGAAGCAAACCTGTGAAGAAACGGATACGCATCATAGGATAGAAGAACGTCTCACGGCTTCAGAATTTCGCATTTCAGGGAAAACAAAGAACCGGGCCTCGAACATGCGCTGTCGGTATCCCGCCTTGCAAGAAGGGCAGTTTTGACTTTAATTTAACCCTTCGTTCTGATATAAGGTACAAGGAGGAAGTCATGGGGAAGGTCGGGATCGTTGGTGTGGGAAACATGGGAGAGTCTATTCTTAAGGCCCTCTTGAAAAGCAGGATTAAAAAGGACGACCTCTGTTTTGCCGAGGCAAAGAAAGAAAAGGCTCTCTCCATCGGGAAGACCTACGGGATCAGACAGGTAAAAAAGATCGCCGAACTGACGAAGCAATCCGATCTCGTCGTCGTTGCCGTCAAACCGCAAGACGCGTCGAAGATCCTTCCCGACATAGCGTCTTCCATGGATGATTCGAAAATCCTCGTTTCAATCATGGCGGGCATCACCATATCGAACATCCTGTCTCTGTCGGGCAGGCCCCTCAAGATCGTCAGGATGATGCCCAATATCGCTGTCAAGGTAAACCAGGGGGTCATCGGCATCGCGGCCGGCACTGATGTCGCCGGGGAAGACGTTGCCAGGATAAAGGCCCTCTTCTCCTGCCTGGGCCTGACCATCGAGTTAGGGGAGGAACTGATGGATGCGGAAACCTCGTTGGGTGGGAGCAGCCCCGCTTTTTTCCTTCTCTTTCTCGAAGCAATGATCGACGCGGGGGTCAAGATCGGGATTCCCAGAGACAAGTCCAAAGCCATTTCGATGCAGGTAATAAAAGGCACCGTCGCCATGCTGGAAGAGGAGCAGATCCATCCCGCATTAATGCGTGAAATGATAACCTCGCCCGGCGGCACTACCATTAGCGGGCTCGCCGCTCTGGAAGACAGGGCCTTCAGGGGAATCGTCATCGAGGCGATAGAACGGGCCTGTCAGAGAGCGAGAGAGCTATCCCTATGATAAACCAGTACCAGAGCAGACGACAGTTAATGGTTGACACGCAGATCGTGGCCAGGGGTGTAAAAGACCGGCGCGTTGTCAATGCCATGTTAAAGGTACCCAGGCACCTTTTCGTCGATGAAGCTTTGTGGCCCGAGGCATACGACGACCATCCACTTCCCATCGGTGAGAAACAGACAATTTCACAGCCCTATATCGTGGCCCTTATGTCGGAGCTCCTTCGGCTCACCGGCAAGGAAAAGGTCCTTGAGATCGGCACCGGGTCGGGCTATCAGTGCGCCATCCTGGCGGAACTTGCAGACCAGGTCTACACCATAGAACGGATACCCGACATTGCAAAACGGGCACGAAAGATCTTCGACCAGCTCAAATACACCAATGTGATCATTCATATCGGCGACGGCACTCTCGGCTGGAAAGAACACAGTCCATACGATGGGATCATCGTAACCGCCGCGGCGCCGCACCCTCCAGGTTCTCTCCTCGAGCAGCTCGCAATGGGAGGAAGACTCGTCATTCCTATCGGAGACGAATTCTCGCAGGATCTTATTGTTTTTACCCGCAAGGACAAGAACAATTATTCCGAGGAAAATTACGGCAGTTGCAGGTTCGTGAAACTGATCGGCGAACAGGGATGGAGAGAATGAACGGCGAAAAAGACGCAATAGATTTTGTCCGCTATGATGATATTCAGGTAGAGCGTCTCTATATGCGGGACCTTCGCAAACTGCCGGTCATTACCGTCGAAGAAGAAAAGATGTACGCCGGGAAAGTGGCACAGGGGGATCCCGAGGCGCGCAGGAAGATGATCGAGGCGAATCTGCGCCTCGTCGTCAAGATCGCGCGCAGGTATGTGAACCAGGGCTTAAGTCTCCTCGATCTCATAGAAGAAGGCAACATCGGCCTCATCAAGGCGGTGGAAAAATTCGACCTGGCAAAGGAATGCCGGTTCTCGACATACGCCACATGGTGGATCAAACAGTCCATCGAGCGGTCGATAGCAAACCACTCCCGCACGATACGGCTGCCCGTCCATGTATCTTCGAGGGTGAACAGGATATCCAAGATCATCAACGCCTCCGTCGAAAAGACAGGCAGAGAGCCTTCACTGGAGGAGATCTCGGCGGAATCGGGATACCGAATTGATTTTGTCAGAAATCTCTTCACCATGGCCATCAAAACCTACTCACTGGAAAGCTATATTGACGAGAACTCGAAACTGACCCTCGAGGAGGTCATCCCCAACCCCGACAGCGAAGAACCTCTTTCCATTCTGGAACACACGAGGCGCATGGAAGAAGTGGCCTCATGGCTTGACACGCTCAACTCGGACGAAAGAAAAGTGGTCATGCTGCGTTTCGGCCTTGACGGGGACGAACCGCAGACCCTGGAATCCATCGGGAAGACCTTCGGCGTAACGCGGGAACGTATACGCCAGATCGAACAGAAGGCCCTCAACAAGCTTCGGAAAATAGTGAAAAGAAGGAATATTGGAACAGAGAGCATCTGAAACAGCCCGCCGAAACCCCGCACTGGACATCATTCGAAAAGGTTCAATCATCACGATAATAACACTTGTCAGCAGACCTCTCGGTTATGTCCGCGAGGCGATTCAGGCGTACCTGTTCGGTGCCACCCTGCTCGTCGATGCCTTCATCGTGGCCTTCAATTTTCCCGAGCTCATTCAAACGCTCTTCTTCTCGGGGGCAACAAGTGCTTTTCTGATACCCGTATGCACGAAATATCTCAATGACCGGGAGGAATACTCCCGCATCTATTCGACATTTATAAACATCTCCATAGTACTCACACTTTTTGTCTCTGTCGTTTTTTTCCTCTTCAGCGGTACCGTTGTCAGGATAATCGCCCCCGGATTCTCCCCGGAGGCAAAGGTCATCACCAACAACCTCTTCCTTATCATGATACCCGTCATCGCCTTTCACACGGTCCTGTCCGTCATGAAGGCATTCCTCAACGCGAAGGAGCACTTTGCAGCCCCCGAGCTCTCGGGAATAATCTGGAATCTCTTTTTTATCGCATCGGCGGTCCTGCTCGGAAAAAAACTCGGTATCTATAGTCTTGCAATCGGCGTAACCGCGGGCTCCCTCATGCAGATCGTTATGCAGTACCCGTACCTCAGGAAGTACGGTATCCGCTATCATCTCGCGCTAGATCTCAGCCACCCGGCCATCGCGACGGCCAAACGCCTTTTCACCGGCGCGCTTATCGCAACGTCTATCGTACCGATCAACAGTTTCGTCGGGAGGATCATTGCGTCCTACCTGCCTCACGGCGAGGTGGCGTCGCTTTCGTACGCATTCAGGATATTCATCCTTCCCTTCAGCCTCTTTGCGGTCCCTGTCTATACGGTGATGTTTTCCAGGCTCTCGAAGCTGTTTCATGACAGGGACATGCAGAATTTCAAAGCCCACATAGACAGTTCCGTTCTACTCATCTGTGTCACCCTTATCCCGGCCACTATCCTCCTGTGCACCACAGGCGATTTGTGTGTAAAGATCCTCTACGAGCGAGGCGCCTTTACCGCAACCGACACGGCAATGACAACGAGGGCCCTGTTCGGCTACAGCGTCGGCCTTGTCTTCTACGGGCTGTCCATCTCCTTCGTGAGGATATTCAATTCCATGCACGACATGAAAACACCGGCGCTTATCGGCATCACGTCCATCGTGCTCAATGCGATCATCGCATCGATTCTCATGGTCCCTTTCAGGAACCTCGGGATCTCTCTCGCTACGTCCATAGTCTCGCTATACAACTTTGTCTTCCTCTATGTCATCCTCAAGCGCAGGACCCGTTACGCACTAACCCGGACCGCCACGAGGGACATAATCAAATCAATCTTTGCCGGAATGGCGTTGACCCTTCTTATTGTGCTCACCAGGCGGCTTCTGCCCGGAAGACTTCTCACCCCGCTTATCATCAGCGCTTTTCTTACAATTGCGGTTTATGGTATAGTCTTCAAAAGTTATTACCGAAAACTCCTACGCAGGGGATAGAGGCAAGGCGATGCCCGTATTCACACGAAGCGAGCTTACACCGGCAAACCTCCTGAAACACATTGCAAAAATCCACAGAGACAATTACGGCGATGCCGATATCTCTCTTATTACACATGTCTTTAATGACGTGCTGGATCTTTTCCAGGGAAAGAGGGCCGGGTTTCATCGGTGCGACGCGAAATATCACAATCTTTATCACACCATGCAGACCATACCCCCCTTTGTTGAGATCATCAATGGATGGAACGCAAGCGGTGCCGTTCCAAAAATATCATCGGATTTCTTCGCCTTCGGAACTATCGGGGTGCTGCTTCACGACACGGGATACATCAAGGAAGAAGGCGATGACGAAGGCACCGGTGCAAAATACACCCTGACCCACGTGCAGCGCAGCATCGATTTCGCGAACATGTATCTCAGAGAGATCCATCTGTCCCCGAAAAACATACCCTGTGTGCTGAATATCATCAGATGTACCGGTGTTACCCTCGATATGAACATCCACTTTCACAATGACGAGGAACGAATAGCGGGGTACGCCCTCGGCACAGCAGACTTGCTGGGCCAGATGTCTTCCCCCGATTATATAGACAGCCTCGCCATCCTTTTCAATGAATTCGCGGAATCCTACGGGTTCGAAGGGGTCGAACGACTTCACGGAAAGGGTTCGACATTATTCGCGAATGCCGATGAACTCATAAGATCAACCCCGAAATTCTATGAGGAAATCGCCTTGAAACGATTTAAGATGATGGGGTCCATGGAAAAATACATCCCCTACAATTACGACGGGAAGGAAAATCCGTACATGGCCGCCATAGAAAAAAACATCGCGACGATCAGGGAAAAATGGGGAACCAAAAGCTAAAACTAAAAAAACCGGTCCCATAAGTCCTATCCCACCTATATCAAATCCACTCCCCAGTCCCTAATCCCTAATCTCTGGTCCCTCCTCTGTTGACTCAATCCGGACCCTGTGTTAGCATTCCTCTTAAATACAGGGAACAATCATGTGAGGGTATGATAAAGACGATCAGAGAGTTTCACGTATCGCGGAAGGCCAGGGATACTTATCAATTCAGCGAATCCCTGTTCGGACTCAACGGCAATGTCATTTTCACCAATTTTCTGGCCGCCCGTACCTTCGCACAGAAGATCAACCAGAAGCGGGACCTCATGCTCTATCCCGAGAGTGCAATCCGGGCAGGTGCGCTTATAGCAATGGGTCTCATAGACGAGATCCTCCATTATGTGGTCGGTGTATATGCGGACTCGACGCAGAAAGACATAATGGGCCGCGCCCTTTCGTACGTGGAAGTAAAACTCGGTCCCGAAGAGGTCGCAAAGGTTATCCGGCAATTTACGGACGAATTCCCGCCTCTTGCGGTCTATCAACGGCAAATGACAACCGATGAGTACCTGGCCGGCCAGACGGGTGATACGCCCAACAGGCAAATCGCCCTCGAGGAGATGCTCCTTCTGTGGCTCGCAAATATGAATCATGCTTTTTCTCCCTTCATCGAACTCTTCGATGATTCGTCTCTCAAGAAGGAGACGGCATTTCTCAAGACCATCGCCGAATTGAGGTCATTCTTCGACACCCAGCCATCTTTCGGCCCTGAAGGACAAAATCTCATCGACATGCTTCGTAGTCCCGCCCTAGCCGTCCCTCATTCCCTATCCGGCCAACTCGAATATATCATGGAACGCTGGGGATACCTGCTCAGTAAATTCATTTCCAGAATGCTCAAAAGTCTCGACCTCTTCAAGGAAGAGGAAAAAATGCCCTTCCTCGGCCCGGGCAAAGCGGAGGTCTATCGTTATACGGGGCTCGAATTCGAACCTGAAAAGTTCAGCGCCGACAAGGACTGGATGCCGAGGTTGATCCTCATTGCCAAGAACGTATACGTCTGGCTCGATCAGCTCACAAGAACATATGGCCGTCCGATCAACAAGCTCGATCATATACCGGATGAAGAACTGGATGTGCTCCGCAGAAGAGGTTTCACCGGCATATGGCTCATAGGAGTCTGGGAGCGCAGCGCCGCATCGCAGCGTATAAAGCAGATGTGCGGCAACCCCGAGGCCGTTCCGTCCGCCTATTCCCTGCATGACTACATTATCGCCGATGACCTCGGCGGCGAAGAGGCCTTCCTGGATCTCAAGGACCGGGCGACTCAAAGGGGCATCCGGCTTGCCAGCGATATGGTGCCCAACCACGTGGGGATCTACTCGCGGTGGGTGATCGAACATCCCGACTGGTTCGTGACCATCGACCACAATCCCTTTCCATGGTACACCTATGGCGGGACCAATCTTTCGCACGACGACCGCGTTTCCCTTCAGATAGAAGACCATTATTATGACCGCACCGATGCCGCGGTGGTATTTAAACGCCGCGACAACTGGACAGGAGACGAGAAATTCGTCTATCACGGGAATGACGGGACGAGCATGCCCTGGAACGACACCGCCCAGCTCAACTATCTCAATCCCGAGGTCCGCGAGGCAATGATACGCACCATAATCCATGTGGCGCGGAAGTTTCCCGTAATCCGTTTTGATGCGGCCATGACCCTTACGAAAAAGCATTTTCAGAGGCTCTGGTTCCCTGAACCCGGCACGGGAGGCGCTATCCCCACGCGCACGGAGCACAGCATGACCTATGATGATTTCTCGAAGGCCATGCCGCAGGAATTCTGGCGCGAGGTAGTGGACCGGGTCGCCGTGGAGGCACCGGACACCCTGCTGCTTGCCGAGGCATTCTGGCTCCTGGAAGGGTACTTTGTCAGAACCCTCGGGATGCACCGTGTCTACAACAGCGCCTTCATGAACATGCTTCGCGACGAAGAGAATTCCAAGTACCGTCTGGTCATGAAGAACACCATGGAATTCGACCCCCAGATCCTTCGTCGTTTCGTCAATTTCATGAACAATCCCGACGAAAGGACGGCGGTCGATCAGTTCGGCACCGGCGACAAGTATTTCGGGGTCTGCACCATGATGGCGACCATGCCCGGCCTGCCCATGTTTGGTCACGGGCAGGTCGAAGGATATGGGGAGAAGTACGGTATGGAATACCGCCGGGCCTACTGGGATGAAACGCCGAACCAGTATCTCGTTGAACGTCACGAGCGGGAAATTTCCCCCCTGCTTCATCAACGTTATCTCTTCGCCGATGTCGAGGATTTCCTCCTCTATGATTTCTTTACACCCGAGGGCACCGTCAACGAAGACGTCTTCGCCTATTCGAACCGCCATGGTGACGCAAGAACCTTTTTCGTTTTCAACAACAGGTACGCACCGGCCAAAGGCTGGATACACAGATCGGTCGCATTTTCGGTCAAAGAGGTTCACCGCGAGACCCGGCGACTTGTCCAAAAGGATCTTAAGGATGGACTTGGTTTGATCCTGGACGGAAGACATTTCACATTATTCAGAGACCATGTCTCCAACCTGGAATACATCCGTGAGAACGAGGATCTGGCGCAAAAAGGTCTTTTCGTGGAACTTCAAGCCTACCAGTACCACGTCTTTCTCGATTTCCGGCAGGTTGAGGACAACGAGTGGCACCACTTCAGACAGCTGTGCGGCTACCTGTCGGGCAGGGGCGTCCCCAGCGTGGAAGAAACCATGCGGGAGATCTTCCTGCAGCCTATTCACCGTTATTTCAGGGAGTTGGTAAACCCGTCCTTCTTCAGACATATCCTCATCACGCACAAAGACATCGTGAACCACGAACTTTTGTTGCCGCCAACGGTTTTGACCGATGAGGTGACGAGCAAGCTCTCCAATCTCCTTGGGGAGATCAAAACGTATACCGGTTCGTCTCAGGACGAGCAGGCGCTCATTGATGAAGTAACGGCAAAACTGACGGCGCTCATTCAATCTCATCCGTTCACACAGGATATTACCGACAGCGACACCGATATTCATACCCTCCTTTCCCGGGAACTTTCGGCATCTCATCTTGCCTGGCTCTTTGTACATGTCCTTGGGGGGCTAATCGACGGAGCCGGTATCCGCCAGGAAATCAGCAGAAGCTGGATCGATGAATGGCTCTTCGGCCGGATCATTGGAGAAACATTGGCGGAGCTGGGGTACGACGAAAAAGAGACGCACGCTGCCCAAATGCTGATAAAAATCTTCACCACTCACCAGAACTGGTGTGACGAACTGAATCCCCGAAAGATTCTTTCATCACTCATGGCCGATGGTGATGTCCACTATTTCCTCGGCGTCAACCGGTATCAGGGAATCCTCTGGTTCAGCAAGGAAGCCTTCGAGGACATGATCGCCTGGATGCATTTCACCGCCGGTGTGTCGGTCATGTCACGAAAGGGAGTTGAAGAAAAGGAACTGCTTGGAGAACTGCGTGCTTGTTTCACAACCATCGACACGCTGCACTCCGCCTCTCTGTCGTCGGGATACCAGCTCGAAAAATTGATCACTACCGTCCGGGACATCGATGCCCCGGCGCCACATAAGGATAATCACGAACCTCGTTGATACTCCTATCTATTTTGTTTTTCCCGAGGTCTTCAGGACTTTCTGACTGCAGGGCATATTCTTGTGAACCAGCGTCTTCTTAAGTTCACACCTGAGTGCCACGAAGGTCCGGCAACTGCCGGCGCCATCCACTCCCGTTTCCTTCGGCATTGACGCATATTTGCAGGACAGGTCACAAAAATTCATTAACGCTTTCATAAAAAGTTAATCCACCACCTTGCAAACAAGGACTCAAAGACTTTTCGCGATACCACCCTCGTCAACCCGCCACGATGAGAATAATGGCAATGAACAGCGCAGCGATCACCAGGAATATGACCCACGACAGCGCACTGGTCTTTACCTTTTTTTTCGTCGTCGCTTCGGTTCCATCGGCTTTCCCCGAATCCCCTGCCATCAACCTGGAAGACAGGATAAAAAGGGCGAGGCCGACAATACCTGTCAGTACATATACCACCAGACCGCTTGTGGAATAGTGCTGTTGCCTGGTGAGGGCCATCACCGTTCCCCCAAACCCGATAACGGCCATGAGGCCGCCCGCCACCTTGCCCAGCATGAAAGGCAATTGCCTGACTTCTGATTTGATTTCATCCTTCATTCGTTTTTCCTTGCCGGCGACATTGTTTGTACATTACATTTTCGTCGGTTATTTTGCAAGTCAAGAAAAATGGAAGGCTATCTCGCCCCCGTTTCGCTGGAGGGAGCGAGATAGCCTTCTGTCCTTCCCTAAAACTTCATCGTCAACCCGGCAATATACGCATTGTCGGCTTCTGCCTTGTTGAGCCCGCGTTTGTAGCCCAGATCGAGGTCGATCTTGTCCGTTATGGAGTAGACGAGACCCCCGAGAAGGAAAGCCGGGTCGGTGGCAACCGTTCTGTCAGTGTTCGTCTTCATGCCCACGTTTGCCAGCAGTTTCAGGGGCTTTGCCACAGTGACAACACCGGCCAGATCTCCACCCCACATGTCCTTTCTCTCGTTCGTTTTGTTCTCGTTCCGTTTGTACCCGGCATTGAGATGGAAAGAGACCGGTCCTATATCCTTTGCGGCTATGAAGAGCGCCCCATAGGTCATCCGGCCGGTACCGAAGCCCTTGTTGTCGTCACCCGTCGGGAAGGACACGCCGGGTTTGAACGCCAGGGCAAAACCGTCCTTCTCGAAAAACCTCCATTTTGCCTCAAGTGTCAGGTCCGCAATACCATCTTCGTTGTGGACCGTTTCGCCGTCTTCCCTGATCTTCGTCTTCTCATAGGGCATTCCCAGCAAGACGTCCAGGTTGTCAAGGATACCATAGGAAAGGGTGGTAGTGGCGGAGGATGCATCCTCCCTGGTCAACACGCCGTCGTCATCCGTCCTGTGGTCGGACATTTCGAAACCCAGCTCCACCTGGAACACGCCCTTTCCCAGCGTCCCCGCATCATCGGTGATCAGCGGGCGGGCGGCAAAGGCCGCCGCTGGCGGGGAAAGCATCACGGCAAGAACGAGGGCTGTTTTCATCATCTTCGTGCCGTTCAACCTGATCTGTGACAGTGTGATCATACCTCTCTCCTTATACTTTAATCAAAGATTATCCCTATCAGTTAACAAATCCACATTCCTCGTTACGCGGCCCATTCCACAGCGGTGCGGCAACAATGCTTGCCCTGGCACGAATCCACGGGTCCGGCCCGACCGGCGTCGCCATTTTCTGATGCCGCAAAACGCTGAAGACATGAGCGCAGACTGCAGACACCGCAGGAATGGACCATGATAATGGGGATGCTGTCCATTCCCCCTATTAACGCAACGCACATTGATACTTCCTGTTTGTGTATTCAAATAGACTCTTCATTTTGTTTTCCTGTTGTGTCCCGGCACGTGCATGATGAGCACGCGCAGCACTTTCCAGGGTCCCGGCCCGCCAGCAGGCGATACACGGTCCTGATACCCAGAACGACCATGGCAGCCACGATCACCAGGACAACGACCAATTCCCCGAAAGTTCCACTCATGAGACTCCTCCTCTCAGACACCGATGCCGAGCAGTCGGCCCGTCTGAAATACGATCACCGTCAGTATCCATGCCATCACTGTGAGCCCCGAGAGCTGGAAGAGCGCCCATCTCCAGGAATTGCTCTCCCTGCGCGTCACTGCAATGGTAGCCATGCATGGGGCGCTGACAAGACAAAAGAGCATGATGCAGAATGCGACGAGCGGTGTATAGTTGGCGCGCAACTGATCGCGAAGCGCCGCTGATCCCTCGTCCACTTCCTTGCCGACGCTGTAGACTATGCCCATCTGGGCCACAAAGACCTCTTTGGCGGCGAATGCCCCGATCAGGGCCGTACCGATCTTCCAGTCAAATCCCATGGGCCGAATTACGGGCTCAAGGGCGTTACCGATCCTTCCCGCGATGCTGTGGCGAAGACAGGACTCCGTCATTGCGTTCTCGATGGATGCGATCTTCTCTTTCCTCCGTTCCTCGTCTGCCACTGTCGCCTCTACCGCCTGCTTTTCCTTTTCAAACCGCGCCGCCTCGTCCCCGGGCAGTCCAGGAAACGTCGTCAACGCCCACAGGACGATGGCGATACCGAGAATGACCGTCCCGGCCTTCTTCAGGTAAAGCCAGCCGCGCTGCCACATATGGGTTATGACACCCCTCAATGTCGGCATCCGGTATGGGGGCAGTTCCATCACGAAAGGAACGGACTCACCCTTAAAGATGGTGCTTCGAAGGATCTTCGCGCTCACGACGGCAAGGAGAACACCGATCACATATATGATCCAGAGCATGGGTGCGTTCCACGCCTCAGGAAAGAACGCGGGGATAACGAGGGCATAGATGGGCAACCTGGCGCCACAACTCATCAGAGGAACGACGAGCATCGTCACAAGCCTGTCCCTTCTGTTCTCCAGCATCCTTGTGGCCATGATCGCCGGAACGGAGCACCCGAAACCTATGAGCATGGGTATGAAACTCTTGCCGTGGAGTCCTATTCTGTGCATGAGGCGGTCCATGATGAACGCGGCCCGGGCCATGTAGCCGGAATCCTCCAGGATAGCGATGGCAAAAAACAGAAAAAGAATGTTCGGCAGGAATACAATGACGCCGCCCACGCCGCCGATGATGCCGTCGACGAGAAGCGACTTCAACAGGCTTTTCGATCCATCCGGCCACAGGGCACCCACATTGTCCCCGAGCCATTTGAAAGCGCTTTCTATCCAACCCATGGGCGGATCACCGAGCGTAAACGTCAGGTAGAACACCAGGTACATGAGCCCCAGGAAGATGGGAATACCCAGGACGCGGTTCGTGATAACGGCGTCGATCCTGTCCGAGATGCTATGAAGGACCTCCACGGTTGAACGGACCGCCTCCTGGCAAGCCACTGATATAAAACCGTATCTGCGGCTCGCTATAACGGTCTGCGGATGGTCGCCAAGGATCTTTTCCACTCGGGCCGAGCTTCTGGCGACCTGATCGTCTATCGGGATGGAACCTGCCTTCTGCCGTACATCAGCATCGTTTTCCAGAAGCTTTACGGCCAGCCAGCGTGCCCCATATTTGTCCGTCAGGGATGAGTCGCTCCGGAGCATTGATTCGATCCTGCTTATCTCCTCCTCAACCTCCTCACCATAATCTACCGTATTTCCATTTTGCGGCAGGCGCTCGCCCGAGACGACTTCAACGATCTTCTCCACCAGTTCGTCCATGCCCTCGCCTTTGTGCCCCACGGTCCTGACTACCGGCGCGTTGAAAAAACTGGAAAATTTGTCCAGGTCAAACTCAAATCCCCGGACACGCGCCTCGTCGCTCATGTTGAAGGCCAGGACCAGGGGCACACCGGTTTCCATTAACTGAACCGTGAGGTAGAGATTTCTCTCCAGGTTGGATGAATCGATGACGTCAACCACAACATCGGGTTTTTCATCAACAATGAAATTCCTGGCGACGAGTTCCTCCGACGAGCAGGCGGTCAGACTGTAGGTACCGGGAAGGTCGACGATCCTAATGTCGGATTCCCCCGCCTGGCGATGCCCCTCCATGCGTTCCACTGTTACGCCCGGATAATTGCCGACGTGCTGTCTGGCACCGGTCAAACTATTGAAGATTGTGGTCTTTCCCGAGTTCGGATTGCCCGCGAGGGCAACCGTGATATTTGATCTCATACATTCCACCATCCTTATCTTCCTTCGTACATTACTTAGGCTTTTACAATAAAGTTAGCCATGACTAACTTTATAGATAAAAAAAGTCATGCCACCAGGATACCCTGAGCCATAGTCTGACTGAGCATGAGCCTGCTGCCCTTCACGACAACGATGAAGGGCCCTTTCAGGGAGGTAACGATAACGTCGACAGGAACACCAGGCACAAACCCCATCGCCGCCAGTCTGACGGCAAGATCCTCCGGCGCCTTTACCGCTATGACAAGCACCCTCTTCCCGTTTCCCACGGTGCTGAGCGGCGTGGCGGGGACATCACCGTTTCCTGGATTTCCTGTCTTAGATAAGTTCAACATCGATCCCCTCGGCTTCGTCCTTTCTGAGCGACAAATGATAGCCCTTCACCTTTATATCGATGGGATCTCCGAGCGGTGCGACCCGCTCGAGCTCGATGACCGAACCCGGTGTAACCCCCATCTCGAGTATCCTCTTGCCTGCCTGGCTCCGGCCGCGCACCTTTACCACCTTGCATTTCTGACCCGGTTTCAGGTCTTTTAATCTCGACGTTTCCATTGTCTTTACACCTCCGGTTTTCGTACGTTGTTTCTCTTCGTCAAGGCACGTCTCTATGCACTTCACGCAATTATCCCGTGTGCCCTCTTGATCGCAGTGATAGCTGAAACCTTTTATCCACTTTTGACCTCCCCGGGGGCAGGTCTCGACAAACTCGACAAACTTGACAAACCGGTCAACTATCCCCTTCGGGATGGAATGTTCCATCTGGCATGCTGCCACATCCGCGTCGGCATCGGGCACGGCAAGCACCTCTACGAAAAAATCGTGGAGCACTTCGTGTCTGCGAACGACGTCTTTCGCCGCCACCTCTCCCGCCTGCGTAAGGGTTATGAGATCATAAGGGGAATAATTGATCAGCTTCCTTTCGGCCAGCGAGCGCAACGCCCCCGTCACAGAGGCATAGCTCACCTTGAGCCTTCGCGCAATGTCGCGCGGCTTCACAGCGTGCTTCTCGGCAATAATGTGAAATATCGCCTCCAGGTAGTCCTCAAGACTTGCTGTCAGTGTTTCAGTTGCAGTCATCCTGTTTTCCCCCTGCCGTAAGTTCATTAGCCATGCCTAACTTTATACTTCAACGCTAAGCATTTTACAAGTAGTTTTTTTGAAACCCCGGAAATTTGCATTAAAAAGCGGCACCCACTGGGTACCGCCATATACGCCCTTTCACATATGTCTCTTGCCCTGCCGGCCCCTAGCCTTCGTAGACCTCCCGCGAGGACTTCTCGAGGATAGCCGATTCATCTTCGTTAAGATCGATGGGGATACCGGCAATGTTTTCAGTAACCTGATCCGCCGACCTGGCACCGACGATCACCGCTTTTACGCCCGGCCGTCCAAGGAGCCATGAGAGGGCTACAGCGCCCGCTGTCGTCCCTTTGTGTCCTGCTATTGTCTCCATGTCATCGACAAGGCGCCGCACCTTCAGCCAGTATTTCGGTTTAAAATGACGGTAAAAAAACGATCGCGCATCGCCTTTTTTAAATTGCGGGCACTCCCGGTACTTTCCCGTGAGCATCCCGGCTCCAAGACAGCCATAGGGGAATACATTGATTTCATGCTCCACACAAAGGGCGAGAAGCTCTTTCTCGACCGTCCTCTCGAGGAGGGAGTAATGGGGCTGCAAAGAGAAGACCGAGGCGTGGCGCAGAGTGTCACGGAGTTCCGTACCGCTGAAATTGGAAACGCCGATGTGCCGTATCTTTCCTTGCTGCCTGAATTTTACAAGCGCCGTCATCGTCTCTTCGATAGGGGTCCGGGGATCAGGCCAGTGGCACTGGTAGAGGTCAATGAATTCCGTCTGAAGGCGCTTCAAGGACCCGTGGAGATCCTTCTCAATGTACGAAGGAGAAAGATCATGCTCATATTTGCGGGTATAGATGTCGAGACCACATTTCGTCGCCAGAAAGACCTTATCCCTCTTGCTGTGGATCACCTTGCCGACTAATTCCTCGGCATGACCGTCTCCGTATACCGGGGCTGTGTCGATTGCATTTATGCCGCTGTCGAGGGCCGTCTCGATGGCCCGGACCGCATTTGCCTCATCATATGCACCCCAGTTGCTGCCCCCTATCGCCCATGTTCCAAGAATAAGCGCCGATATCCCGGTATCGGCATTATTCAGTTTTACCTGTTTCATATTTCACTGCACCTTTTTCCAGGAATCATCGGGATCGAATGTCTTCATCACACCGGCGGTCTTTGCCGTGTTCTTGCCCAGATTCTTCTCGTACACGACGCCATCCTGGTTGACGATGAAGGTCATAATTCCCGTTATCCCATACTGAGCGGGGTAGGCAACGAGGGCAAAGCCTCCGATCATCCTGTCCTTCACGACGTAGTCATAGGCACCTCCGGGGGCATTTTTTCCCTGGGCGCTGAGTATCCTGTAGAAATAACCGTGATACGGCGCGGGCTTACCCCCGCCCGCTTCGGCGCGTAGCCTTCTTTACGTGCCCGGACCATAAAAATCCCCAGGGGGCTGGGTTCTTCTCCGTCCTTCGTCTCCCAGTAGAGCCCGTTGCGGGTTCCCGGATCGCTGACAAACTTCCGTGCGTATTCGGTAAGGCCGTCTTTCTGACCAACCAATCTTGCGTAATCCTTCTGTGCATCCACGTAGGCAAGACAGGCCTGGACGGTGCCAAGCTCATTTCTGCCTATCCTTCTGTGAAGTATTTCCGCCTTGCCTGCCTTTGTGTCGAAGACCCACCTCTCCCCTTTCTTGACGACGGGGATCGGGAATGGCCATTCATTGTTGCCGACGTACAAAAAGACCCTGTTGTCTGTCGACGTATCGATCCTGTTCTTTTCCTTGTAAGCGGCAACGAAGCGATCGAAGAGGTCCTTATCCGCCGCCTGATCGCCGGAGATGATAACGCCCTTTGCATCCGAACCGAACAGGGCAAACATCGCTTTCCTGTCCTTCGCCATCGCGGCATCTGCCAGAACCCGGACCGCCTCTTCGGGAGAGGCGAAAGTCAACTGTTTGACTAATTTCCCCCCGGCCGCAAATGTTTCAGTCCCCGACAGGAGCATCGCAAACAGGACGGCTGCACCCAAAGCAATGCCGGACCTTACCATCGACAAAAGCTTTATTCTATTTATAACGCGGATCATACGTTTTCCTCCTCGTAAGATTGATCAGGCACATCACAACTGTTGAGAGAGCTTAACGGCGTCGGCCGCCGCCTGCTCCCCGGTTGAAACCTGCGCCCGACTCCCGTGCCCCGCCTGATTGAAGACCGGACACGCTCTCACGGCTCGTACGGCCGCGGTCACTTGCCACTTTAGTCTCCGCGCCGCTCCGATCCATTCCCTGAAAGGCATTGCCGCCTCCTGATCGCCCGGTGGTGCCGCGGTCATAACCGGGCGTCGCGGGCCGGGTGCCCGTGGACGTTCTACCCTGTCCCATCGTCTGTTTTCCCGAACGGTCGCCGGTCTTCGCCTGTTGTCCCCTTGAGTCGGGTGAATAACCTCTGAAGTCTTTCCTGGTATCGGAGCCGGGCCTCGGGGCCTGTCCGTATTTTGCGCTCGTGGTCTGGTCCCGGTAGGCCACACCCTTGCGATGATCCGGGTCATGCTTCCACTCGCCCTGACCTGAGGGATTCGTCGATACCTTTCTTGCGTAGTTCGTTCTGTTGATCTGGTTATTGATGGTAGCGTTTCTGTTGACGTTTACGTTCACGTCTCCATGGTTCCAGTTGCATCCTCCCCATGCATAGCCCCAGGCGGCACCGACGGCCACGCCAGCGGCAAAGGAGAATGCGGCCGTCCCCGCCACGTATCCGGGCGGGTAATAATAGTAAGGGGGTAGGCCGGATAAAGCCACGCTCCGTAAACGATTGTGGGGTTATATGCGGGCACGTAAATTACCTGGGGGTTCGCCGGCTGTATCACAATGGCTTGTTCCTGCACGACGACCTTTTGTTCCTTCGTCGTCTTCAGATTTCCCTGCGCCTGTGCTTTGGCCCTCAGTTTCTGGACGGCGTTCATCACGTCCTTCTGCTGGGCAAGGAATGCATCCCCCAGCTTCTGCGTCCAATCGAGCTTCTCGTTCATCATGGCCAACACCGAAGGGAAGTTAACAAGGGACTTGACGCTGGGGTCCCAGGTCTGCTTCTCCAAGGCCAACGTCAGCTGGTTTCCTTTAAGGTTGGAATTCGCTTTCTGCCACCTGGCTGCCTCGACTACCTCGAGGGGATACGTCGACGCCATGAGTATCTGCGCCACGAGATCGTCGGGGTAGAGGGCGATGGGTGCAACCAGTTGTTCCACCTCTTCCTGTTTAAAGACAGGCTTCAATGAGCCCTGTGCAAATACTCCCGCGGGAACAACCAGGGATAATGCAATAAACCATATCAAGGTTCGTGCAAACACTTTGTTCATAATGCTCCTCCTGATTTATAGGAAAGACAACTACGACAAACTCTGCAATAACGGCAGCCTCGTTCTCAACCTGACAATACTCAAGCCACCTCTGTTCTTCCCGTGAACTACAAAAAAATCATATAGGGGCCAATCCTTTTTTCCCTTGAACCCGGAAACACCGAACCGTCGTTATATTTCAAGCCATGAATCGGAATAGAGCGTCCGGCCCATGAGTACCCGGGTTGTTTTTACGTAATCGCCCTCTTCCTTCGAAAGCGCCGAGAGATCAACCTGTTCGCCATCCATGACCCGGTGGATCAACGTTTCCAGCTCCCGCGCCTCTCCACGGGCGATGGCGATGAGTTCCCTATCAAAGGCGTCGACTATGGCCGAGTACATGCCGTACCGTTTGAGCATGACAAGATATGTCCTGTTCATTATAGCCCTTAAGTGACCGGGAACACCATTGGAGACGTTCGACAGGCCGCAGGTGGACTTCGAGGAGGGTGCAAGATCGGGAAGCATCATCACGAATTCCGTGCATCCCTGAATCTGCAGCTGCTGGGTATTCACCGGAAGAATGATCGGGTCGATCCATATATCGTCATCGGGTATACCGTAACTTGCCGCGGCAGCCATAATCTCCGCCGCACACAGTCCCCGTTCGTTGGCGTCACGGGGAATTCCCTCGGCGCTGAGCGTCAGCCCGATGAATGGCGCATTGTACTTCTTCGCCATGGGCATCAGGGCTTCCATCCTGTCGGGTCGTGCTGAAATGGAGTTTATAAGAGCCCTCGCTTTCGCTGCCCTTAATCCCGCTTCAATGGCATCAACATTCGAGGTGTCCAGGGAAAGGGGGAGATCCGTCACCTCCTGCACTACGTTTACGAGCCATTCCATGAAGTCCGGACCGGTCTTTCGTGCAGGTCCGATATTGAGGTCGATCATGTCCATACCGGCTCGAGTCTCCGCCAGAGCCATCTCCTGGATCGGCCCCGCATCCCTGTTCTGGAACGCCTCGCCGAGCCTCTTAGACATAACATTTAAGTTCTCGCCTATAAGAAACACGATAACCTCCAATGAAGATGGGTCATGGGTGATAGGTTATAGGTAATGGGAAGACATGGCGGTCCTTGCCCATCACCTATCACCCATTACCTATTACCCATCGTTTTCAAATACGCCGGCAAATGTGCTGCCTCGCGCGGGCCTATCAGTATTTTCCAGCCTGGCAGTTCCTCTTCCAGATCGCCCAGTATCGCGGCGGCGTAGCCGGGGATGATAAGATTCCTGTGTTTGATCTTTTCCTCGACCCCGGACTTCTTTATGAAGGAGCCAACAAGATCGCCGACGAACTTTCCGGCAGCCCAGGCGGTCATGACCGAAAGCCCTTCCGTGTCCATGATGCAAAGCCAGCTTGGTACGCGGGAATTCTCAATCTCCCCGCTGACTATGAAATAGGTAAGGGAGAAATTGCAGGTTACGACAACCGGCGAATTCTCGTCGGGATTGTTAATGGGGTATATCCCCTCCTTCGTCGTCATCGGACGCTGGGGATCGGTGTAAATGTTCAGTCTTTGGAGGAGGAGCGGAAATATCGTTTCACCGGTGATATCGCTGAGGACGATGATACTCGCATACTTTGCCACGAAAAGCGATGCGATGAGAGTCTCCTTCATCGGGTCGTCCGTCATTTCGCAGGGGAAGGTGATCGTCGGAAAACCGAGAGGCTTGAACTTGGAGACAAGCGCGGCCCTCCTGATCGCGACCTGGTCGGTGAAAGAATTCTTGATGCCCCGGGAAGAGGTATCGATTACGAGATCTTTAAGTCCCATGGCCACAAGTTTTTCAGTCAGACCCGCCACATCGTCGAACCCATTGCCCACAACGGCAAGGGGCAACCCGTATTCCTTTGCAAGAGAACCGAAGGTTTCATAATTCTCCCCGGTCGCACCGTAAATGAGAGGCTTCTTGTCCCGTATAATATCGAGCGCTTCTTTCATCACCGCGGCGTCACTGCAGATAAGAATCACAGAACACGGTCTTGCCGCGGCCTTTTTTACAACGGCAAGAAAACCTTCCTTATTTCCCGTAAACTTGATCGCGGCAATCTCGGGCTTCATCGTGACTCCCACCCGCTCATACCGGAAATATTCGAGGGCTGTAAGGCGACGCTCCACTTCACCCTCATCCATCACATCGGTTATCAGAACCGCGATACCCGGCTTATTGAAAAAGGTCTTCTCGTGGCGGAACAGCACCGTCTCCCCGCCTATCTTTATGCCGTAGTCGTCAACGCCGATGGAAAGCTGTCGGATCGGCGGAGCGGCCGCATCGGAAAGTTCGTCCTTCGCCCCGGCCGAGACGTGCGGACATAGGTCAAGCTCCGTCTTTCCCGCGGCCAGCGCCATGGCAAAGGCAAGGCACGTCGGAAACTTACACTCCCCGCAGTTTGTCTTGGGAAGAAGTTTCAAGATCTGAATCCCCGTTAACGCCATCGATATCTCCTTTCGAAAAAATACAGGTAATGGGTTATGGGAAATGATAAAAGATTCTTACCTATAACCTATAACCCATTACCTATTACCTGTCTTCTCACAACAACTCTTCCATTCCCAAACAGGGATGGCTTTTTTTCGTTATGTACTCCAGGACCTCGTCCTCTGTCTTTGCCACTGTTTCGTCGGCGATCATGTCGGGGAGGTCGGGGTATCCCAGCTCTTCGCCCCTCTTTTTCAGCCGCTCGTATATCTCATCCTTGAGCCTTTTCGGCATCCAGGCTATCCTCAGGAGGCCGCCGTCACCCCGAAGGAACTTTTTCTGGGTAATGTTGTACTTGCTGTGGCCCAGAAATCCCGGTACCTGCGCTCCGCCGCCGACCGAACCGGCAAGGCTGGTGAATTTCATCCCGCAGGGCGTCATGTCGGTGAAATCGCGGTCAACGGTCATGATGGCGTTGCACATGGGCAGGATGGCCGCGATGCACTCACAGCAGCCGCAGGTTGTCATGGGATCCACCATGAGGCTGTACAGGCTCACGTTCTCCACCTTCTGGCGCGACGCCTTTCGTATATATTCGTTGCACCCGCGGAACTGACCGTAGCGTTCGTCGATCACCGCGCCTTTCTGCACGGGCTGATTGGGACCTTCCGGGTTGATCTCGTAAGCAGCGCGGCAGTCAAGCCAGTTATATGCGCCGCACAGACCGGTCCGCTCGGGACTTACCACGCAGACGTGGCTGGGGGCGAAGGACTGGCAAAGGATACAGGAGTAGAACGTCTCCACGCTCTCGTCCGTCATGCCTTCGATCCTCGCGTCCCGGTGCGTATAGGATGCCCGCGCCATATCCAGGACTTCACGGACTTTTGCCTCCTCTGTATAGATCTTGACCTGGACCTTGTCGAAGATGGCACCGAAGTCCTGGTGGTATTTTGCGTGGATTATCCTGCCGATATGCTCCAGAGTAAATCCCTTTTCCACGGCCTGACGGGAGATCCTGATCCAGGCGATGTCGCGCTGGCCTATGTGCATGATCCCTTGCGCCTGATTGATGAGGTGATGGTTCTGCCGCTCCAGTATGGGTTCGAAATCCTCCTGGAAATTCCGGCCCGCGACTTCCGCAACCATGGCGAAATGCAGCCGTGAGCCGGGGGTAAGATCGGAAACATCGGGGCCTATGACCTCGATCTTGCCATCCTCCACGTCCTCCATGTTCCGTGACGTCGTCCATTCGACGGCTATCGTCCTTCCGCCGCCCATTTCAAGGAAGATGTCTTCGCCGCGGACACGCTCGCCCTCGAAAGCGGGGCCGTAGGAAACGGGAATAGGGACTTTCGCAACCTGGACCTTGAGACCCCGTACCTCGACGGCCTTCTGGACGATCTGGTCATGAGGGATGTTGGATACCACGTGTTCGTAGGTGCAGATGCCTGTGGGTAGAACCTGTGGTATCGGCGTGTCGGCAATGGTGGGGAAACCCCAGTTGATCGCACCCGCCGCGTTTGCGTACCATTCATCCGTCACGTCCCCCAGGGCAAGAACGAAGGCGTACGTCCTGTCCTTGTTATATATGAGATTTTTCCTGAAATCACCGGGACGGACGCCGCCGAAGGCCATGGCGACGCGGCATGCAAACCCGATAGCGAAGACTGCCTGGTAGATATCGGGACCGAAAGGTACGAGGCGCGTGGGCCATCCTATCTGGACACCGGCCTCGCCAAGCTGCTCAGCAAACCGTTTCCCTCCGTTGTGTCCGCACATGAACA
>DIFE01000011.1 GCA_002418985.1 Deltaproteobacteria bacterium UBA5756
AATGGATTATTTTGGACAGCAGTGAGTGAATAGTAAATGGTAAATAGTAAAGAGTAAGGGGTAGGGGCGAAGGGCGAGAAGAAAGGGATGAAGAGTGGGGGGGTGAGGATGAATTTGGCGGTGAATGCGGTATTGCGGGAGACTAAAAAAGCGTAAGGTTTTAGAACTGCAACGCCTTACGCTCTTCTCGTGACTCCTTACTACTTACTCCTTACTATTTACGGTATTTATATCAGCTTTCGAGGATAAAGATGACTTCCAGGGTGACGCGGAATTCAATTATCTTGCCGTCCTCAACTCTCGCGCGCTGTTCCTTTACGCGTAGACCGGTTATGCCCCGCAAAGTCTTGGAAGCCCGTCTGAAGCCGATTATGACGGCGTCTTCAAAGCTCTTGGGAGATCCTGCGATGACTTCCGTAACACGTGCAACTCTTCCCTCAGACCTCATATATCCTCCTTATGCCTTTTTAGTCAAGGTTATCAGGGTGAGTATACCGTGTCAACTGTTTTAAAGCCCGTATGGCTCTGTGGAGAGACAAATTACCTCTTATAGAGACCAACAGTCTGAGCCTCGCCGAGTATGTGCCCCTGCATCGCTCTTTCGAGGTCATGTTTTGTGGAATTCCCGCCGAGGGTGAGGACGGTGTCTAGGGCATAGAGCTTGAAGAAATACCTGTGTGTGCCCGACGGGGGGCATGGTCCTCCGTAACTGGTTTTTCTGAAATCGTTCCGTCCCTGGATGGCACCCGGCGGGACCGAGTTTTCCTTGATCTCGCTTGTGCCCGGGTCCATGTTCCAGACGACCCAGTGGACCCATATGTCTACGGGCGCATCGGGATCGTCAACGATGAGGGCCAGCGATTTTGCTCCCCTGGGGATGTTTTCGATAACGAGGGGCGGGTTCACGTCCTTTCCGTCACAGGTGTACTGCTTTGGAATGTTGCCGTTGTCCTTAAAGACCGGACTTGTGATCGTCAATGTGCTCATTTTTGCAACCTCCCTGCCGGCGGCTCCCGATAAGAGCAGCAAGATCGCTATGAGTGAGACAGGCAGTATTCTATATCTCATTCGATCGACCTCCTGCCGGCATGTTGTATAAATACATTATAGCAGATTGGCTCGCCCGGCATTCTTCTTCACTTTCACACCCGGTTCGGTTATAGTACATTTCTGCTACCCCCATGATGAAGACGGAGAACCATACATGAACATTCAGCATATCGAAAAGATTGCGGGCGAACTGAGTATAACCCGTGAGAGGACAAAAGCAGCGGCGGCACTCCTCGCGGAAGGCGCGACGGTCCCTTTTATTGCACGATACCGGAAGGAGGCGACAGGGTCCCTCGACGAGGTCGCGATCAGCGCCATACGGGACCGCCTGGAACAACTGGCGGAACTGGACAAACGCAGAGAGGCCATATTCCACTCTCTCGACGAGCGCGGGCTCCTCACCGACGATCTGAAGAAAAACATCGAGGAGGCGCAAACCCTTGCCGTCCTCGAAGATCTCTACCTGCCCTTCCGTCCCAAGCGCAGAACCCGGGCCACCGTTGCCAGGGAAAGAGGACTGGAGCCTCTGGCACAGCGGCTGTACGTAAGCGACGGCACAGCTCTTGCGGGTTTCGATCCTCTCCGGGAGGCCTCTGCCTTCATCGATGCCGAAAAGGGTGTCGAGTCCGCCGAAGATGCACTTGCCGGGGCTCGCGACATCATTGCGGAGTGGATAAGCGAAGATGCGCCGGCGCGGGCAGCCCTGAGGGACCTTCTGCTCGCGAAGGCCGTTATCACCTCGAAGGTGGTGTCCGGCAAGGAAGAAGACGCCGTCAAATACCGGGATTATTACGAGTGGCAGGAGCCCGTCAGACAGGCTCCGTCCCACCGCGTGTTGGCCATGAGGCGGGGGGAGAAGGAAGGGTTCCTGATCCTCCGTATAGAGGGCTGCGACGAAGAGGCGCTTGCCTGGCTGAAGGCGCACTTCATCACGAACGACACTCCGGCGCCCGCCGAGGTGACGAGTGCACTTGAGGACAGCTACCAGAGGCTCCTTTTCCCGTCCATGGAAACCGAAGTCCGCCTCGTCATGAAGGAACGCGCCGACAAGGAGGCGATCAGGGTCTTTGCGGATAATCTTCGCCAACTGCTTCTTGCTCCCCCGCTGGGGGAAAGAAACGTTCTTGCAATCGACCCGGGATTCAGGACAGGGTGCAAGCTCGTCTGCCTCGACAGGCAGGGTAAACTGCTTCACTATGATACGATCTACCCCCATACGTCGAAGAAAGAGGTTGATGGGGCCGGCCGTAAGGTTATCGCGCTTTGCGGAAAGTACCAGGTGGAGGTCATCGCCGTCGGGAACGGAACGGGGGGTAGGGAGACGGAATCATTCCTGAAAGGGCTTGACCTGTCGAAAGCCATACAGGTCATCAGCGTCAACGAAAGCGGTGCGTCGATCTACTCCGCGTCGGAGGTGGCGCGGGAGGAATTTCCCGATCACGACGTAACCGTGCGGGGTGCCGTATCAATCGGCAGGCGTCTCATGGACCCCCTGGCCGAGCTGGTCAAGATCGACCCGAAATCGATCGGCGTGGGCCAATATCAGCATGATGTAGACCAGTTTGCGTTGAAAAGGAGCCTCGACGACGTGGTCATGAGCTGCGTCAATGCCGTCGGGGTGGAGATTAACACGGCAAGCGCACAGCTTCTGGGTTATGTGTCCGGCCTCGGCCCGTCGCTCGCGAAGGCCATCGTGGCCTATCGCAGCGAAAACGGCCCTTTCCGTTCGAGAAAGGAATTTAAGAAAGTGCCCCGGCTGGGGCCGAAGGCCTTCGAACAGTCTGCGGGATTCTTAAGGATTCGGGGTTCGTCAAACCCTCTCGACGCCAGCGCCGTCCATCCCGAGAGCTACCCGGTGGTCGAAGCCATGGCGACGGATACAGGCCGTAGCGTCACGGACCTCATGGCCGACGAAGGCTTAAGGAAAAAGATCGATCTCAGGCGTTATGTTTCGGAAACAGTGGGTATGCCCACCCTGACGGACATCATGGCTGAACTTGCCAGGCCCGGAAGGGACCCGCGGGAGCAGTTTCATACATTTTCCTTTGCAGAGGGTATAGAAAAAATGGAGGACCTTCGGCGGGGCATGAGGCTTCCCGGGATCGTTACCAACATCACAGCCTTCGGGGCTTTTGTCGATATCGGCGTTCATCAGGACGGCCTTGTCCACGTGAGCCAGCTTGCAAACAGGTTTGTGAAGAATGCAGGCGATGTGGTGAAGGTCCATCAGCAGGTGATGGTGACGGTTATGTCCGTAGATCTTGCACGCAAACGCATTTCACTTTCCATGAAAGAGTGAAGCTGTCCAACCGGGGGAAACACGGGGCTGGAAAGCTTGCATACCTTGGCTGCGGCCCGGGGGGTCAACGGACCAATCAGCTACCCCACCATTGAAACGAGTGGTTGTTTGATGTAATCTTTGCTATGGTCATCGGCGAGCCCATCCCGGGAGACATACAAATTACTGATAATTTCGGGGAAGCGGTGCATGGTGCACCGGAGCAGAAACATGTGCAACGAATTGCGAGGAGGGAATGATGAAGGTGATATCTTCGAGGAACGGTCTCGCACTGGTTTTTATGGTTTTCATGCTCACGGGGGTTCTTGCGGCAGGTCCGGCATTAGCCGAAAAGCCTCCCTGGGCAGGCGGCAAGGATAAGGCGCAGAAATCGAAGGGGTCCGGGAAGCAGGATGTCAAAGGAGACTACGACGACAGGGGTGCACCCGGAAAGGACGGAAGGAAAGGCGACCGCAAAGGGTCTTACGACAAAGGGAAACCTCGCGAAAAGGGACATTACTTTAATGAACAGCAGCGCGTCTACATTCATGACTATTATGCGGCCCAGTATAGAAAGGGGCACTGCCCGCCGGGTCTTGCAAAGAAGCACAATGGCTGCATGCCTCCCGGTCAGGCAAAAAAATGGGCGATCGGCCGACCTTTGCCAAGAGGGGTCATATTTTACGACCTTCCGCCGAGCGTGCTCGTCCAGTTGGGACCGCCCCCGTCGCACCATCGCTTTGTCCGCGTAGCACAGGATATCCTTCTTATCGCGGTAGGTACGGGTATGGTGGTGGATGCGATCGACAATCTGAACTGGGAGTTCAGTCACTAACCCCAGGGCAATTGTGCCAGCTTTTCGGGGTTCCGGGGTTTCCGAAAAAGGGAAAGCCTTTCCCATGGCTGTGAACCCCGGAACTTTGAAACTTTTATATTCTTTTGGAAAGGTGTATACTATTCACACGGTCGATACATACTATTTGTTGGGTAGCTAACTCGCTGGATCGGCCGGTGCGGATGAAATCAGCTTTTGATTCCCGAAATACAGCGAACCAATGTAAAAGGAGTTGAGATGTCCACCGTTGCAGAGTTCATCGAATTGAGAGAGAGCATTGAAGCTCTCGCCGGACAGATCGTTCTGTCCGTTAAGGATAAAGCAGTTCAGGATTCACAACAGCGTCTTGACGAAGCGAACAAACAGCTTGAAGTCCTTAAATCGATGGTTGCCAATGATGTTCAGGTGATTGTTGCCGAGCGTCTTTCCAGGCAATTGACAGGCCTTTCAGAGAAGGTCGAGACCATGGCGGCCAAAAAGCCCGTAAGAAAGACAGTCGTCAAAAAGAAACCGGTAAAGACGGACTAATTTTTTTCCCGATACGAATCCGCGATACACGTCACTGCTGTCCAAAACAATCCATCCCCCGGACTGCCTTCCTTATAAAAGCAATGGTTCAGACAGTCAAATCCCGCATTTCAAAACCAGGCTGCCTTATCTCGCAGTTCATTCCAGCTTTCTCCCTCCGTCATTCCGGCGCAGGCCGGAATCCAGGAAGACCTCTCATGCAACAGGAAGCATACGTATATAAAGCACCATGCAGTGTTTAAAGAGGACAGTAGGATGTCCCTTCGTATGGTGATTCCTTATCCATAGTTTCTCCTAGTTTCCGGCCTTCGCCGGAATGACGGATGGAGAGGGTGGGATGACGACGTCATTCAGCGGGCAGGTTTTTGCCGGCGTCCTGGGAGAGTATCAGCTTTCGCACCCCATGACCGTACCGGAAAAATGTCCCCACAATCTGTCCTCTCTGAGTCTTCTCGGTGCTTAGCGCCGCCGCATAGTCGACAGCCACGGAGCCGTATTCGTCGGCGATTTCCGGATCAGCCCCCTTCGACAAAAGCAGATTGACGGTTTCAAGTGACCCGCTTTTGCATGCCCAGTTGAGAGGGGTGCGCCCCGATCTGTCCTGGGCGTTGATGTTCGCCGAATACTTCAGGAGCATGAACGAAACCCGCGCGTGTCCGAGGCGACAGGCGACATGCAGCGGAGTCTCCTCCCATTTGTTCCTTGCGTCCACATCTGCGCCATGCTCCAGGAGGAGCCGGACCGCCCCGGGATTGGGGTTGAAAGAAGCGCAGTGAAGGAGGGTATTGAGATCGCTGGTTCTGACGTTGACATCCCCCGTGGTCTCAATAAAGCTCTTCAGATCCTGGATCGCATTCGTCGTGGCAACACGGAAGACCAGCCTGTCATCCGGCGCATTCTGTCGTGAGGGCATCTGCATGTTTCCTGTAGGTTTCGGGCCGCGCTGGTATGGTGTGCCGGACCGTGAATATCTGTGTATTCGCAAGTCTACACCATTTTGCTCCAGAGTACAACAGTGCAATACAATAGCCCGCAGTCGCTCACAGGCCCTTACGGAAGAGAAATCCCCGCCCCAGAAAACGGCGGAGTTGATCGGCACCTTGTGTTCAAGGCCGTAAAAAGAAGTGAGAACGAAAAGGACAAAAGACTGTCTCACGCCCGTTCGTCGCTAGCGCTCCTCTCTGGAGGCAATGAAGAAAGGCTGGGGAGGAAGCTTTAAAAGAATTGCGTCCAGATCCNNCCGCACTTTGCACGCCTTCGGCGGATATTCACTATTGATGTATCCGGGTGGTGGTCATCGTTGTGGGACAGGTCTGAGGGAAATATCATGGTTCTTCACCTTCCCGCGCAGCGGGATCGAAGATTCCCGGGAATTTCAGTATTCTCAAATTCCCGGGAAGGTTTCTGTCTTCCTCCCCATCCTTTCTTCATTGCCTCCAGCGAACCCCCCCCAGGGGGGTGAAGCGGGCGTGAGACAAGTTTTTTGGTTTTTAATTGAATTCGATTTTGTAGTAGATGACGGCGCTGCTTTGGTTGCCCATTGTGCTTTCTACATCCACGTGTCTGGAGAGGCTGTATCGGAGACCGAAGAGATTCTCGCCGGTGTAGATCGAGCGGCCGTAGCTGATGTAGAGTTTCGGTGAGAGGTATTTGCCGATCTTGACTATCGACTGGGAAAGATCTCCGCCTGTCGATTCGACATCGATGACGTCCAGCCCCAGCTGCTTTTGGATGGTGGATGACTTGCCGGACGTAAGGAGCGCGCTGGCGGCCCGGGCGAGAAGGGCCGTATCGCCCTGGCCGGAGGTACCTCTTGGTCTGCCGAGAACGATGTAGCTCAGGATGTCCATATCCGGCATGGCAGGTTCGGAGTAAAGGTTGACGAGCGGTGATGCCGGTGTTCCCGTGACGAGGACGCCCGCGGACACGTCGCTTACCGTGCGCAGGGCCAGAACGTCGAGAGTTGCCTGGTCGACGGGGCCCCCGCCGAAGGCGATACGCCCCCTTCTGACATCGAGCTTAACGCCGTAGGCATCGAACTTGCCTCTTACTGTGGAAATGTTGCCGCTCGCCCGGATGTCGTTCGGGTCCTTCATGGTAACGGTGACCTTGCCCCTTAAACCTGTGTCGATGCCGTATGCCTTTACCAGCACCTTGTCGCCGAGCTCAACGGCGATCACAACGTCAATTGCGAAGGGGAAGACCTGCTTCGGTTCCTTCTTCCTGCCCTGGATCACGACATCGGGGCTTGGCTTGACGAGGTTCTCTTTCTTTTCTTCACGGATGAGGGCTTCGGGTATGAGAAGCGAGCCGCGGACCGAGATCTTCTGCGCGTCACCTGTCACTGTAAGCTGCGGGCTTACCGCTGCCTGGAGTTCGGGGAGATCGACAGCCTGGAAGCGCTCGCCTTTTATGGTTCCCTCAAGCGTCCTGATCCGCAGGTTTTCGTGTTGCACCACCCCGCTGCCCCCGATATACCCTGACCCGGAGCGGGCAAGGAAGGAGGCTATGTTTATCCGGTCGTTGTTGAAAATTGCCTCTGCGCTTACATCTTTGAGACGGATGCCCGCAGGCGGCAGGTAGGCGCTTGCGCCCTTCAGGGTGAGCCGGCCGTCAAGCCGGGGATTAGCAAAGGTTCCTCCCACTCTGAGGTCGAAGTCAACCTGCCCGCCGGTTTCCTGGGCAAGGCCCGGAAAGAGCGCGGCAAGCAATCCCTTTTCCTGCATCGCGCCCCTGGCCGAGATCAGCGTGGGGCTCTTGCTGTCCAGTGCGAGGGGGAGTCTCGCGGCAACGGGGATCTGGAAAGAGGCGTCGGCATGGCCGTATTGACCCAGTGCCAGATTTACGTTTCCTTTTAGTAATGTATCCTTCCAGGTCCACTCGACAGCAGCCTGCCTGATCGGCGCCGCGATCTCGCCCTGGTCGCTCCGCCAGGAGATGGAACCATCCGATATGCCCGTCTTCCCCGTGAGGTCGAACCTGTTGCCGGGCAGGAGGTTCCCCGCGATCTCTCCCGACAGTCGTCCCTTGAGACGCACGGCGTCGGGGAGCATCGGCTGCAGCATGCCGATATCGAGGGTCATCCAGTTTGTCTGAAAGGCCCCCTGATCCGGCAGAGAGAAGGCGGCGGGCCGCCTGGAAGAGATTCTGGCGTTCATCCGTCCCTTATCTCCAAGGTCAACGTCGCAGGACGCAAGGAGTCCCGATCCGTCCCAGTTTACCTTGCCGTTCACGCCGATGACATTCACCTTCATCGCCCCCTGCGAGAATGCACCTGATGCATTGACGTCGCCCGAGAGGGCCATACGTTTGCCCCTGAGCCATTGCACGCGGGATGTACCGGATGTACGGCCTTCAATCTTCGACTGTCCCGTCAGCCTGCTCGCTCGTGCAAGGTTAACCTGCCGCCATTGCGCGGCGGCGAAGCCGATTATGGGTTCCAGCGTGATGTCGGCGCTCATGTCGATCCTTTCCCCGGCCGCACTCGTCAGGGCAAAAGGCGAAAGGGACATCCGTTTTTTTGAGATATGGACCGTTGACGGTGCCGCAAGGTCCCACCGGCCGAAAGGGGCCTGGGTTCCTGACACCTTCAGGATTGTCCCCTGCCAGGTCTCATCGGCATATTTCCCCTGTGCCCGGGCGTCTATCCTGTCCTTGTCGAAAGTAACGGCAAAAGCGATCCTGTGCTCGCCTGTCGTGCCATCGACCTTAAGGTTGACCGTGTTTGCCCGGAAGGTGTCATAGGATGCGTTCCGGGCGGTGGCGTCAACGGCAACGATGCCTTTGTACCCCTCGGGCATCTGTACAACAGCGTTGAAAGATGAGACCCCGACCCGGTCGTAGGAAATATTCTTTCCCCGTGCCGTGATGACGCCCGCCGGTTCGTTTTTCAGCCAGCGTGCCCATCCGTTCGCGAAAAGGCTTCCCGTTGCTCCCGGCAGGAGCTTCGAGGCGTCGTCGACCCGTACTTCATAGGACAGGCGCTGCTGCACCGTGCCGCTGGCCGTGGCTGCAAATCCATTCCCTCGTGCGTTCAATGCGTTGATCTTTATGGTTTCGTTGCGGAAGGAGGCGTCAAGATCAGCCGATATGGCCCGTTTCTGAAAACGGCTTTCCTTGAGGGTGGCCACAAGGGAGCCCTCCATGGGCCGATTTTCAGGTAACTGGAGCTGGCCTTTCGCTTCGAAATTCAGGTTTCCCTCAAGGCCCGGCTTGATCCTGGCGGGATTCAGGTTCTTTCCGGTAAATCCGGCTGACAACGCCATGTCCCGTGCCCGCGATATGCCGATATGCCCGAGGACTGTGCCGCCGAGCAGTTTCGCTTCAAGATCCTTAAGTTCAACGAGTTTGCTGTCGCCGCGAAGGTCCCCTTTGAGTGCGATTTGCTTCCAGGATGTTCCGATGTTTTTGAGATCGACGGTTCCGGTGAAGTCCTCCATGGTTCCGGTGACGGTGATGTTCCCCGAGAGGCCCGTACCCGTCGGGACTTCGGGCGCAAGGTCAAGTCCGGTGAGCTTTGCCGCGAAGGTGAACGCCGGTTTGTTTCCCGAAAGATCCAGCGTCCCGGCTGCCTCGACAATCCCTTTCCCGGGTTTTTTCGTAAGCTTTGCATCGCTGATCCTGAGGGTGTGACGGGTGACGGCAACACGGCATTGAAGGCTGTAACGTTCCTGTGTTCCGGCGGCAGCCTTCAGAACCAGGGGCCCGGCAATCTGCTCCTCGTCTTTCGACGCCGGGAACCTGGCGTCAAGGTTCAGGGTATCGATACCGGCCGCGCTTTTTTGAAGAGTCATCGTGAGGCGCGCGCGCAGGGCGGGCCGTGAGAGGTTGGTCATTACGGCACCCGTCGCGCTGCCGTACACGGTTTTCGCCTTCACGCCGGTCAGGGAGAGTATGCCCCGATCCCACAGGATAGTTGCCGAAACACCGTCGATGCTCACAGGTTCGCTGCCGGGCTTCATGTACTTCACGTTGCTGACACTGAACTCATTGACCCAGCCTTCCAACATGGTGAGCCATTTCGGGACGGTGGGCAGCAAGAGGTCGACAGGCTTGTCTTCGGGGGGTTTGCTGTCCGTGACGGATACGTTGCGGATGCGAAGGTTGGTGATCGCCAGTTTTCCGGTAATGAGGTAAAGGGGCTGCCATGTGAGGTCCGCGGTATCCACGGCTATCTCAAGGTCCGTAAGGTGCAGTTTTAGCCCTTCCACGTGGAGTGAATATCCTATCCGGCCGGTTACCTCTTTCATCTCAACAGTGCCGGGAAGAACGCGCGCTATCCCCTTGAGCAGGAAGGAAGTGCCCGTGACGGTGTATATGGACCACAGGAACGACGCCGTGAATGCGAGGAAGAGGAACAACAGCGCATACAGGACGAAGCGGCTCTTTCTCATAGTCCGAACCCTATCGATATATGGATCCTGAAATCCGGGTCTTTCACTCCGATCTGACGGGCGATGTCGAGCTTTATCGGGCCGATGGGGCTGTAGTATCGCACGCCCATGCCGGCCCCCTGCGCCAGCCGCATATCCGAGAAACTGTTGAAGGCATTGCCCGTGTCGTAGAATGCGGCAATACCCCAATCCTTGGCTATGGCGCGCTCCAGTTCTATACTGCCCTCCAGGAGGTTCTTGCCTCCAACCACATCGCCGTTCTCATCCTCCGGTCCAAGCGTCTTGTACCCGTATCCACGGACACTTTGATCACCACCCGCAAAGAAGCGAAGGGGGATGGGCAGGTCCGAATTCGGTTCGTTCTGCGTCGTCCAGCCTATTTTCCCCCATGTGAGGAGGGAGAGCCTTGCCGGCAGAGGTATGATGAGGCCGCCGTCGCCGGTAAACTGGATGAGTCCCGTATCGGAGCCAATCGCCTGATGAGTCCCTTTCAGCTCCGTCTTGTACCTGTAGCCCCTGGACGGCCGTATCATGTTGTCATAGTAGATACCCGACAGGCGGAAGCCGGGCAGAACGGAGAATGTGTTTGTCCTGTCATCGCCGGCCTCGGAACGTTCCTTCAACATCTGGATAAAGACGGAACCTGTCATTACCTTGCCGAAGGTCCGTGCCCGTTCGAACTCCGCAGTCATCGATTCAGTGAATATGTCCCTCTGATCTTCGCGCTTCATGTTGAAACTGACCGACGAGAAGCTCCGGGTGTCCTTTGCGTGGGGTATGATATAGCGTGCCCCCACAACCTGAATGGGTTGACTGATGTCCATCTGGGATTCAAATCTGTGGCTTGTCCCGAAAAAATTCACATCCTCGTATTTTATTGTCCCCTTTATCCCGATGTCGGTTTCATAGCCGGTGCCCAGCCTTAACCGCTTCGGCTTGGAGGGCACGAGCTTGATGTGGACAGGTACCCGGTGATCCGCCGTCGCTTCGTCCTTGTCGGGGATTATTATGACTCGTCTGAAGCGGTCGGCATTGACGAGGTTTCGCTGCGTCAGGGCGACCTTTTGATGCGAGAAGACATCACCGGGCTTGAACTCAAGGTAGCGGCCGAAAAAGGATTGGGGGTACTGGGGCGCACCGGAAAAGTCTATCTCGCCGAAATAGTACAGGGGGCCGGTTTGAAGGACAAGTTCGATCTCGGCCTTCAATTCGCCGGGGGTGACACGTATCTCGTGGGTGGAAAAATCGGCGTCGAGATAACCGAGTTCTACCGCCCTGGCCCGGAGATCGTTCTTTGCGCTCTCATAAACATTATGGCGCAGCGTCTCCCCCATGTGCAGGGGAAAAGCGGCGGCAAGATCCAGGAGTCTCTCTTCCTTTTCGCCCGGACCCTTGATGCCAACGGTGACGCTCGTGACCCGTACGGGTTCCCCGGGCTCAATGAAGACATAAACCTCGTGAACATCTCCCGTTGTGAGTCCCGAGGATACAGTCACCTCGGGGTCATAGAGCCCGAACGGTTCCAGAGCCTCCCTCGTTTTTTCGGGTATCTGCTCCTGAAAACGCTCCAGCCATCTTTCGTTGACCACCCCGTCTCTTACGAGGCCCTCCGGGAGGGCCAAGGCCACTTTGACGTTCTCCAGTTCGGCGCCCTGTACCCCTTCGATGTGAATCCGCACGGGTCCTTGAGCCCAAAGAAAGACCGGAATGAACATCCCTATGAACACAACCGCGAGCAACAGGCAGTGAAGCGATAAGGATCTTCCACATTTACGACTTTTCGAGGAGTTCCCGACGAGGACGTTATCCATCCGGCCGCCGCGAAACTCCGTGCAGATCGTGATAGTGTCTCCAGCCAGAATCACCCGCTCCTTTCTTTGTCATTATAGAGCAGCTTTGCCATGTAAGTCACCCCCTGCTTCTGAAAACCGGTTTTCCCAGCGGGGGGAAGGGTAAGATGGGCGGCCTGATCCCTCAAGAAAAGAAGGATCAGGCCGTACTATATCGCCCGGAGGGGCGAAGGAAGGCTGTCTTTTCCCCATGTATCATCCACTTCGTTTAGTCTGAGCAACATGGGGGACTCCTTATATCCTATGAAATACGCCCCACGCCCGTCCGTCACTGGACACATCATAATTTCGTAATCCCTTTGAATAGCCGCCTTGTTATCATATTGGATACAAGGATCTACCAAAATGATCTGTAAAATAGCTTTATCCGTAAATTGATTCTACATCTTGCAGGTGATCCTTTTTCCGAATATAGTGAGTCAAGCTGTTAAAAAGATGAGGTGTCAATTAAATGTGCACTCATGTGAGTCAGGAATTGCCAATTTAGCTCACGATCCACGCTTTATGATGTAATTAAATTTCAGGAAGGTGTGGAGGCCATGAACGAATCGGAACAAAGACTCAAACTCCTGTTCGAAAGATCCATCGACCCCGCGTTTCTCCTCGATGGGGACACCTGCACATATATCGACTGCAACGAAGCTGCCCTGAAATTCCTGCGTTGTCCCGCCAAAGAGCAACTCACGGGACTGCACCCCGTGAAAATATCCCCCGAGAGGCAGCCCGATGGCAGCATGTCGTCGGAGAGGATACGGGAATTGATCGATGCCGTCCTGGAGGAAGGAGCCATCCGTTTCGAATGGAACCACACTACCTTCGATGGGAAGGACGTATGGGTTGATATCTCGCTTACCGCGATCCCTTTCCGGGGTCGGCGGGGCATCTATACGCTGTGGAGAAACATAACAAAACGAAAGAAACTGGAGAAGAAACTCGCAGCGGAGATGCAACTGCTCATGACCGTCATCGAAAATGCACCTTCCGGCATCGTGTTTCTTGACGGGAAGAGGAATTGCACATATATGAACGCCAAATTCCAGGAATTGTTTGGTTATGATCCGCGGGATCTCCCTGACGAGAGCACCTGGTTCGCGAAAGCCTACCCTGACCTTGAATACAGGTCCCGGGTGATCGATGCATGGCAAAGAGACATCGATGGATTCACCATCTACCTGAAAGAGGGCGAGAAGTGGACATTCACGGTGACCTGCAAGGACGGTCGAAAAAAAACTGTTCATATCATTCATGTCCAGTTGCCAACCGGGGGATATCTGAAGATGTATGAAGATATTACCGAACAAAATAAAGCGGAAGAATTGTTGAGAGGCCGGGAGGCTGAACTGGCGATCAAATCTACCAACCTTCAAGACTTGAATGCCGCCCTCAGGGTGTTACTCAAGGAGAGGGAGAACGACAAGGCTGAACTGGAGGCAAAGATCGTGAAGAACGTAAATGAACTGGTGATGCCGTACGTTGATGAATTGAAACAATGTCGACTGAACCCGTCTCACAGGGCTTATGTCAATATCATCGAAGCGAACCTCAAACACATCATTTCTCCATTTCTAAAGAAATTGGGGTTGCGAAGCGTCAACCTCACTCCGCGCGAAATGAGGATAGCCCACCTTATCAAGAGCGGCAAGACGACAAAGGAAATAAGCCAATTATTTCAGACATCTTCTGCCGCAGTCAATTTCCACAGGAATAATATCAGGCGAAAACTTGGCATCAGTAATCAGAAAGTTAATCTGGCAGCGTACCTCTCCTCGATGTGAACCGGATACAAATCCAGACCATCGAGTTTGGCTTGCGGCGATTAGTTGCACTGCTAGATTATACCTAGTAGAACGTTCGCAGTTAACTACGTTGACCAGCCGCGGACGATCACGGTATATAATTGCATCTTTGGGGTGTGTTGTTACCAATTTAGCAGTTTGGTTAGAGTTGGCCTAGCAAACGTTTATTGGTTTGTCAGTATGAATATGCTGATGCCAAAAACAGATATCCCTTTTGCGAGGAAGAAGTGAAAATCGTTTATTTCGGAAGAGGATATGTGACGGTCTGCTCTGATTCGGTAAGAAAAGAAGACTGTCAGGAACCGAGCGACATGCTGTTGTCGCCCTCCTGTCGGATAATAAGATAACGAACACTGTTAATACCCGGGGTCATTGGGAGCAGTGACGCCGATACGAAGACAGACCATTTATAAAGTGGGAACCGCATAGAGCTATTTCATCGCTGATCAAACATCGAGGTCACCACATGGCATGCGACGAGTATGCCGCCTGGCAGTAACCCTGTAATATTTTAAAAGTAATTTCGAAGGCTATGGAGCTTTTTTTCATGTCTGTTTGGCGGTAGCCTATCGAAAAATTTCCGCAGACCTTACGAATTCCCCTAAACCATGAACGTCATGAACGAATCAGAAGAAGGATTCAAGATCTTGTTCGAAAGATCTGTCGACCCCGCGTTTCTCCTCGATGGGGACACCTGCACATATATCGACTGTAACGAAGCTGCCCTGAAATTCCTGCGTTGCCCCGCCAAAGAGCAACTCACGGGACTGCACCCCGTGAAAATATCCCCGGAGAAACAGCCCGATGGCAGAATGTCGTCGGAGAGGATACAAGAATTGATCGATACCGCGCTGAGCGAAGGCGCTATCCGTTTCGACTGGAACCACAATACTTTCGATGGAAGGGATGTGTGGGTTGATGTTTCCTTTACGGCAATACCCTTACGGGGCAAGCAGATCATCTATACGCTGTGGAGAAACATAAGAGAACAAAAGATAATGGAGGAGAGACTCGCATTAGAGATGCAGCGGTTCCTGGCTGTTATCGAAAACGCACCTTCCGGCATCGTGCTTCTGGACGAGAAGAGGAATTGCACGTACATGAACGCCAAATTCCAGGAACTGTTCGGTTACGATCTGAGGGATCTCCCCGACGAAAGCACCTGGTTCACAAAAGCCTACCCCGACCCTGAATACAGGTCCCGGGTGATCGAGGCATGGCAAAGAGACATTGATGGATTCAATGTATCCCTGAAAGAGGGCGAAAGGTGGACATTCACGGCGACCTGCAAGGATGGTAGAGAGAAAACCGTTCATATCATTCATGTGCAGTTGCCAACCGGGGAGTATCTGAAGGCGTATCAAGACATTACCGAACAGAAGAAGGCAGAGGAACTGCTGAAGAACAGAGAAGAGGAACTGGCGATCAAATCGGCCAACCTTCAGGACATGAATGCCGCTCTCAGGGTGTTACTCAATCAGAGGGAGAACGACAAATCTGAACTAGAGGCAAAGATCGTGAGGAACGTAAATAAACTGGTGATGCCGTACGTTGATGAATTGAGACAATGTCGACTGGACCCGTCCCATACGGCTTACGTCGATGTAATCGAAGCGAACCTCAAGCATATCATCTCTCCATTCATGGAAAAACTGAGCTTACGAAGCGCCGACCTTACCCCGCGGGATATAAGGATAGCTGATCTCATCAAGAGCGGCAAGACGACAAAGGAAATAAGTCAGTTGCTCCAGATGTCCCCTGCTGCAGTCAATTTTCACAGAAATAATATAAGGAGAAAACTTGGCATCAATAATCGCAAAGTCAATCTGGCAGCGTACCTCTCGTCGCTGTGAACCGGCAGGTACAGGTTCCGACCCATTGAATTGTCGTATGGCGATCGTGCTTACCTACTAGATTGGACCTAGTATATAATTGGCAATTAACTACATTGACCAACCGCGCACATGACGGTATACAAGACTATAAGGTTGAGGTAATTGGCTGGCTTGCTTACTGCGTGCACAGCTGGGAAGATAATGAACATTTCTGGCACCGGGGTCATTAGGTGTAGTGACGCAATACTAAAACAAACAATTTAGAAGATGGGAACCCCATAGGTCATTCCATCGCTGGTTAATCATCGGGATCACATTAGGGCATGCCACCATATGTATGATCGAGCATGCCTCCCGACAGCGGCCTTTCAGTATCTTTAAAGTGATTTTGAAGGCTATGGAGCTTTTGTTTCATGTCCTGTTGGCGGCAGCTTGTTGAAAAACTTTCGTAGCACTATCGAGAATCATGGTATATCCTCGCTTTAAGGCTGTCAAGGGCTGCCAGGTTCATTCCAGTAACAGAGCCAAGGAGGTATTTCCACCCGGACCTCCTTATCATCGACAACTTCGGTCTGACGTCCATGACACAGGTACAGGGCTGATGGACTGCATGCGGCAGACTCCTGTTCGAAAGATCGATCGAATCTCAAGCGCATCATCTTCCATTTCTTGAGTAACCGGGCTTACGAAGCGTCGATTTTCACACGGCGGGCAATGAGGATAGCCGACTTCATCAAGAGCGGCAAAATCAAAATGGAAAAATAAGCCAGTTGTTTCGGATACCCTGCCTTGCAATCAATTATCACAGAAATGACATCAGACTAAAACCTGGCATGGCATCCTATCTGTCGTCACCGTGAACCGGGCACAAATGGTGACCTCGAGTTGCCGTGTGGCGACTACGCTCTAACGACTAGATTTAACCTAGTATAAAGCTAGTAGTTAACTACGTTGATCAATCCAACACGATCACGGTATAAAACTCCATCTTTGGGGTGTATTGTTACCAACGATGTAGTGTTGTCGTCCTCCTGTCGGCTGGTAAGGTAACGAACATTCTTAATACCAGGGTCATTAAGAGTAGTGACACCGGTATTAAGACAAAGAATCTGTAAAGTGGAAACCACACGGGCATTTCATCTCTGATCAAACATCGGGGTCTCCTCATGGCACGCGACCACATACCTGGTCAAACGTGCCTCACGGTAATAACTATGCAATATGTTGAAAGTAATTTCGAAGGTTAAGGAGCGTTTCTTCACGGCTTGTGGCGGTAGCCTATCGAAAAATGTCAGCAGGTTTCAAACATTGCCGTTGTACCGGTATGCTCAATAGGGCGCGATGGACCGCAGCTTTTTCGATCCTCGCACAGAGGTATTGGGTCTCCCGACACTCGAGTAACCATAATAGAATTCCACTAAGGTAAATTCCACTAAGGTATACACGTCATGAACAAACCAAAACAAAGACTGAAATTCTTCCTTGAAAGATCCATCGACCCCGCGTTTCTGCTCGATGGCGACACCTGCATGTATATCGATTGCCGCGAAGCCGCTCTAAAATTCCTGCGGTGTCCGGCCAAAGAGCAACTCACGGGTCTGCACCCGGTGAGCATATCCCCGGAGAGACAGCTCGATGGGGGCATCTCGTTGGAAAGGATTCAGGAATTGATCGATACCGTCCTGCAGGAAGGGGCTGTCCGTTTCGAGTGGAACCACAATGCCTTCGACGGGAAGGACGTGTGGGTTGATATCTCGCTCACTACAATCCCCTTCCACGGACGACAGATCATCTATACGCTGTGGAGAAACATAACAAAACGAAAGAAAATGGAGGAGAGACTTGCATTAGAGATGCAGCGGCTCCTGGCTGTTATCGAAAGCGCACCTTCCGGCATCGTGCTTCTGGACGACAAGAGGAACTACACGTATATGAACGCCAAATTTGAGGAACTGTTCGGTTATGATCTAGACGATCTCCCCGACGAGGATGCCTGGTTTGCGAAGGCCTACCCTGACCCTGAATACAGGTCCCGGGTGATCGCGGCATGGCGGAAAGACATCGATGGATTCGCTGTCTCCCTGAGGGAGGGTGATCGGTGGACATTTGTAGTGACTTGCAAGGACGGTCAAGAGAAAACTGTCCATATCATCCATATCCAGTTGCCAACCGGGGGGTATCTGAAGATGTATGAAGATATTACCGAGCAAAAGAAGGCGGAAGAACTGCTGAAGAACAGGGAAGAGGAACTGGCGATCAAATCGGCCAACCTTCAGGACATGAATGCCGCTCTCAGGGTATTGCTGAACGAGAGGGAAAGCGAAAAAGCCGAGCTGGAAGCCAAGATCCTGGGGAACATAAACAAATTGGTGCAGCCCTACATTGATGAATTGAAACGGTATGGATTGGATCCACCTCGCGCGGCTTGTCTCGATGTAATTGAGGAGAACCTCAAACACATCATTTCCCCATTTTTAGAAAAACTGGGCTTACGAAGCGTCGACCTCACCCCACGGGAAATGAAGATAGCCGATCTCATCAAGAGCGGCAAAATAACAAAAGAAATAAGCCAGTTGCTTCGGATGTCCTGCGCTGCGGTGAATTTCCACCGAAATAATATAAGGAGAAAACTTGGCATCAATAATCGCAAAGTCAATCTGGCAGCGTACCTCTCGTCGCTGTGAACCGGCATAATCGATGTGTCAAGGATGCCACAACACGCGAAAAGGACGTTCATAACAGGAATTGCAGGACAGGTTAGTGTCTGAATCTTGAAAAGTAATATAGCGATGAATAATAATGGAATAAATAGCCACAAAGATTTGGATGTTTGGAAGAAAAGCCTACATCTTGTCACGGATATCTACAGACTTACCGAGAATTTCCCAGAAGACGAGATTTATGGGTTGATTGCTCAGATGAAAAGGGCTGCGGTTTCAATTCCATCAAATATTGCTGAGGGAGCAAGCCGGAACTCAGGAAAAGAGTTTATTCAATTTCTTTACATTGCTTTAGGTTCAGCATCGGAACTGGAAACACAGCTCATTATATCCCAGAAATTGTCTTACATCGATAATAGGGAAGCAGAAAACTATCAGGAACGAATTGAGATGCTGAAAAAAACGCTTACTGGTCTGATTACATATTTGAAGAAGGCAAGTATATATTTGAGAAACCCATTGACGGATTAGAACATTGGTTCTGCAATAGAGACACATGCACGAAGACGAAAGGCCAGATACAGTTATCCGCCTTGCCGCCACGGTCGGCGGCGCTGAGTTTAATCACGGGGCTTGCCGTCCTATTTCTTAAGCAGCCAGACAGGTTTAGATTTATCGTCTCGACATACGATTGCTCTTTGCTGAAGCTGTTTTTTCTCAAGGGAACAGAATTCAAGAGTTGATTAGTGGTTAGAAGAGATTCTAATAAATGCCTGACCAAAACCAGCTGCCCGTATTGCGGAAGAGAGGCTGAAATCGTCTACTTTCAAAGCAGCTATCTCGCGATTTGCTGCGATCAAGTCATTTATGTCAGCGACAAATTGCCCAGAGAAGAAGCAAAACGGGACAGGAAGAAATGAAGATGGTTCTGCTATGTTGAAAGCGCGAGGCTCATCGCTCATTTGATTCCGGTCCATCAGGCAGCAGTTTCTTAAGCATTCCGAAGAGGAGTCAATCCCTCGTAGTGGTTCACGACAGCCCGATGGCGGAAGTGTAGGAAGGAAACTGAATATCGTTATCCATCTTGAGGTCACGGTCGGCGGTATCGGATTCGATCTCGAGAACAGAGTTCGGTTGTTGTGAAGACGCGATGGGCGATAGAGCGGTATAGGGAGAGAATGTCTATGGATCTTATTGAAAGGATAGTAGATAAAGAGACAAAGATCGGTGTCATCGGGTTGGGATATGTCGGTTTGCCTCTTGTCATCGAGTTCTGTAGAGCGGGCTTCCACGTTACTGGCTTTGACGTTGATGGTGAAAAGATTGCCATGCTGAAAGATGGCAAGAGCTATATCCGGCATATAGATGCTTCAAGACTGGCTAAGGGCTCAGGGCCAAGGGCTGATGGCACAGCAGAACTGATTTTTGCGCCAACAAACGATTTCTCGTTGTTGGCAAATATGGACTGTATTCTCATGTGCGTCCCGACACCGCTCAACAGGTATCGGGAGCCTGATATGAGTTATGTTTTCAATACTGCAAGAATGGTCGCCAAGTATCTCAGGATAGGGAAGCTTATTGTCCTCGAATCAACGACATACCCCGGCACGACCGACGAGGATATGCGGGCTATACTGGAGGAGTCAGGGCTCAAGGCAGGCGAGGATTTCCATCTCGCCTTTTCACCGGAACGGGAAGATCCGAACAACGGCACGCATTCGACAAGGACGATACCAAAGGTAGTTGGCGGCTACACGCCGCGGTGCCTTGAAGCGGCCAGGGCACTCTATGATCAAATTGTTCTCAATACAGTACCCGTTTCATCCACCAAGGTGGCCGAGGCAACGAAACTTCTCGAGAACATTTACCGTTCCGTTAACATTGCGCTCATAAATGAATTGAAGATGCTCTTCGACAAGATGGGCATTGATGTCTGGGAAGTGATCGAAGCGGCAAAGACGAAGCCCTTTGGCTTCCAGGCTTTTTATCCCGGACCGGGCCTCGGCGGCCACTGTATCCCCATCGATCCTTTCTATCTCACGTGGAAGGCTCGGGAATATGATTTTGTAACGCGTTTCATTGAGCTCGCCGGCGAGATCAATACGTCCATGCCCGCCTACGTTGTCGACAAGGCAATACTGGCACTCAACGATGCAGGAAAAACGGTCAGAGGTTCTCATATTCTTATCCTCGGCCTTGCCTACAAGGCAAATGTAGATGACGACAGGGAATCCCCTTCGTACCGCTTAATGGAAAAGCTTGAAGCGCTGGGTGCAACAGTCTCCTATCACGACCCGTATATACCCATGATCAGGCTGACGCGCGAATTCCCGCAGTTCGCAGGGAGAAGGTCGTCCGGGATCGACAACGGCTACGACTTGATCGTCATCGCCACACCGCATGATGATTTCAAGGAAATCGATTTCGATTCTCTCCAGGTACCCGTCGTTGACACGAGGAATGTGATCAAGGGAAAGAATAAATTGTGCTATTCAGCATAGAGAGGTTTAAGCCAAATATATAATTTTGCCCTTATCGGTGCGGCCGGGTATATTGCTCCCCGGCATATGAAGGCGATCAAAGATACCGGGAATACCCTTGTTGCTGCATTGGACCCTCACGATGCTGTCGGTATTATCGATAGTCATTTCCCAAATTCAACCTTTTTCGTTGAATTCGAACGATTTGATCGATACGTGGAAATGCTTAAACGTCAAGGCGAAGACAGAAGGATCCATTACGTAAGCATTGCGTCACCCAACTATCTCCACGACGCCCATGTGAGATTTGCACTGCGGGTAGGTGCTAACGCAATATGCGAAAAGCCCCTCGTCCTGAATCCGTGGAACATAGACGCATTGGCCGAGCTGGAAAAGGAAAGCGGCAAAAAGGTAAACACCATCCTCCAGCTAAGACACCACCCCTCCATAATCGCCCTAAAGGAAAAAGCTGATTCAAACCCTTCACCCTTTAGCCCTTCGCCCTTAGCCCTTAGCCCGAAATACGACATCGACCTAACCTACATCACCTCCCGCGGCCGATGGTACCTCGTCTCGTGGAAAGGCAGCATAGACAAATCCGGAGGGGTTGCCACAAACATCGGCATTCACTTTTTCGATATGCTTCAGTGGGTATTCGGCGGTGTTCAGGAGAACATTGTCCATCTCCTGGAGCCGACCAAAGCCGCTGGTTATCTGGAGTTGGAAAGAGCACGGGTCAGATGGTTTCTGTCTCTGGATAGTAACGACCTCCCTCAGGAAGCGAAGTTGGCGAACAAAACCACGTACCGCTCCATAACAGTAGATGGCAAGGAAATTGAATTCTCAGACGGATTCGCCGACCTTCACACGGTGAGTTACGAACAAATATTGAAAGGCAATGGTTTCGGACTCGCCGATGTCAGACCCTGCATTGATATAGCGCATAATATCAGGGAAGCAACGCCGATAGGGCTCAAGGGGGAGTATCATCCGACGCTAAGGGCAAAGGGCTAAGGGCAAAGGGCTAAGGGCTAAGGGCTAAGGGCTAAGGGCTATGATGTAAAAGTCAACCTCTTCCCGGACAACCGAACCCTCTCCGGCCAGACATCATGCCACACTCTTTTTCATCTCTTCCCTAACTCTCGTCCCTAACCCTTCATTGCCCTTAGCCCTTAGCCCTAAGCCATTAGCCGTTAGCCATCCTCACTCCTTACTCTTCATATGAATAAAATTGTAAACATAGTTGGAGCAAGGCCGCAGTTTATAAAGGCTGGTGTTGTCTGTAGGAGATTGCGTGAGAGTAGTGTAAGGAGTGTATTGGTTCACACGGGGCAGCACTATGACTTCAATATGTCTGATGTGTTCTTTCAGGAGCTTTCTTTGCCGAGGCCGGACTATTTTCTTGGGGTTGGATCTGAGAACCACGGTGCACAGACCGGGAAGATGCTGGTTGAGATAGAAAAGGTTCTTTTGCAGGAACGACCTGCCTGGGTTATTGTGTACGGGGACACAAATACGACTTTGGCCGGTGCCCTGGCTGCTGCCAAGCTGCATATACCGGTGGCCCATGTTGAAGCGGGGCTTAGAAGCTACAATAAGGGCATGCCCGAAGAGATTAACCGGGTGCTCACAGATCATGTGTCCTCACTCCTGCTTTGCCCGTCTGTAACTGCGGTGAACAACCTCAGAAAGGAAAATTTTACCAACATATTTAACGATGGTAAACTTGCAGGTCTCAATACTGCGTCAAATATAACAAGTCCGTCCATTTACTCTTCACCCTCCACTGCGCCGCACTCATCCCCGCTGGTGATTAACGTAGGCGATGTGATGTTTGACCTGATCTTAGAGTCACGCACTCTTATCAATGAAGCAGCAATACTTGATAAATATGGTCTGAACAGGAAGTCGTATATTCTTGCCACCATCCACCGTCCGGAAAATACGGACATTGAAGAGAATATGCGGGGCATCATGTTTGCCCTTGATTATTTTGGCCAAAAAGGTATTAAGGTGTTCTTCCCCGCACATCCACGGACCAAAAAAGTACTGACCGGACTAAATCTCACCAATGGAAAACAGTCAAAAAATCTTATCATACACGATCCAGTTTCCTACAAGGACATGATTGCCCTTGAGGCAAATGCCAGCTTGACGATCACCGATTCTGGAGGTGTTCAGAAAGAGAGCTACTTTTTGCATACACCATGTATCATACCAAGGAATGAGGTTGAGTGGGTGGAACTGGTCGATTCAGGTTGGGCCACACTCACGGGAAAGAGCGACCTTGAGATAATAGACGTGGCTGAAAGAAAGCTCAACACGACAGCAACCGGTCCGTGGACCCGTGTCTATGGTGATGGCCATGCGGGAGAACGTATTAGCAGTCTTTTCAAAACAATCGCAGGATAAGGAATTGAAATGGAATATTTCGTTCACCGAAGCTCGTTCATTGATGAGAATGTGAATATTGGTGCGGGGACAAAGGTCTGGCACTTTTCTCATATTATGAGTGGTGCAAAGATTGGCTGGGATTGCATCATAGGTCAAAACGTATGTATCGAACGGGATGTCACCATCGGGAATCGCTGCAAAGTTCAAAACAACGTGTCCGTTTACAAAGGCGTGGTCCTTGAAGACGAGGTCTTCTGTGGGCCGTCATGCGTCTTTACCAATGTGTATAATCCCCGGGCTTTTATCGAACGCAAACACGAGTTCCGACCGACACTCGTCAAGCGCGGAGCCACAATAGGCGCCAACGCCACCATCGTCTGCGGGGCAACAATAGGCAGATATGCCCTAATTGCGGCCGGTGCGGTTGTCAAGTCCGATGTCCCTGATTACGCGATAGTCGCTGGCGTGCCAGCACAGCAGGTTGGTTGGACGTGCAAATGTGGGACAACGTTGAAGGCTAATGGCGAAGGGCTAAAGGCTAAAGGCGAAGGAACGATTAGGTCGGAGGCCAATGGCGAAGGGCTAGTGGCGAAGGGTGAGGTGACTACGGTATGCTCGTCTTGCCGGAATGTGTACGCTTTGAGAGATGGGCAGTTCATTATTGTTCGAGAAAAGTAGGAGATTCATGGGTAGAGACGGGTTCCAGGGCCTGAAGGTTTGGCAAAAAAGCAAGGATCTGGCTGTTCAAATTTATAAGATAACCGAACAGGGAATGTTTGGAAAAGATTACGGGCTGAGGGACCAGGTAAGACGTTCAAGCGTTTCCATCCCAAGCAATATTGCAGAAGGTGACGAGCGCGATACAGACAAGGAAGCCGTCCGCTATTTGTACATCGCCAAAGGCTCAGCCGCGGAACTCTTGACACAACTAATAATTGCTCACGAGGTCAATTACATAGATGAGACAACATTCAGAGAGCTCGAGGAGAAGTGCCTGGAAATATCAGGCATGCTATCCAGACTAATATCAGCCCGCTCCAAAACCTTTAACCATTGAATTAATGGCTAAAGGCAAAGGGCGAAAGGTTGAGGGAAAATCCTCTTAGTAGTTTGCCTTTAGTCAATGCAGTTCCTTTAGTCGTTCGTCTTGAGCCCAACTCAACCGCAGCATCTTTCCCTTTAGCCATTCGCCCTTAGCCTTTAGCCAAGGTTCTAAAATGCACATTCCAATGCTAGATCTAAAAGCCGAATATCTTTACATGAAGGAAGACATCGATGCCGCCATAGCCCGCTGTCTAGAACACCAGCAATGGATTCTCGGCCCGGAGGTCACCGAATTTGAGGAGGCGGTTGCCAGGTATATCGGTGTAGGTCATTGTGCGGGAACTTCCTCGGGTACCGATGCCCTTGTAGTAGCCTTGCGCGCCTTGGCTATCAAGACCAAAGGCCAGGAATACTTCGACCGCTCCGACCTCATCATTACCACCCCCTTCACTTTCACCGCCACAGGCGACGCCATCCTCCGCGCCGGAGCCACCCCCCTCTTCGTAGACATAGACCCAATAACCTACAACATCAATCCAGATCTCATCCGCTTCTGCCTGGAGTCCTTTCCCCATAGCCTTTCGCCTATAGCCCCCCATAGCCTATCTTCAAATTCCCTTAGCCTTTCGCCCTTAGCCCTTAGCCTGCCTCATGTCGTTGGCATCTTGCCCGTTCATTTATATGGCCAATCCTGCCAGATGGATGAGATCATGGCCGTCGCTCGGGAGCATGGCTTGTTTGTCATTGAGGATTGTGCACAGGCGTTTGGAGCGAAAACAAGACTGGCTAATGGCGAAGGGCAAATAGAAGACGGCGAAGGGCAAACGGCTAATGGCAAATGGCAAATGGTGGGGAGTGTAGGAGATGTTGGGTGTTTCAGCTTTTTTCCGAGTAAGAATCTTGGTGGATTTGGTGATGCTGGTGCCATCACGACGAATGATGACGAACTCGACGGTCTCATTCGTATGCTCATCAAACATGGCGGTAAAGACAAATATAACGTTGACCATATAGGGTACAACGCAAGGCTTGATACCCTCCAGGCGGCCATTCTTCTTGCCAAATTAAAATACATAGACGAATTCAACGCCCGTCGCCGCCAAATCGCTCAACTCTACACCGACGGGCTTAAAGATATTGAGGGTATTGTCCTACCCTTAGCCCTTAGCCATTCGCCCTTAGCCATTAACTCTCACGTTTTCCACCAATTCACTCTCCGAGTTCTCGGTGGCCAACGCGATTCCCTGCAAGTTCATCTGAAAAAAGCCGGCATTGATAGTATGGTTTATTATCCTGTTTCGGTTCATAAAATGAGAGTTTTTAGTAATATGTGTTATGTGTGCGATGGGTTGACAGAATCAGAGGGGGCGACTAAATGTGCGCTGAGCTTGCCCATCGAACCGTTGTTAGATGAAGAGTCTATATCCTATACGATAAAAAAGACGGGAACTTTCTTTTCATAGGATAAACCATCGTCATCCTATTTGATGTTCATTGCCACGCCGCATGATTTTCAATCATATCAATTTCGATTCTAACCCCTCATTGATGTCGGACATGTGATTAAGGAAAATGTTTTTCTGAGCTGGAGGAACCAACTTATAAAATGATCTACAATACTTTGAAATCGGTCCTGATGAAAGAACCACGGACCTGGCTCATTACAGGTGTTGCCGGTTTCGTTGGCTCTAACCTACTCGAAGAACTCCTCAAATTGAATCAGAAAGTGATTGGGCTGGATAATTTTATCACTGGGAATGTGAGCAATCTTAAGGAAGTAAAATCGCTCGTCACACCGCAGCAGTGGAGCAACTTTGTCTTCACAGAGGGAGACATACGGAACCATCAAACATGCACGCAAGCCTGCCATGGGGTTGATTACGTATTGCATCAGGCTGCCCTTGGTTCTGTTCCGCGTTCGATTGAGAATCCGATTGCCACAAATGAACATAATTTGATCGGTTATCTGAATATGATGGTAGCGGCAAAGGATACAAAGATAAAGCGCTTTGTCTACGCCACGTCAAGTTCTGTATATGGTGATCATCCCGAGTTGCCCAAGGTGGAAGGAAAGGTCGGCCATCCTTTGTCGCCGTATGCCGTGACGAAAAAGATGAATGAAGCGTACGCAGACGTTTTCGCAAGGGTGTATGGGCTTCAAAGTATAGGCCTCCGTTACTTCAATGTTTTTGGCCCCCGTCAGGATCCCAATGGTCCCTATGCGGCCGTCATCCCCAGGTGGTTCGCTGCTCTGAGCAAGGGCGACGAGGTTTACATCTATGGTGATGGAGAAACCAGCCGAGACTTCTGCTATGTTGAGAATGTCGTGCAGGCAAACCTCCTCGCGGCCTGCACAGACGAGTCAGAAGCCATCGATCAGGTCTACAACATTGCTTATGGTGAACGCACCACGTTAAATGAGCTTTTTGAATTAATTCGTAGCAATGTGGCTGGCCTATCTCCGGACACAGCGCAGACAAAACCCATATACCGGGATTTCCGTCCTGGTGACATTCGTCATTCCCTGGCTGATATCAATAAGGCGAAGATGCTACTCAGTTATGAACCGCAGTACTCAGTAAGGAGCGGTCTGGAAAAAGCCGGCCAATGGTATGTGGGGAGATAGTTTATGAACCGGCTAGTGTAGTGTCTCATAAACGA
>DIFE01000006.1:0-6238 GCA_002418985.1 Deltaproteobacteria bacterium UBA5756
GAGGGAAAAACTGGGGAAACTCCAGAAGAGCGATAGGATTTCTATTCTAATTTGACGGCAGATTGTATATTATCTTATTCATATGCAGCACGTATTCGGTCCTGTCCCTTCAAGAAGGCTCGGTTTTTCGCTTGGCGTCGACATCATACCGCCAAAATATTGCAGCTACGACTGTATCTACTGTCAAATAGGCAAGACCACCGACAAGGAGATACGACGGAGAAGCTTTTACGATCCGCGGATAGTCACCGGCCAGGTGATCGACGCGGTTTCCACCGGGAAAACGATCGATATAGTCACTTTTTCAGGGTCCGGTGAACCGACGCTCAATTCAGACCTGGGCGTGATGATAAGGGAGTTGAAGAAAAGTATCTCCATCCCGGTTGCCGTCATCACGAACGGTTCACTTCTTTGGGATGAGGATGTCCGCAGAGACCTTGCGGAAGCCGACATCGTTCTGCCGTCGCTCGACGCTGTCAGCGAGGATGTCTTTAAACGCATCAATAGGCCCCATCCTTCACTTGATGTAGAAAAGATACTGGAAGGCCTGACGATCTTCCGGAAAGAATATTCGAAGAAGATCTGGCTTGAGATCATGCTTATCAGGAAGGTCAACGACGACCCCGACGAATTGAAGAAGATGGCTCAGATCGTAGCCGCCCTCAACGTGGACAGGATACAACTGAACACGGTTACCCGGCCTCCGAGCGAAGAGACCGCCGGCAGATTGGAAGAAAGCGAATTGACGGCGATATGCGGACTTTTCGGTCCTGCCTGCGAGGTCATCTGCTCTTTTGATAAGGCGACGGAAATGCCGGCGCAGGCGGAATGGACAAATATCATTCTGGAAACCTTGAGAAGGCGACCCCTTACTTTCGATGATATGGTTAAGGTTACCGGCCTGTCTCATTTCCAGGCAAAAACCAGGCTGAAGGTGCTGGAGAAAGAAGGTGTCATCAGGAGCTATGTGCTCGGTGACGCCCTTTTCTACGTTATAGCCTGACCCCTCTTCTACCTCCCTGGTTCATACAAGCCATAGAATCATATTGACAAAGGGACAATCCAACATTTACTATTAGACCTTAGAGAACGGCAGACGGGTCTTTTTCCTCAATTCTTTAGCCGGATTATTCCTTGATTATATCGTTTGGAGGAGGGTGTTATGAAAATCAAACGTGCCGTGGTCAGTGTTTCAAGCAAGGCGGGTTTATCTGACCTGGCGTTGTTCCTCACAAAGATGGGCGTCGAAATACTGTCGACCGGGGGTACGAAGAAATACCTGGAAGGCATCGGTGTGAATCCTATCGAAGTCAGCGCTTATACGGGGTTTCCGGAGATCATGGATGGCCGGGTGAAAACGCTGCACCCGAAGGTCCACGGCGGGATCCTCAACATCAGGGACAACGAGGAGCACCAGAAGGCGATGAAGACTCACGGGATCAGCCATATCGACATGATCGTCGTCAATCTCTACCCCTTCATTGAAGTTGTAAGCAAAGGGTGTACATTTGAAGACGCAATCGAAAATATAGATATCGGCGGCCCCTCCATGATCCGCGCAGCCGCAAAGAACTTCAAGTATGTTACCGTCGTCGTCGACCCCGAAGACTATGTAAGGGTCATCGAAAACATGACGGCCAACGACGGGGCCACGACGGAGGAGTTGAGATTCTACCTTGCCAGGAAGGTCTTTGCCCTGACAAGCGCCTACGACAGGGCCATTACCGATTATTTGTCGAAAATCTAAATAAATCCCGGAGGTTGGTTGTGAACGTTCTTGTAATCGGATCCGGTGGAAGGGAACATGCCATTTGCTGGAAACTGTCCGGATCGCATGATGTGGACCGGCTCTACTGCATTCCTGGAAATGGCGGAATCTCGGACGTAGCCGAGTGCCACGATCTGAATGTGGCCGATACGGCAGGTCTCATCGATTTTACAGAAAAGATGAAGGTCGGTCTCGTCGTCGTCGGACCGGAAATACCGCTTGCCGCGGGTATTGTCGATGCCTTCGAAAAGAAAGGTATACCCATTTTCGGTCCCGTGGCGCGAGGCGCAGCCATAGAAGCGAGCAAGATATTCTCAAAAGAGCTTATGAAGGCGAGCGGTGTTCCCACCGCGCCCTTTCAGGTCTTCGACGACCACGCAAAGGCCCTGAGATACATACTCGAAAAGCAGGCGCCCTTTGTCATTAAAGCGGACGGTCTTTGTGCGGGGAAGGGCGCCTACGTCATCAATGACGTTGCGGAGGGTGAATCGGTTCTGAAAGAACTTATGATAAACGGCATCTACGGCGACGCCGGCAAAAAGGTGGTTATCGAGGACTTTCTGCCCGGCATCGAGGCCTCCTACCTGGCCTTTGCCGATGGAATGACAATTCTTCCCATGCCGGTCTCTCAGGACCATAAACCTCTTCTGGACAACGATCTCGGGCCGAATACGGGCGGGATGGGGGCCTACACGCCCATTCCTTTCCTCGATGAGGCTATGGAAGAAGAGATACGCCGTGATATCATGCTCAAGACGATAGCGGCCATGAGGGAAAAAGACATCCCGTACAAGGGAGTCCTTTACGGAGGCTTGATGCTTTCGGGGGGGAAACCCTATGTAATCGAATTCAACGCGCGTTTTGGCGACCCGGAGACGCAACCCATCATCTTTAAAATGGAAAGTGATCTCTTACCCGTCCTTATGGCGTGTGTCGAAGGAAAGCTCGCGGATATAAAAGAGATAAAATGGAAGGAAGGAGTAAGCGTCTGCGTTGTCATCGCTTCGAGAGGCTATCCGGAAAAGCCAGAAAGAGGTAAAGTTATTCATGGGTTGGACAGACTGGCCGCAAGAGATGATGTCATGGTTTTTCACGCCGGCACGAAGAAGGTCGGCACTGAGTACCATACCGCAGGCGGCCGGGTCCTTGGTGTCACGGCGATGGGCCGCAATTATGAAGAGGCGATCCGAAAAGCTTACGACGCCGTGAGTCTCATCGAATTCGACGGTATGTACTACCGCAAAGATATCGGAAAGAAGGCTTTGATAGTTTAAATAAACAGCAGGAGGTTTCAATGTCAAAGGAATTCAATATCGGTGTCATACCAGGGGATGGTACCGGGCCTGAAGTTATAGCGGAAGGGATCAAGGTTCTTACGGCTGCTTCAAAGAAGTTTGGCTTCTCACTAAAGCTGACATATTACGACATCGGGGGAGAGCGGTACAAGAGGACGGGCGAAACCCTGCCCGACAGCATCTTGAACGAGTTCAAGGGATTCGATGCCCTATATCTGGGTGCAATCGGCCATCCGGACGTGAAGCCGGGCATCCTCGAGAAGGACATACTGCTGAGGACGCGATTCGAACTCGACCAATACATCAATCTCAGACCGGTCAAGCTCTACGAGGGAGTCGAAACACCTTTAAAAGACAAGGGGCCGAAGGAAATAGACTTTGTGGTTGTAAGGGAAAACACCGAAGGACTCTACACGGGTTCCGGCGGTGTCCTCAAGAAAGGGACGAAAGACGAGGTTGCGGTGCAGGAATCGATCAATACCCGCAAAGGGGTGGAAAGGTGCCTGCGATTCGCCTTTGAGTACGCAAGGAAGCGAAACAGGGAGAAGAAACTTACTCTTTGCGGCAAAACAAACGTCCTTACCTTCGCATTCAATCTCTGGGAGCGGGCCTTCTACGAAGTGGCGACGGAGTATACGGACATAAAGACGGACTACGCCCACGTCGACGCGACATGCATGTGGATGGTAAAGAACCCCGAATGGTTCGATGTAATTGTAACGGATAACATGTTCGGGGACATAATCACCGACCTCGGGGCGATGATTCAGGGAGGTATGGGGGTCGCCTGCGGCGGGAACATCAACCCCGAAGGCGTTTCGATGTACGAGCCGATCGGCGGGTCTGCACCGAAATACACGGGAAAGAATGTAATAAACCCCGTTGCGGCGATACTCGCCGGAGGGATGATGCTCGAGTTCCTGTCGCTGACGGACGCGTCGGCGTCAATAGAGAATGCGGTTCAAAAGGCGATAAAGAACGATCTGGCCTCAATGGAAGCTGGTAAAATGGGCATGGGAACGAAGGAAGTCGGCGACCTTATAGCAAAATACGTCGCCGGGTAGCCATTCTGTATTTATCAGGTGCTGTGTTCAGACACCCTGAGCTTTTTGCTCAGGGTGTTCCTGTTTATCCCAAGAAGCCTGGCAGCTTTGGATATATTGTTGCCGGATATCTTTAGTGCAGCCTGGATGAAGATATCCTCAACATGTGACAGAATCTTCGAGTATACCTCGTCATCGTCATTTACCTTTGATAACAATATCTTTTCAGCGATATTATCAAGTCGGAGATCAACTAGTGAGTATAAGTCTCTAATATCGTTATTCATAAGAGTATCCATCAATTTGCAGGGAGTCTGATACTATATTAGAGAAGAATTACGGTCCGGTGTCAACAACAATCATTGAAGAAAATGAGGTTGTATTATCGAATCATTGGAACCTACTGAAAATTAAGAAAATACTGCTGTTCCTGCCAAGGTCGGGTTTTCCGTATATGCTGATAATGGATATTATGTTAACTATAAGCTCTGCAAATTGAGAGGGGGACCGCCTGGATCCCCCTCTCGTGAGCGTCCCGGTTATTGCATGGGCTGGAAGTGGACCCTTCTGTTTTTTGCCCAAGCCTCTTCGTTGTGTGCCGGATCCAGCGGTTTTTCCTTCCCGTAGCTGATCGTTTCAAGCAGCCTGCCGTCTACGCCAAGGTTGACAAGAAAGTTCTTCGCGGAGTCGGCCCTTTTTTGACCGAGAACAAGGTTGTATTCCACCGTGCCTCTTTCATCGCAGTGACCTTCGACCCTGACCTTCTTACCGCTGTTCTCCTGTGCCTTGAACCAGTTGAGGTTCTCTTTGAGGATCGCGGCATCTCCCTCTCTGATGTTGTACTTGTCGAAGTCGAAATTGATATCCTTCAGCATTGCCACAACGGGTGGAGCCACAGGAACCACAGGTTTCGTTTCGGGCGGCGTAACCACTGCGGGAGGTGCCGCAGGCGGCGGTGTCTCTCCCTTCATCTGCTGGTAGAAGCATCCGCAGCCTCCCAGGGACAGCGTCGTCACGGCGAGTATAAGAACCAAAATTAATGACTTTCTTTTCATGATCTACCCCTTTTCTTTGGATGTTTTGTTGCCCCGTTATACTCCTCAACTCAAAGCCGCTATTCATGGGTGCCCGATCCATACACCAGCAATCCCATCATACCCGATCCTCCGAGCGACACGATGTCAGAGGCGTGTTGAGGTCCGTCGCGAGGTGCCTCAACTCCCATCGATTCCGTACTCCGTACCGTCTTCATGCCCAACCCGTCCTGCTCTATCCACCTTTCTCTACAAATACCCTTGTGCGGCATACAACCAACAACGATCCGTTGCCGTCGGACTTCGTAAATTAATAATACAACAGACCCTTTTTTCTGTATGTCGCATAATCAACGATTATGGTGTAGCCTTTGAATACAACGGCCTGTCGCACTTTTTTGCGACAAGGATGGCGGGCTTATCCATCCTGTGAGAAATACGATCTAATGACCGCAACGACACTGCATGCATTATATTCCCGTAATTCGATCCGGTAGGGCTATTGGTCTTCTATTTGTCGACCCAAAGCTTACAAGAGGCAGATATACGTTTATTGCAGTGCCGCGTCCGACCGCGCTCTCTACATTCATGCTTCCGCCATGCAACATGATAATATGATGAGCTATCGGGAGCCCAAGGCCTGCGGCGTTACCTCTTTTCGTTGTAAAGGACGGCTCAAAGATCCTCCCCTTGATTTTCTCGTCAATACCATCGCCTGTATCGACAAAGGAGATAAAAGCGCAGGGACTCCCATTGCCATTGCGCCCGTCAGCTATAGACACATTTTGCATATTGGCCCGGCTGGTTTCAATCGAGAAGCTTCCCCCGTTCGGCATTGCGTCCATTGCATTCTTTACAAGATTTATCATGGCCTGATGCACAAGGGCAATGTCGGCCATGATCCTCAGATCCACCTCCGAGAGTATTACCTTTGTGTCAATATTACCGTCCATGTACCGGGGCAACACACCCTCCAGTGTTCTCACAACCTCGTTGAGATCCCTCTCCTTCAATCTCAATGCCCTATGGATGTTGAATGCAGGAATGGCCCTGGTCTGGACTTGTCTTTCAAAACTCTCCACCATCATATACCTCCAT
>DIFE01000006.1:6299-19809 GCA_002418985.1 Deltaproteobacteria bacterium UBA5756
TTTCCCCGTCACGTGCATGGAACTGGTCACCTCTATTATGGTACGGTAGACATTGTTTCTTGTCTGTCGCAGAAACGGCAATTATTCTGTAACGGCTTTATACCCTTGCTTGTCGTCGTTTTTTGCGACAAGCAAGGTCAGGTTCCGACCGTTGCCAGAACATTACCCCGTGGATGACACCATGTTGATGATGTCAATAAAGGCCGCCCACCGGCCTTCGTCGTTCTTCTTCCAAAAAATAGGCGAACTCGGCTCCAAGAACGAGGATCGTTGAGGAGTAATACACCCAGAAAACGAAAATGACCAGGGTGCTTAACGAGCCGTAAATAATGGAGTATCTTGCCAGATGGATAACATACCAGCCAAAAAGATGTTTAGCCAGTTCCCAGAGTAGGCCGGTAAACAGGGCCGCCTGCAGGGCGGATTTGGACTCGACCCTCGTATTGGGGATGATCCTATAGATCAGGAAGAACATGGAATAGCTGAGAAAGAAGGGGAACAGGTATTTCAGTGTCCATTGGATGGTCGGCCCTATGACCACGGGCAGTTGTCCCTGGTAACCCTGCAGAAAGGCGACCGCAGAGCTGAGAATCATGCTCACGAGGAGAAGAATCCCGGCCAGAAGGATCATCACGACATCAGTGCCGATTCCAAGCAAAATCCCCCTGCCCTCCTGTATCCGGAACACGATATTGAGAGCGATCCGCAGGGACGCGAAGACCCAGGTGGAGAACCAGAGCAGGCCTCCAAACCCCAGGATTCCCACGATCTGGCGGTTCTGAATAACGTCCATAAGGTTCTTCATGATCTCTGGATCCAACACCGGAGCAACGTTACTGAAATAGTGACGAATATGACTGAGCACTTCCTGGTCGTTGTAGAGATAAGTGCCGACCAGTGCTAATAGCAGGAGAATAAAAGGAATCAGGTTGATAAGGATATTAAAGGTAATCCCCGACGATAAAAAAAAGCCATTGTCACCATTGAATTTCTTTAGAGCCTGCCAGAGGAGACCGAAACTCTTCAGAAACTTTTTGAGCCTTTTGAATCTCATCGACCTTTCTTTTCTTCGCATACTATTCTTTGTCCCTACAACTCTTCGATTCACTCGTCCTCGGCACGGGACTCCAACATGATGGCGATTCCCCGCGTGCCTTCATAACTTTCCAGAGCCATCTTGACAAGACTGGTCATGGGCACCGAGAGAATCATGCCAATCGGTCCCAGTACCCATCCCCAAAAGACCAATGAAAGGAAGACAACCAGTGCCGATAAACTCAAGCTTCTGCCCATAAGCTTCGGTTCTACAAGACTGCCCGGAACAAGATTCACGGCAACAAAGCCAGAACAATGGAAGGGTTAGTGGCCACATCCCTGCTGTCCCGTTTTCCCGACAGCGCACCTCCATTCACGGCAATCGACCCCTGTATTCACCGATTTTGTTGACAAATGTCCTCAATCGTCTATTATATTTCATCGGCGCAATCTCATGGATGCAAATACAAAGCGTTCCTTTGACATCCTTGGACTAAATGAACGATCGACCTTCGAAGATGCCGAGAAGGCCTACCGTCTTCTCGTAGCCCGGGAGTCTTCCTGGAATGATGTCAAGGAGATCAATTGGGCCTACGAGTCCGTCAAGAGATATTTCCTGGCAAGCTCCAGTATGCCTGCGAGCAAACAGGACGAGACCTCCCACATCACAGGCGATATCCCCGTTGCTGTGGCCCGCACACCGAAAAATACTTCCCAGAGAAGAACAGTCTTCCTCCTAGGTATCCCTTTTCTCGTCATTCTGCTGACTGCCGCGTTCGTTTTCGGCTTCAGCCGTTTCAATCCCTTTCGGTCCACCAGGGCCAACGACCTGTCGGTGATCATAAAGGCCGTAAAACCGGCCATCGTGACGATCATTACCGATGACAGGCCCCGGGGTTCAGGATTTCTGATCAGCAAGGATGGTTACATCGTCACGAACGCCCACGTAATGCGCGAAAAGACAGGCAAGGCCTCGCTTTCGGATGGGTCCGTCCTCGATGTCGATCTTGTCCTTCTCGACCCTGACCGGGATTTCGCCCTGTTGAAGGCCAAGGGACCAGGGGAATATCCCTGCCTGGCTATCGGTGATAGTTCAAAAGTCTCCGAGGGCGAAACGGTTATAGCCGCCGGCACCCCTCTTTCCTTTGAAACAACATTTACCAGGGGGATCATCAGCTCCTCGAGGCGATCATTCCCAGCCTACAAAGCGTCATTTATACAGACAGATGCGGCCTTAAGCCCCGGCAACAGTGGGGGACCCCTTATTAACCTGGCGGGCGACGCCATCGGGATCAACACCCTGAAGATTTCCGGTTTGAACGTGGAAGGAATGGGTTTTGCCGTGTCCATCAACGATGTAAAGCAGCACATCGTGTCCAGGCAGCATATGAGCGACTCTGACCTGGCAAGGGAATTAGCCCGCACCGAGAAAAAAATCGAGGAAATGAACCAATGGCGGGACGAGGCCTCCAGGGGGGATGAAAAACGCCTCAAGGACAGGATCGTTGAAGAACAGTGGGAACGCGAGAGAAGACGAAGGGAATTTGCAGACCGTGTCAATGAGGCCAACAGGGACCTCACGGAGCAGAAGGAAAAAGAGGAAAGACGGCTTCGTGAAGAGGCCGACCAGTATAGAAGACAAATGCGCGAACAGGTGGAAGATAAACGAAAGGCCCTCTCCGTATGCCTGCAGACGACAAATTATCACTACCAGTCAGCGTGGAACGACGCCTGCAAATCGATCAGTCCAGGCACGCACTGCAGACTTCCTTCCTCCACCGCAAACATACTGGAACAACGCCTCATGCAGTCCCGCAACGAATGTTTCAGATTGTACCCTCAGTAGGAGATATCACCTTGGGCTCTTTGCCCCTCCCCTTCCGGTGCGTAGTCCATTGTCCATCCGTTGCGATCGATCGCACTTTGAAATTCGATTAGTTGTATGTGAGAATGACGATAAGAAGCCCGACTACGTATGCAAAGGGGTAGAACCAGACCACGTAGCGGTCTATCCGGTTGGCCAATGCCTCCTTGCCGTCGCTGACAAGGCGCCTGAGGAGTACGGCCAGTATGAGCATCAGCGCCGTCACCACGAAAACGGCCGCCATCAGCATGTCGAGGAATGTCATGTATCCGAGACGTGGAAGATCGCTGGAGATGGCAAAATTGAAGGCGATGAAAAGAAGGAGATTAGCCCCCGATGCGTCCACACGCTTTGTATAGTCTTTCAGGAAGAAGATCACCCATGATACGACAATGATGATCAACAGAGGGAGAAAGATGCGAAAGACGTAGTACGTCTGTGCACGAAGGAACTCACCACGGCCAGAAGGCCGATAACGGTGACCAGAATTGCCACGATCAGCACCGGCAACGAGGAGGACGACCTCGCACTCCCCATGTGCCTGATCTCTCGCATATACCGCAAATGCTGCCAGGTGGCCACAACAAGCGATAATGTCCCCAAAACAATCAGGGTCACGCCGAGGTTCCTCGCACCGGTACCGCGACGCGGTATCTCGAGCGTCTGCGACTCTTGAAGGTACTGGAAGAACTTGAAAATGGTGAAACCAAAACTGATCATCGAAAAGGCGGTCCGGATCCAGGCCATCAGGGTCCGATCGTGGGCGAGGCGGGTCCGCTCCAATGCCAGATCGTCGGAACTTATGTGTTTAAGGTTCTTCTGAGCTGAAATATCCGGATTCTCTGTCATGACCGTCATTCTTTTCGGCTTTGTCCTGTGCCTCATATGGTGAGTGATGCAGACCGGGAAAAGCACATGAAAACGTCATTATTCAGCAAGCTACCGCCCTTAGAGATCCCAAATCCTCTCATCAAGACATCAATCTTCAGGGCCGGATCGAAGCGTACAATCTTCGTGAGCCACTCTCATCTCTCATCGGGGCCAGTCCTCAGCGCAGATGTAATCCACAACCTTGAGGTCTTCCAATTTTCCAAGCGCGTCTACAACACCCATGAGCGCATTGAACCGATCACTGTTCATGTACTCCACAAGCGCATCTTCCGAGTCCCAGCGTTCTACCCAAAGGAAACGATTGGGTACGGTGACGTTCTCGAGGAGGGTTCGTTCAAGACACTGATTGCGCTCATTGCGGATACGAGAAAACATGTCGAAGGACTGAAGAAACTCCTTCCTCTTTTCCGTGCCCACCTCGATCCTTATCTCGATGCCGATCATAAAAGTCCTCTTATGGCGGAATATGATGACAGCGACAAAGTACGGGTAAAGCAAATAATGTGCCTATAAGCCGATTCTTCTTCTTTGCTACGTAACTAGCTGATATGATGTGTGTTATTCCGGATAGGCTAATGTGCCCAAGGTCGGGGGAATGTCAGTTGTTTGTGAAATAGAGTAAATTTGCCGAATATCCCGAACGAGGAATCATTTCCGGTGGGCGTCAAGTGTGGAAGCATCTTTCCTGATGCCAAGTTTTTTGATCTTTGACTCCAGTGTGCTGGGGTTTACGCGAAGGAGCTTCGCCGCTCCTTTTGAACCACTCACACGCCATCCTGTCACTTCAAGGGCCCGGACAATGTACTGTCTCTCGTTGTCCTGAAGACTCGTGAAACAATCGGGTCCGGGGGCTGCGGTGCCCTCGAGCGCCCCCCGGGGCAGCCGCAATATCGCGTCCCGGCTAATGATGACCGCCCTCTCTACAACATTCATCAACTCCCGTATATTTCCAGGCCAGTCATAGGCCTTGAACCGCTCCAGAACGCCGGGTACTATCCGATCTATCTTCTTTCCCATGCGGGTGGAGATCTCCCTGACGAAAAACTCCACCAGAAGCGGAATATCCTCCCGTCGCTTCCTGAGCGGCGGCACCGTTATAGGATAAACATTCAGCCGATAGAAGAGATCGGGACGAAAGCGCCCCGCAACGACCTCATCCAGCAGCACATGGTTCGTGGCCGTGATGACCCTCACATTGACCTTTAACGTGTGCGTACCCCCCACCCGCTCGAACTCCTGATTCTGGAGGACCCGAAGCAACTTGACCTGGATCTCCGGGGGCATTTCACCGACCTCGTCGAGAAAGATAGTACCACCGTCGGCAAGCTCAAACCGGCCTTTTCGAAGGCGCTGCGCCCCGGTAAATGCGCCGGGCTCGTGACCGAAAAGCTCGCTTTCCGCAAGCACCTGCGGCAACGCCGCGCAGTTCACCGTTACGAAAGGTTTCCCCCATCGACCGCTTATGTTGTGTATTGCCCGGGCAACCCGTTCTTTCCCCACCCCCGTTTCTCCCTCGATGAGGACTGTCGAATCGGTGGGCACTACTTCCTTGACTCGCATGAGAACATAGAGAAGGCCATTGCTCTTTCCTATGATGTCCGAAAACCCTTCTTCTCCCCTTATCTCCTTCCTCAGATAGATGTTCTCTTCCTCGAGTCGGTTTTTTATGGCCTCCAGCTCCCTCATCAGCCCGATACGCGCTTCCTCTGTGCGTTTCAGCTCGGTAATGTCCGTCTGGATCAAGGTGGAATGCACGATCCTACCCTCCCCATCCCTCACCGCACCGGCGCTCAGCAATACGATCCGACGTCCGCCTTTCCGATCGGTTATCACCAGCTCTTCACCCCTTAGCTCGCCCTTTTCCCTCCATCTTTGGCTCTCGAAGAGCTGCTTCACTTTCGGCACCGACTCGGCCGAGTACAGGGTGGTGAAGGCTCTGCCAACCAGTTCTTCCCTCCTGTATCCCGTGATGTCAAGGGCGGCATCGTTCGTGTCGAGTATCACTCCCTCGGGAGAGATTATGTAACAATAGTCGGGAGTGCAGGTGAAAAATCCCCGAAACTTTTCTTCCGATTTGCGTAAGGACTCCCCGGCAAGTTTTTGTTCAGTAATATCGGTCACGCTCTCAAGAACCTTCGTCACGTAGTGCGTCGTGTCTTTTACGGGTTGAGCAACGGCGCGATACCAGCATCCGTTCACCGGGTTGAGGAGGTCCCGCGCATGGATCTGACCATCCTCGAAGGTTAGCAGGGCCGGGCAGTCTTCACAGGGTCCGCTATGCCTTCCGGCAATGCTATAGCATTTTCGGCCGATTGGATCCCCCGACGAAAGAACCCTCATCATTGTCTCATTCATCCATTCGACAGTCATCCCGCGATTCATGAGTGCCAGTCCCGTATTGAGTGATGACAGCACCACGTTCATTTGTGACCGTTCGTTCTGCAATGCCTTGATGGCCTGGTTATATTCGGTGATATCCTCTCCTATTGCAATGATTCCTGTTGCCTTTCCGGAGGTATCGCGTTCGATCACACCGGACCAGTGAACCAGCAAGTGGTCATCCAATTTTGAAATAGCGGTATTCTCGTAATCTGAAAGTGTCGTACCCTCTTCCATGGTTTTCCTGAAAGCCTCCTTCAGGCCTTCGTGCGCGTCTCCCGACTGGATATCTCCGAACCAGTTCTTATTCAGCACCTCGGTTTCGGCGTACCCGGTAAGCTTCAGAAAGCAGGAGTTGACGTAGGTGATATTACCGGCCGGGTCGAGACGAACCACCATGAATTGTCTGTCTTCGAGGATCCTATGGGACAGGTTTTGGTCCACGGCAGACCCCTCCCTATAACTTTCATTGAATGGATAACGCCACCCGGCTGTCGCAACCGACGCTCATCTGAGTTAGCGCGACCCACCATAAGAATTCTATAATAAGAGACCTCAACGATGTCAACCCGACAGGGTTGTCCAACCGACCCGGCACGCGAGAGAATTGCCCCGGAATCGTTGTCGCGAGCCCATGCGGTACCCCTCGGGCTTTGTCGATCGAAATTGTGATATTTCGGATAAGGGAGTAAAAAAGGGTCCCGAGTAACCTCGGGACCCCATCATGTTTTTGGTTGCGGGGACCGGATTTGAACCAGTGACCTTCGGGTTATGAGCCCGACGAGCTACCAAACTGCTCCACCCCGCTATCGAATGAAATAGGGTATAGGAAAAACGACCCGAAGTCAAGGGTAATAATCCTCGAAAGCTCCTCCGCTGCCTTGTCCAGCGCGGATTTCATCGGCTCAGCCCCTGATGGCCCAGGGCCGCAACGGGGGAACATCGGTATTCGAAGGGCTTGTCATAGCGCGCAGCGCCGATTAGAATTAGAGTATGCATGGTGCCGCTTGCCTCATTAGCCGCGAAGAGGAGGATATTATGAAATCATTGTGGAGTATCGCTGCATTCGTTTTCTTCCTTGCCGTCTCTTTCGCCTGTGCCGCGAGCGCAGAGGAAGCGCGGAGTCTGTTCGAGAAGAAATGCAGCGCCTGTCACGGAATCGACAGGCCTAAATCGAAGGCCAAAACTCCTGCGGAATGGCGTAGTACGGTCCTCAGGATGAAAAGTAACGGTGCCGCCATAAATGACGACCAGGTTCGGATCATCGTGGAGTACCTGGCGACGAATTACCCGAAGAAGTAGCCGGTGCCGGGGGAGCTAGGGAATGAATAGCTGAATTACGTAGATTATGATGTTCTGAAAGAGAGATATCACGGGGTTTAGTATCCCGATGTAGAGAAGTCCGAGTATTATGAACAGACCATAAGGTTCCAGGCGCTCCAGTTGATATCTGTATTCACCTGGCAGGAACCCCATCAATATCTTCGAACCATCCAGCGGCGGTATGGGGATGAGGTTGAATGCCGCCAGCATTATGTTTACTCTGGCCATGAAATATAAAAGTGTATTGAGGGACTCTATATCGTAACCCTGGGTCAACCTCATTACCAGGAAAGCTACAAAGGCGAGGATCAAATTGGCTGTTATCCCGGCGGCGGAGACGAAGATCATGCCCTGTCTCAAGTCCCGCAGATTCAGGAAATTGACGGGTACGGGCTTGGCCCAGCCGAAACCGAAGATCAGAAGTGCAATGGAACCGAAAGGATCGAGATGTTTTCTGGGATCCAGGCTCAGCCTTCCAAGCCATTTTGCAGTGGGATCACCCATTCTGTAAGCAACCCACCCATGTGCCAGTTCGTGGAGAATAATCGAGTACATCAAAGGAATGACGAGCAATACGAAAGTCAGGGGGTCACGAAATAGAAGCTGGATAAGTCCCATAATAAAGTGAGTTACAATATTCCATAGATAAGCGGGAATTGCAAATAAATTTAATAATTATCTACATATAATGTGGTCTATTCTAATAACATAATTGACAAAAATAGGAGGCCATGATAATAAACACTTAGTTGTAAGGGTGGGAGGAAAATCATACTAAATTCAGACATGGTGAAAACCAGGTAATGAGCGTCGATCCGGCACAGAACGAAGACGGTGCCATCATCTCTCGAAAAGAAACCTTTCGAGATGCCCCGGATTTTGAAGTAACCGAAGGGTTCAGCGCTACGCTGGCGTTGCGCTTCCGAAATTTCATGATCCGCCATCTCGAGATGGTGTTCGTTCTTCTCATTGCCATTCTCGTGTGCGCGGTATTTTTTATCCTGCCCTACCGCTTCGCCTTCCTGAATCTCTTCTACCTGCCTGTCCTCCTGGCGGCGTACATTCTCGGTAAGCGTAAAGCCTTCTATGCCTCCCTCAACATCATTGTTCTCGTGGCAGTCACGGCCGTAATCAGGCCGGAATGGTTCGCCGTGGGCGGCAACATGACAAGCACACTTATCATGATCGTCATCTGGGGCGGTTTTCTCGTGCTTACAAGTGTCGGCATCGGGTCGCTGCAGGAAAAGCTGGCCAAGGGCTTCGAAGAGACGAGACGGCTCTATGAAGAGTTGAAAATAAGCCGGGTTGCTGAAGAGATGAAGGAAAAAGTAGAAAGGACCCTCTACACAACCATGGACCCGGTCGTAGCGAAACTGGCTACGGAGGGTAAACTAAGGATCGAGAAGCGCGAGATAAGTATCATGTTTTGTGATCTCACGGATTTCACCGCATATTCCGATCAAAATCCCCCCGATATCGTCCTCGATGAGCTTAACCGGTTCATTGGCCATGTCGAGCCAATTATCGAACTGTTCCGGGGCCACATAGACAAGTACATGGGCGACGGCGTCATGGTCGAGTTCGGGGCTCCCATCGACTACGCACAGCATGCCCTGATGGCTGTTCTCGCCGCACTAAAGATGCAGGAACGAATGAAAGATATCGGGCTGCCCTGGAAGCTGCGCATCGGTATTGCTACGGGATATACGATCGTAGGCATGATGGGGGTGCATCGACAGGCATACAGCGCCATCGGCGACCGCGTGAACGTGGCCAAGCGTCTGGAAGAGATCTGCGAACCCGAGCGGATCTACGTGGACGAGTTCACCTTCAAATTCGTCGAGCCCTTTGTCAACGTCATAAAGCTGCGCAACATGGGCTATAGCCGCCAGACCGATAAAGCCCTGTTGGAAGAGCTGCGCGTGCTCGAACATAACCTGGCCGAAGAAGGAGAAAGTTCCGGCCTCCTCTACCAGATGGGGAAGACGCACTTCGGTCTTCATGACGCCTCAGCGGCCATAACCTGTTTTGAGCGGGCCCTTGCCCTTGATCCGGATTCGACGGAAATAAGGCTCGCCTATGCCGACGCCAACCTGAAGAGGGACGAATTCGAGAAGTTCCAGTTGAAGGGCAAGCTTCATAAGATCGCGGTTTACGAGGTCCGGAGCATAATGTCCCGCTGGCACGATTCCAGCGTCATCCCGAAGGCGATAGCAAAGCAATACCGGCATGTAGAGGATGCAATAAAAGTACCCCAGGATCTCGTGCTCGCTGTTGAATCCCTCGATGGCTCTATCGGTCGGGGGCTCCTGGTGGCTATGCTTTCCTATGTGCTCGCCGACCGCCTGAATCTCAATGAAGACCTTAAGATGAACATCCTTGAGGCCGGATTTCTCCAGGATATCGGCAAAGAGGCCATACCGCACCACATACTGAACAGACAGGCAAGCCTCACGGAACATGAGATCAGATTCGTCGAAAAGTATGTACTTGAAAGTGTAGCCTCTTTGAAAAGGCTCGGTTATGTCAACGACTGGTTCCTCGAGATTGTCAAACACCATCACGAACTCTGGAACGGCAACGGATATCCCGACGGGCTGAAGGGGGAGGAAATACCCATTGGTGCACGCATAACCGCTGTCGCCGAAGCTTACAGCGCCATGACGTCCTGGCGCCCTTACCGCGGTCCCTGGGATGTCCGCCTGGCCTTGAATGAAATTAAAAAGAACACGGAAAAAGGCTACTACGATCCGCAGGTTGTCGACATTCTTTTCGAGATCCTCAAGTTCGATTCCATGTCACAGCAAACCACTCAGGCTAGCCTCTAAGAATCATCATTTAATGAGGTCTCACGAAGAAAATTCAAACCGGCGGGCAGGCAGGTTGTCATTCGTTAGTCGTCCCGTATCTTCAAAACCTCTTCAAAATTGCTGAACTCTATCCCCAATTATGATACTATCGGGAACGCACAAGCCATATTGATATGAAGCCATATGTACAACAACCAGGGGAGAGATTGGAGCAATGGCGATACGACATGCTGGCATCATACATGCGCAAATGCACCTGTTTTCAGTTCAGATCGTTAAGAGGTTGTTTTCACTCATTGTTGTTCTGTGCATGGTTCTTTGCGCTCCCTTCGTTGGGGGTGCAGAGGACTTAAGCCCCGGTTACAGTGAAGCCCTGCAACTCGCCATCAGCCATGCGTCCGATCCTTCTGGGTGGCAACCCGCATCGCTCTATGTCGTCCCCGATGGTGGCGGGACCGAGGGCCTGGTCTACGATGCCGGGAAGCTCATCGTTCGGACTGCGACCAAATCCGGTAATTTCAAAGGCAACTACGTCGGTCAGGCAGGCTACAAGATCTACGGACCGGCAACGACGGAGGCAGCATGGGTAACGGTGGGCGACGATGCCACCCGTTTCCTGCTTGCCAACGGGGTGAACGGAAACAACGTAACGACCCTGCTTGAACGCGGCCTGGGGATGGACGCCACGGGAACCCATGACGCCATCGTCGAGTTTGCCGTCGATACCCAGTACCTGATGCGGCCAACGCGAAACCCCGACATCAGCCAGTACCTGCCCGCGCAGTACGGCCAAACCCAGCCCTTTGTAAAACCCGCCGGGATGAGCGACGCCGCCTTCGACAACTTCAAGGCCTATTACACTGATTGGCTATCGAAGGCATACGGCTCCTACAACTTCCCTTTTACCCAGCTCGGGTACACCTTCTACTGGGGAAACGGCTACACATTGGCAAACATCAACGGGATGACGGAGTTCATTATCCTTGGCCAGAGCCCCGTGGATATTTATGGCATTTACGCAACACGATCCTATATTTATACCCGTAATGACGGCACGAATTTCAGTACCGTGGCCGGTGCTTCGTACGGCAACGGCTTTGCCAGCTTCAAGATCGACGGCCCCGTTGACACGGTTTGGGCGGGACATCGTTTCCAGAAAAATGTCCGCACGGCCACCGGGACCCCCAACCAGGTGATAATTGAAAGCGGCGGCATTGTTTCCGGCGGTCAGGGCCTCCTCATCTGGTCGCTAAACTACGATGTCATCAACAATGGAGTGATCAGCGGGGCCACGAGCAAGAAGTACAATATCGCGGGGACCGAGAATATTGCCGTGCTGTTCAAGGGCGACACCGGTACAACGTTTGGTGCACCGATCACAACGGCCGGTGCCGTCAACCGCCTTACCAACGCGGGTACCATTTCAAGCCCGGGAACGGCCATCAAGGCCGAGGCCGGAGATACACAGATCACCAACAATGCCGGAGGGACCATTTCCGGCGGAGCTTATGCCATACAGACAGGCGCAGGAAACGATACGGTGACCGTCAACGGCGGACAGGTAACGGGCAGTATAGACCTGGGAACGGGCACAGATACGGTCAACGTAACGGGGACCAGTCCCGCAAGATTCAACATGACCCTGAACAAGGATACCGCCACCGCTACCCGGATCACCGCGCAAACGGTCACGATTGCAGACAATACAAACCTGGGCGTAACCGTATCGGGATCGTCCAACGTCCGCGACAGGGACAGCTTTCTTATCGTTGATTCCGCGACACTGAACACAACACCCGGCAATCTTGTGATACTGAATGACGCTTCCCTCCCCATGATCAGTTTTTCTGCTGTTAAGAATGTGAACAAGCTCTATCTCATGGCATCGCGGAACAACGCCTATTACGCTCTGAACAGTGGAAACCCATCCCTTGGCGCTTCCCTGGACGGTTTGGCAAACGTGGCGACGGGTGATTTTGCAAATGTTCTCGGCAGCCTTGACAGGTCAGGAAGCACGAGCGCGGCGCTCCAGCTTCAACCAGCCGTGGACCAGGGGGCGATTCAGGCGGGTTTTGGGACGATCAGTCGATTTACGCAGAGCGTCGTCAGCCGAATTGATCAGGTGCTGGCAAGCAGTGCCGCGCCCGCGGGTCGAACCGGGATATCCACCGGCGATGAGCCTGCAAAATGGGGCATGTGGGCCCAGGGGTTCGGCAGCTATCTCAGCCAAGATCCACGGGGATCGAGCATGGGGTATACGGCAAACATCTGGGGCACCTCCGTCGGCCTGGACAGGCTTCTTTCCGATCATTTCATGTTCGGTTTCGGTGGCGGATATGCAAAGAGTCATATCAGGACAAGCGATGCGAATACCAGAACGGACGTCGACAGCTACCAGGGAAACATCTATGGGAGCCTTTTCGGGAACGCTTATTACCTGGACGGCATTCTGTCCTATGCGTATAACAAGTACGACGCGTCGAGGCACATAGCCTTCGGTAATATCGACAGGGTCGCGAAGAGCGATTATGCGGGCCATCAATATTCCGCCTATGTCGAAGGCGGGTATAACTTCAAGAAACAAGGATGGAACATCTCACCCCTTGTTTCCCTCCAGTATGCACGCCTTCATCTCAACAAATATTCCGAGTCGGATGCCAATTCCGTGAATCTCGACGTCGACGCCCAGAACTATGACATGCTGCAATCCGGAGTTGGCGCCAGGTTTTCATATCCGCTCCTCTATGAACGCTCACAAATCATTCCTGAAGTCCACGTGAGATGGTTCTACGATTTTATCGGTGATCGTCAGCAGGCTACAGCCACTTTTACCGGCGGCGGGGATTCATTCTCCACGGACGGATTCAACCCGCCGAAATCGAGCTACAATGCCGGGGCAAGGGTTACACTGGTAAGCAAGAACGGTATCACGGCTTCCCTTAACTACGACTTCGAAGTGAAAAGAGATTTTTACAGTCACGCGGGTTATGCAAATATTCATATCATGTTCTAGAGCCGGACGACTGCTTTTCCTGATAATCGCTCTGTTTGCGGCGGGCTGCGCCTCAATTAACGACAGGTATGAGGCCGCGGACCGCATCGCGGCTGAAGAGGGCTTCACGAAAACATTCGTCAAGACGGATAATTTCACACTTACCGCATACACGCGGTTCGCCAGGCCCTTCGATGATCTCAATGTTTATATCGA
>DIFE01000123.1:0-56605 GCA_002418985.1 Deltaproteobacteria bacterium UBA5756
CAGGGACTAGGGATCAGGGACTAGGGAATTGCGCCATTCCGGTGCAGGGGGAAATGCAGGGGAGATTATGAACCAGAAACCTTTGGCAGCTTGCTTCATCAGTCCCAACCCTGGTTCCTGGTGTCGCTCTATTCTCTAGTACCTGATCTCTAGTCCCTGTTTCTTTAACACGTTTGCTGCGTTCTGCAGGACAGGATCTGGGCGTCTCTGCTGGTGTCGCGAAAGACGGTGATGCCTTTAAGGCCCATTTCGTGGGCTTTAAGGTAGATGGAGCGTATCTCCTCGGGTGTTGAGCGGGCGGGGAGATTGATGGTCTTGGAGACGGCGTTGTCGACATGGTCCTGAAACGCCTTCTGGATTGCCAGATGCCAGTCAGGGTTCACGTCGCCGGCCTTCCTGAAAAGCTTTTTCAGGCTACCGGGGTCCATGGTGTCTTTCATCTCCCTGTACAGCGGATCGACGACATGCACGGTGAGCCCTCCGAATATGATTCGGGAATATTCGATGTCGTAGATGGGTTCAATGCCGCTTGACGTACCGGCGATAATGCTGAGGGTTCCCGTCGGAGCGACAGTTGTCGTTGTGGCATTCCTCTGGGGAAGACCTTTCTTTTCCCATATGCTTCCTCGGAAATTCGGGAAAACTCCCCTCTGATCGGCGAGGTGCCGCGAGGCCGCTTTGGATTCACTTTCAATGAAGCCCATTATATCCCGAGCTTTTTTTACCGCAGCCTCCGAATCGTAGGGGATGCCGAGGGCTATGAGCATGTGGGCAAACCCCATAACGCCCAGGCCGATCTTCCTGTTTGCCTTTGAGATCCTGTCGATGGCGGGAAGGGGGTATCTACCGGCGTCTATGATATCGTCAAGAAAGCGCACCGCCAGATGGATCAGATCACGGAGTTTTTCCCGGTCTATGTCCCCGTCCCGCACCACCTTTGCCAGGTTGATGGAACCAAGGCAGCATGATTCATAGGGCAGCAGTGGTTGTTCTCCGCACGGGTTGGTCGCCTCTATGGCGCCGAGGTGCGGCGTGGGGTTTGACCGGTTGATCGTATCGAGGAAGATGACCCCGGGTTCACCCGATTCCCAGGAGGAGCGCGCAATAAGATCGAGAAGGTCCATGGCCGGGATCGTACGGATCTGTCCGGCGTTGCGGGGATTGACAAGGGAAAACAAGCCGTCCTTCCGGCAGGCTTCAACAAAGTCATCGGTTACGGCAACGGAAAGGTTGAAGTTGGTCAGTTCCGACGGGTTATTCTTGATGGTTACGAACTCTTCGATATCAGGGTGGTCCACGCGGAGGATTCCCATGTTCGCCCCGCGCCTGGTACCGCCCTGCTTGATGACCTCCGTGGCCATGTTGAAGACCCGTATGAAAGAGACAGGCCCGCTGGCCGCTCCCATAGTCGACCGGACAACATCGCCCGAAGGCCTGAGTTTCGAAAAGGAAAACCCCGTCCCGCCCCCGCTTTGATGGATCCTCGCAGTCTCTTTTATGGCCTCGAAGATGGAATCCAGCGAATCTTCCACGGGAAGGACAAAACAGGCCGCCAACTGGCCAAGCTCCCTTCCGGCATTCATGAGCGTTGGCGAGTTCGGCAGGAACTCGAGATCATGCATGATCCTGAAAAACTCGTCAGCCAACTCTTCTCTCGACTCCGGATCAAGGGCCATTTCCGCGGAGGCCACATGATCGGCAACACGCCGGAACATCCCGTCGGAGGTTTCTACCGGTTCTCCCGCATCATCCTTGACGAAATACCGTTTCCTGAGGACCATAAGCGCCGTTTCGTCGATCAAACCTCACCTCTTATTTACATAGTACGTAGCCACAACGTCCGGTGTCAAGGAGACAACGGGCCGCAGAGTGGATGGGCATGAAGGCGCCGGAGCGGATGAAGTTCTTCGCGGTCAGGAAAAAGGTGGCAGACTATGATTTCCTCGTCGCCCGGACATGAAAGAACAGGGACTAGGGACGAGAAAGAAACAACGGCGATTGGCTCTTACACTAGTCCCTATTCTCTATTCTCTATCACCTATTTTACTATATTTCCTTCAACTTGACATTTGCCGGTGATTTTTCCATGGTCTCGAAGAGTGCATTCAGAGAGAGCAGCAGTTTGTCGCTTTCCTGGTCGTCGGGAACTCCCCGGGCCGGCTCGTTTTTCTCATAGGCGTCCAGAGCTTGTTTGATCGTTATATCCTCGATTGCCCTGGCAGGCTGAAAGCGGGATTCCGTGCGAGCCCCCCTTGTTATCTCCGAGACAAGGTCCACTTCCACGAGATCGGCAAGGATTTGTTTCACGAAACGTTCGGGAATTTGAAGTATTATTGCTACGTCCCCAGCCGTTACGGGTTTTTGTCCGCCCTCAAATCTCTTTACGAGAAAGTGAAATATCCTGAGCATGAGCAGGCGGCGTTTTGCCTCGCCGACACGGGAATAATCGGGATGGAAACCGTATGTTTCATAGTTGTCCCCGGCGTGGGCGATCTCGGCTCCGAACAAGACGATATACCAGCTTATCTGGAGCCACGCCAGAAAAAGAGGGATGGCGGCAAAACTGCCATAGATGGCGCTTTGCGTGGAAATACCTATCTGGAACCTGATATAGACCCACTGGACTATCTGAATGAGTATGCCCGCAGCGAGTGCGGCTGTAGCGGCGGACTTGACCGGCACTCTTGTATTGGGCATAACCAGGTAAAGAACCATGAGCAGGATCCAGATGGAAAGGTAGGGCAATAGCTTAAGCATCAGAAGGGTTACGGGGCCAATGAAGCTGATATCACTCATAAAACCCCTCAGTTCGCTGACAACCAGGACGTTCACACTGCTCCACAACGCAAACAGGACAGGGCCGAGGACCATCATTGACAAATAATCGGTGAATTTTCGGGTGATCGTGCGGGACTGCCTGGCCTCCCAGATTGTGTTGAAGCTATTTTCTATCTTTCCCAGTATTGAGATGACGGTCCAGAAGAGAATAACGACGCCGACACCCGCAATAAGTTCTCCTCGTGTGTGGGCCAGAAGAGATCGGGAAAACCCTATGATCCTCGCGGTGACGTCCGCCTGCCAGTTCGCGTCATTTGCAAGCTGGATTATCTGTCGCACCACCAGCTTTTCCAGTCCGAATCCCTTGGCGATGGCGAATATCACCGCGAAAAGGGGAACGATATTGAGTAATGAATAATAGGTAAGAACGGTTGCGTTGCGCTGACAACCGTCCATGTCGAACTTGCGGGCTGCCATGAGGATAACCCTGGCAATACGGACCAGTGAGGCCTTGAAGAAGGGAAGATCTCCGATTTTCATCTCCCATACGCCGCTTCGGACAAAATGGATGATTTTCGCTGTCACTCTTAGAATGTTTCACATCATGAGGCAACAGTCAAGCGGGAAGAACAGCCCCGTCCATCAGCGAGCACGGACAGGGCTACATGTGACCCAGAAAAAATGTTGCAGACAGGACAAGAAAATGTTCGGCATTCCATCAGGCATTTTAGTTATTGTGAGGGATTATAATTCCCTGCAGGTGTCTATATTCTCTGACGACGGCGAGTGCCCTTGGAAGGTCACGTTAATGAAGGTTTTTCTTTTGGAAAAAAGCGCTGTAAAGGTATAGAATAAATTGTTTTAGCATAGAATTGTATCGGAGCGACAATGTTAAAATAGATTAAATAAAACGGGGGTCTGTTTAATGGAGAAGATCAGGATCACTATTGACGGAAAAGAGGTTTTCGGAGAGCGGGGTCAGACCATTATGGAAGTGGCCCGGGACAACGGTATTGACATACCTCACCTGTGCTATCATCCCAAACTCAGCAAAACAGGCGCCTGCCGGCTGTGTCTGGTGAGGATCGACGGCAGGATGCTGAAGACATCCTGCACGGAATTCGCCATGGACGGCATGAATGTCGTTACGGAAGATGACGGGCTCAAAGGCATCCGGCGGTGGCTCCTCGGTCTGTTGCTTCTGGAGGGCGAACATAACTGTCTTTATTGTGATGCCGATGGTGACTGCGAGCTTCAAAAATATGTCAAGATGTACAATGTGGAGAAGTCAGATGAGGATTTTCCACGAAACCTCCGGGAAGTCGATTACGTTACCAGTAACGCCATCAAGAGAAATGAAAACCGGTGCATCCTTTGCAGCAGGTGTATCAGGGCCTGCAAGGAAGTGCAGGTATCCAATGTCTGGGGTTTCACCGAGCGTGGAAGCCAGACGCATCTCATAGCCGACGACGATAGAAGGATCGGTGAATCGAGCTGCGTGAAGTGCGGGGCGTGCGTTCAGTTATGCCCCACGGGAGCGCTCACATTCCAGCCCGTGCTTGGCACCGGACTCAACTGGGAGTTCGACAAGGAATCGAGCATCTGTATATATTGCGGAGTAGGCTGCAAGATCGATTTCTACAAGAATAAGGAAGGGCTCCTCGTTAAAACCAGGGGAAACGACGACGGCCCGAATAAAGGGCACCTCTGCGTAAAGGGCAGGTTTGGGTTTGACTTCGTCCAGAGCCCGAAAAGACTCACAAAGCCTCTCATGAAAAAAGACGGGCAGTTTGTGGAGGTCGGCTGGGATGAGGCGCTCGATTTTGTGGCTGACAGGATGAAAGGAATCAAGGACAAAGGTGGTCCCGATGCCATCGCCGCGTTGTCCTCTGCGAAATGCACGAACGAAGAAAACTACCTCGTGCAGAAATTGATGCGGGGGGTCATAGGCACTAACAACGTGGACCATTGCGCCCGTCTCTGACACAGCTCCACCGTCGCCGGTCTGGCGACAGTTTTCGGTTCAGGAGCAATGACGAATTCCATCCGCGAGATCCCTCAATCCGCCGGGTACCTTATAATCGGTTCCAACACCACCGAAAACCACCCTGTTATCGGTTCCATGATCAAGAACGAGGTTCAGAACAACAAGAAGCAGCTTGTGGTTGTCGATCCTCGCCGCATAGAGCTTGCGAAGTTTGCCGACTACTATTTACCCATAAGGCCGGGGACAAATATCGCCATCCTCAACGGCTTCATGCACGTCATCATCAAGGAAGGCCTCTATGACAAGACCTTCGTGGAGACGCGCACCGAAGGGTTCGAAGATCTCAAGAATACGGTCGAGAAATACACACCTTCTTATGTGGCGGAGATTTGCGGCCTCGACAATCCCGAAGACATCGCGGCGGCGGCCCGCCTCATGGCATCCATGAAGCCCATGGCGCTCTACTATTCGATGGGCATAACCCAGTTTGTCTCGGGCGTGAACGGCGTCAAGTCGACGGCCAATCTCCAGATGCTCCTGGGCAACATGGGCGTTGAAGGCGGGGGGGTCAATCCTCTTCGCGGTCAGAACAATGTTCAGGGGGCCTGTGATATGGGAGCCCTGCCTGCGACATATCCCGCTTATCAGCCCGTCGCGAATGAGGACAACAAGAAGAAATTCGAAGCGGCCTGGGGTGCGAAAGACCTTTCCATGAAACCGGGCCTTACCCTCGTGGAGATGATGAACGCCGCACACGCGGGCGAAATAAAAGGCATGTACATCATGGGGGAAAACCCCGTCATGTCCGACCCCAACCAGCAGCATGTCATAGAGGCCCTTGACAACCTGGAACTCCTCGTCGTGCAGGATATCTTCCTCACCGAGACGGCACAGCATGCTCATGTGGTTCTGCCTTCCTGCGCATTCCTGGAGAAAGAGGGCACGGTCACCAATACGGAGCGCCGCGTCCAGCCTATGCACCGCGTCCTCGATCCGGCGCCGCTTGTAAGAGACGACTGGTGGATTACCATGCAGATGGCAAACCGCATGGGAGCGGATTGGGAATACGAGAATGCCAGAGACATCTTCGCGGAAATAAGAAAGGTGACACCGTCCTACGCCGGGATCACCTATGACCGCATAGAGAAGGAACTCCTCCAGTGGCCTTGCCCGACAAAGGAACACCCGGGGACACAGTTTCTTCACCGGGAGAATTTCTCGCGCGGCAAGGGGCTTTTTACGGGTGTTGAATATACGGCACCCTACGAGGAAACGGACAGGGAGTACCCCCTTGTGCTCACGACGGGCCGGATTCTTCCCCAGTTTCACACGGGAACGATGTCGCGAAATTCCAAGGTCCTCGAAGAGACTGCTCCGGAGGGTTTCGTGGAGGTCCATCCCAATGACGCGATCAACCTCAACATAAATGACGGCGAGGTCGTTTCTGTTTCAACACGGCGAGGGAGCATCAGGATAAAGGCGAGAGTCGCGGGGCGATCCAAGGCCAACGTGGTATTCATCCCCTTCCACTTTTACGAATCCTGCGCCAACAGACTTACCGTCGACTGCCTTGATCCGGGATGCAAAATACCGGAATACAAGGTCTGTGCCTGCAGGGTGGAGAAGATAGGAGCATAAAATAAAAGAGTCTTTTGATAGGTCCTACAGGTCGTATATGACTTATAGGACCTATTTGTTTCTAAAAGAATCCGGCAAATCAAGGTTGGCTTGTCTTAAGTATTTCGATCAATTCCAGCTCGAATACGAGCTCTTTTCCCGCCAGGGGATGATTGAGATCGAGGGTGACGTCGGAATCGGTCACCTGAAGGACGACGGCCTGGGCGGAACTTCCGCTCGATGACTGGACTTCGAGTTTCATTCCCTGCCGCAGATTGATTGTGTCCGGTATTCGCGAACGAGTGATCACGGCACAGAGCTCTTCTTTGTGAAGGCCGTAACCTTCCTCCGGCGGGAGCGTGATAATCTTGGTATCACCGGTGCACATGCCGACGACACTCTTCTCGAACCCCGGAATAACCGATCCTTCACCGATGACGAAAACGAAGGGGTCCTTGCCGAGAGATGAATCGAAGACGGTACCGTCTCTCAAGGAACCTTTGTAATGGACCTTTACCTTATCGTTGGTCTTAGCCCGCATTTTCTCGCCTCCATCCCGGTGAGCCTTGACAGGTGCTTACAAAAAGGCCGCCGTGCACCTTCGAAAGCATCGCCAAACGTCGTCCCTGTTAATGATACTTTTTTCTAACTCAATTGTGTTGAGGAAGTCAACCCCGGTTTAAAGATAGTTGCGGGTTTCGCAAAAAGTGGTGGACGGGTTCGTCGATAGCATTTTTTTCAAAACATGAAACTGTCGTCAAAAAAAGAAAGGACTCCCATGGTCCCTTCTTTTTTTGATGACAGTTGTTTTTAAAGGATCTTTACGAGTCCTACCTCGAAGACAAGGTCCTGGTCGGCCAGCGGATGATTCAGGTCAAGGGTGACCTCGGTCTCCGCTATGTCCCTAACCATGGCCCGGGCGAGATCGCCCTCAGGAGAGCGGACCTGGAGGATCATCCCGAGCGAGAGTTCCAACTCGGGGGGCACCTGTGAACGGGGAACAACGGCAACAAGATTTTCGTTGTATTCACCGTAGGCTTCCCCGGCGGGGATGGGTATTGTTTTCGAATCCCCTTCGTTCATCCCGACGATGCCGTTTTCGAATCCCGGTATGACCATATTACGGCCAATCGTGAATTCCAGGGGTTCCCGGTCACGGGATGAATCGAATACTGTCCCGTCCGAAAGCGTTCCGGTGTAATGAACCCTGACGGTATCGCCCGTTTTTGCTGATGTCATTGCAGCCTCCATAGTGTGTGTCGTTTTTCCACCACCTTCGCTGCATTCCCATAACGGCGCCGGTCCCTAGTACCTGCGCGGTCCCCTTCCCCTTGGTTTTTCCTTCTGCGGACGGGCTTCATCGATCCGAAGGGTTCTGCCCTCGAAATCCATCCCGTTCAAAGCCTGTTTTGCTTTTTCGGCGTCATCCTTTGCCGCCATTTCGACAAATCCGAAACCCTTTCCCTCAATGACCCGTACTTCCCCCACTTCCCCGTAGCCGGCGAACAACTCCCGCAATCGTTCGCTCGTCACTGAATAGCTGAGGTTGCCTACATACAGCTTCGTGCCGTTCATGGCCGATACCTCCCTTCGGGTTAAACCGCGTTTTCATATTTCAAGCGAGATAGTGCGTCCCGAATGGTCTATCCCGTGAAACATGGGAGGAGAAAGAGATAAATACCAGGAGGCAGAGATTGACCCGTCCCTTTAAGGGAACCCCGATGTATAAGGCTATGATAAAACGGTTTACCGGCATTGACAAGGAAAAAGTATTCCTTTACCATGTTAGGAAATGAAGCCCCGTTGGAGAACGGATGTGGAGGAATACGTGATGAGAAAAGAAATATCTCCTGTGTCGGTTCGGTTTTCCGCATGCTTTTGTGTGCTCATGGCAGTATTTTTCTGCGTGTCTCTTGTCGTGACGCAACCTGCTTTCGGTGATGATAATGTGCAGGCAAGACAGATCGTTGAAAAAGCGCGGATGACATTGGAATCCTTCGCCGGCGCCAGTGAAATGGAAGGTTTCCGCAGCCTTATGAAGGACGCGCGTGGAATTTTCGTTTCGCCGCAGATACTCAGAGGGGCCTTCATAATAGGTGCTTCCGGAGGAAGCGGCGTTCTCCTGGTCCGCGACAGACACAAGGGAGATTGGACAGGACCGGCCTTTTATACCATCGGTGAGGCGAGCTTTGGTTTTCAGATCGGCGGCGATGCATCTGAGGTTATCCTCCTGGCGATGACCGAGCGTGGTGTGACCGCGCTTCTTTCGAACAGTGTCAAACTCGGTGCCGATGTCGGTATCGCTGTCGGGCCTGTCGGCGCCGGTGCCGATGCTTCTACAGCCAATCTCAGCGCCGACATCATCAGTTTTTCGCGCTCCAAGGGTCTTTATGGCGGGATCTCCCTTGAAGGTGCAGTTGTGGCCGTGAGAGAAGGATTGAACAAGGCTTACTATGGCAAGAATGTAAACCCGTCGGATATTCTCATAGCCCGGTTGGTGCGGAACGATCATTCCGCCGGTTTGCGCTCGATGATTACAAAGATGGCGGGAGGCAGGAATTAGGGGCGGCCCGCGGGCAGTTTTCGCCGCTTTTTCATCTCGTTACCATGGGGGGTCGACGTGAGAGCATCGGGACGGATCGTATTGACTATTGCCCTCTGCAGTGTTCTCGTTTTCTCTTTTTGCGTTCCGGCCGAAGCCGCCGGTATTGACCCTCTTTATCAGGAGAGCCTCGACAGACTGCAGGAAGACCTGAAAAACCAGGGGTTCACGTCCGATGAACTCACGAAGATCTTCTCCGATAGTCGTTTTGAACTCTACCCGGAAATAGTGAAGCGAACCGGAAAGGGCATGAACTATCTTGGCCGGAGATTCGGTCTTTTGACAAAGCGATCGATAAAGAGGGGCAAGAACATGCTTGCGGCATACGGGGATGCCCTGAGGAGTGCCGAGAAAACTTACGGGGTCCAGAAAGAGATCATAGTGGCCATCCTGCGGGTTGAGACGAATTTCGGTGCGGCGACCGGCGTCTATCCCGTCTTGAACAGTCTCGTGACAATGGCGGTCGTCGAGAACAGGCGATCGGAATGGGCCCGCAAAGAGGTGGCCGAGTTGCTGACTATCTGCAAGGAACAGGACAGGGATCCCTTTTCGGTACGCGGTTCCTGGGCGGGAGCGTTCGGTATTTCTCAATTTATCCCCTCTTCCTATGTGAAGTTCGCCGTCGACGGCAACGGGGACGGGAGGATCGACCTCCTCACGATGGGTGATGCCGTGGCAAGTGTGGCCAACTATCTCAAGAGCCATGGTTGGGAAAAGGACGATCAAAGACTAAAATGGCAGGCGGTTTATGCCTACAATCACTGTGACAGTTATGTAAAGGCGGTTTATGCCTACGCAAAGGCCATGATGAAGTAAAGGCGGCCGTCACCGGAAACCCGGAAGGATTCTTATTCGTCCAGTATCCTTCGTATCTCCGTGAGGAGGATGTCCGTTTCGATGGGTTTGAAGAGGCAGCCGGAAACCGGTTCATTGAGCCCAGCGTTTTGCAGTGTCTCCGCTGCGTATCCGGTCATAAAAAGAGTTTTGACGCGGGGATTAATGCTGACGATGATGTCGTGGACATCCTTTCCACTCTTTTTCGGCATGATAACGTCGAGAAGGACGAGACCGATCTTGTCTTTGTGATGTCTGAAGGAATCTATCCCCTCTTCCCCGTCCCGCGCTTCGATGACACTGTAGCCATGGGATTCCAGGATTTCCCTGATCAATTTTCTTATATCGGCTTCATCTTCGCATACGAGGATCGTTTCCGTTCCCCGGGGGGGCGTCCCGATCCGTATGACCTGGCGGGTTTCAGCGGGCGTATCGATAATCGGCAGATAAATATTGAAGGTCGTTCCCGACCCGGGGTTCGTCTGTACCGCAACAAACCCTTTTTGCTGTTTGACAATCCCGTATATGGTCGCGAGCCCGAGACCGCTTGCCTTCCCGGCCTCCTTTGTCGTAAAAAAGGGATCGAAGATCTTTTCCACCAGTGTCTCATCCATTCCCACCCCGGTGTCTTCAAAGGCCAGCAGGGCATAACGGCCGCCTTCGGCCGGGATATTGTCGCCGATCAACGGATCCTCAAGCTTATCCACGGTCTCGGTCCGGATGGTCACCTTGCCGCCGCCCGGCATCGCATCGCGGGCATTTGTCGCCAGGTTCATGAGGACCTGTATGATCTGGTTGCTGTCGGCGAAGACCACGGGACTTGCCTTTGAAAAGATAATGGAAAATTCGATATGTTCTCCGATGATGCGTCGAAGCATTTTTTCGGCGCCTTTGACGACATCATGGAGATCGGTCGGCTTGGGATCGTTCACCTGCTTTCTGCTGAAGGCGAGGAGGCTCTTGACGAGGTTGGCGGCGCGCTCGGAACACGCAAGGATATTCCTGGCGTATCTGTTAAGGGCCGGATCCGAATCGGTCTTTATTCGCAGCAGGTTTCCGTAGCCGCTGATGGCAGTGAGAATGTTGTTGAAATCGTGGGCGATCCCGCCTGCGAGCTGTCCTATGGCTTCCATTTTTTGCGCCTGCAGGAACTGTTGTTCCAGTTTTTTATTCTCCGTGATGTCCGAGAAAATAGAGAGGATGCAGGGGGTATTCTCCCACACTATACCCACTGAATTATTGAGTATCCATTTTGTATCGCCATTCTTGCAGGTTATCCTGAAGGGAAACCTCAGGCTTTTTGCCTCTGACCTCATAATTTTGCGATGGGCTTCCTTTACGGTATCGCGGTCCTGCTGAGTGACGATCTCGGCAATCGCCCGGGAGCTAAGCTCGTTGGGAAGAAATCCGGTGATTCGCGTTGCCCGGGGGTTCATGAGGGCGAGCCTCCCTGCCACAACCACCACGACGCCTTCCGACATATTTTCAAAAAGCGCCCGATAGCGTTCCTTGGTTTTCTTCAACTGCTTTGTACGTTTTCTCGCGTATCTCGTTAGCAGCCATATCCATAATATGCTGACAAGGAACAGTCCGGCCGAAATCAGGAGGCCATGGAAAACATACCGTGCGTGTGCCTCCGGAAAAGCAGTGTCCCTTAGGATACTCGACCATTTATCATAGGTTTCACGAAATTGACAGGCAGGCGTTTTGCAAGGTTCTGCGATTGTATCGCCTGTTGCCGGCACCGGAAAGGAAGCGTTGGACGACAGGAAGACTCCCCGGCTCTGTGTAAAAGACGCCGCATCGCCCTCGCCGGGGACAAAAGAGAAGAGAAGCACCGCCGTGACAATAAACAAGGCGAAGCCTCTATGTTGGTAACGACAGCGCATTTCCTGGTCAGTTATGAAAACCGTTCGTGATGTCACCTCTCAACTGCCTGATTATCGCTTGCGCTTTAAGGTGTCCTGTATAAATTTTCAGGTTATTGATTTTTCTTATACCACTCTGACAGTTTCATAGCAACAACAAAGATAGCATTTTCCCGTTGATGTCCGCCGAACGTACCATCATGAAGAATTGTAAGGCATCGGCGGCGATGGCTGGAGGGTGTATTGCAATGTTTCCGGCTGAATGTTATATTCGGTACTTACGACTTCTGGTATTCTTCAGGGAGGTGCCATGAAGGTGAAAACGAAGGTCGTCGATGTTGTTTGCATCCTCACGGTTGCCGGTCTTCTGTCAGTCGGCCCGGGTTGTTCCGGGTCCCGGGAGGAAGGTTCGAAATCATCGGGGGCTAACCCGGAATTGCAGGTCCGAAAAGAAAAGGCGGGAGGCTTCACCATTCCCGCCGAAGGAACCCCGGGTGAGAGAGTGAAGAAACTCTGGGAGGCGACAGGCCCTGTCATTAAGGCGGATGCACAGGGCAACCTTGGGGACAAAGAATATCAGGACAAGAGGACACCGCTTTTTTCCGTATGGGTTATGCTTCAGGGCAAGCTTTCTCTGGCGGAGCAAAAAGATGAAGAGGCCCAGCGGACGATCCCCGAAATCCTCAAATTTATAGATAACCTCTACGGTTTTCCCGGTTTCAAACAGGAACGCAGGGAAAAAGACCGCGATACCGCGAAAAAATTCTTCGACAAGCGGTTCGCCAGACTGGACGAGCAGATAAAGGCGCTGAAATAACAAACGGGCGTATGGATTTGTTCATTATCCGGTATGCCCGTATACATCCCTACTTTACCACCACCGTGAACGTAACCGTTCGTGCCGGCTCCGTGTTCTTCTCCCACGGGCGCAGGTAATGGAAGGTCAGCTTTTCAATTCCGGCCGATTCCGCCGTGAATGTCAGACGTTCCTTGCCGGGCGCTCCTGCCAGATTTGTCCGCGGGGCTTCGTAGTCGCTGACGGTGAAAACAACCCCGCGGCTCACGGTCGGTCCTGAAGTTTGCCAGGAGTAGCCCGTTGTTGGATTCGAGTCAAGAAGGATGGAAAAACGCTCGCCAACGGCCACCTCTATCGTGCGCGAAGGGTCACTGAACTCTTTGATCCGGTCAGGGACTCCGCCCGCCATCTTTCCATTCTGCGCGCAGGCGAAGATGCACAGCGCGACAATGGCGACAAGGATCAAAGCCGGTGTTCTCATTTTCCTCATTTTGCCGTGCCTGACGCCCCGCCTTCACTGAAACGAATTTTCATATTGAAGTTCTTGTGGCAATCGAGACAATAGGCCTTCGATGGTTGATGGGCTTTATGGCATACCGCGCAATCGATAGTGCCAAGATGGGATTTATGGGGGTTCCGGTCGGGAAAGTCCTTCGGCTCCGTTTTCTTTGCAAGGTTCTCGATGTCTCCATGACAGGCAAGACACCGGTCGCTTGCGACGGTATCACCCGACTCGGGCAGTTTTCGTTCGTGGCAGCCGGAGCATGTGACATTCTTCTTGCCGTGGTGCGCGTCAAGATATTTTGAAGATGCCCAGGAAGCGAAGATCTGTCTTATCTGATCCATGCCTTCCGCCGGGAGAGTTCCAAGAGGTTTTTTTGCTCCTTTCACACCGAAGGCCTTGCCGGGTTTCCATGTGTGGCAGGCCAGACAATCGAGCTTTGCGTCCGGCTGCACGTGAGACAGGTGAAGCTTCGATGAATACGGTTTTGCTGTTGCCTTGTTCTGCGGATCGGGAGCGTGGCACGACGCGCAGGCGCTGATATCTTTGCCGGCGACACGGGGATGCTTCGCGGGCAGTACCGACGAGAATTCGCCGTGGCAACCGGTACAGGATTGCTGTTTCGAAAGGTTGGTTTTCTGAGGTGCGGCGCTTGCCGCGGGACTTAATGATACGAGAAATACGCAGACGATCACCACGTTGAAGAACAATCCGGCCATATGTCAGTCCTCTCGCTTGTAATATGGGGGAAGGGGATGAGTCATTTCATAAGCCCGCGCATTTGCCTTCCCGGGATGGTGCAGGTTTCTTTGCCGCGTCAACCCGTTGCTCCGTTCGCTCGGTGATGGTTGTCAGGGCATCGACCATTTCAGGGTACTTCGATCCGTTTAGTTTTCAAATGTATAACCCGCCCATGGTCCTTTATTCAAGGTGAAAATCATTGTGACAGAACCCTTCCTGCCTTGTCGGCAAGGAAGGGTTTAATTCATCGTGTAACACCGGGACTCTGAAACGGTATTCTACCTCAGTCTGAATCGTTGGATCTTGCCTGTTGCGCTCTTGGGGAGTTCATCGACGAATTCGATCCAACGGGGATACTTGAACTTGGCCTGCCTGTCAAGAACCCACTTCTTCAATTCTTCCTTGAGTTCGTCCGATTTGGTGTACCCCTCCCTCAGCAGCACAAAGGCCTTCGGTTTGGTAAGACCCTTTTCATCCGGGGCCCCTACGACAGCGCACTCGAGGACGGCCGGATGCTGACTCAAACAGTTCTCGACCTCTATGGGGGAAACCCATATTCCGCCGACTTTCAGCATGTCATCGGCGCGGCCCGCACACCAGTAGTACCCTTCTTCGTCGACATAGTACTTGTCGCCCGTATTGACCCATTCCCCCTGCATGGTTGACTTGGTCTTTTCGCGCTTTCGCCAGTACTGCTGGGCGGCGCTGTTGCCCTTGACGTGCAGGGTGCCGATCTCGCCCCGGGGGACTTCCTGACCCGACTCGTCGACGAGTTTCAATTCGTAGCCGGGAACCGGTTTTCCGGTGGAACCGGGCTTGATATCTCCCGGCCGGTTGCTGAGGAAGATATGAAGCATTTCCGTGGAGCCTATGCCATCGATGATCTCAATGCCGAAGCGATCTTTCCAGCGTTTGAAGATGTCTGTCGGCAATGCCTCGCCGGCGGAGACGCAGACCCTCACTGACGACAATTCGTGCTGGTCGTTGGGATTGGGCTTCTTGACGCCGCGTTCTTTGTCCTGTTTGGCCTTGTATTCCAGCATCTGTCCGTAGAGCGTGGGTACGCCGAAAAAGATGGTGGGGCGGAATTTCTCCAGATGCCTGAATACATTCTCCGGCGAAGGTGCATGAGCACTAAGAACGGCTGAGGCGCCGACGGACATAGGGAAATACATGCCGTTTCCGAGACCGTAGGAGAAGAAAAGCCTCGCGGCCGAAAAGACGATGTCGTCCTCGGTGATGCCCAGAATGCCCTTGGCGAAGGATTCGGACGTGACCACCATATCGTACTGGGAATGGATGGCTCCCTTGGGCGAACCGGTGGAACCCGAGCTATAGAGCCAGAAGCCTACGTCGTCCTTCGTGGTGAATTCCGTCTTCACCGTGTTGGGTGCGTGGCGGTATTTCTGCTTGAAGGGGATGTGGGCGCCCTGCACCTCGGATATAACGACGAGGTCGCGAAGGTAGAGCAGATCGCCGGTGATCTTTGCCAGGGTCGGAAGGAGCTGCTCGGAGACGACGAGAGCCTTTGCCCGGCTATCATTCAGATAATATTCGTAATCATCCGGGGTCAGCATGGTGTTGACGGGGATGGGAACGGCACCGATCATTATGGCGCCCCAGAAAACGGCATAGAACTGCGGTACGTCGAGCATGATCATCATAATGCGGTCGTCTACGGTTATGCCGACCTCGCGGAAGGCGTTGGCGGTCTTGGTTGCCATCTTCTGCATGTCGTTGTAAGTGTAGTTCCGATATTCCGTGTAAACGGCTATTTTGTGGCCCCGCCCCTGGCGGATATTACGATCCACGAAATAATCGGCTGCGTTAAAAAAATCAATTGGTGCTCCTGCTGTCATGATGCCTCCTTGGTTTATATGGGGAGAGCGGCCCCGGGCCGCCTTTTACAACCCCATTTACAAATATATGATATTCACCAGTTTCCCCATGGATTTCAGTTTTTCCGCGAGGAGCCTGACGATAACGTCCCGTGGATATACCCCCATCTGTCTGAAGACTATATGTTCGTGTCCCGGATTTGCCGCCGTTCCAACGAGGAAGTTGATCGTGTCGGACGCGTGGAAGAACCTGTAAAGGTCCGAAACTGAGGAATCGGGTTCGAGTTTCTCGGGTGCCTCTCCCAGGATGTTGTAGACCTGGTTCAGGGTAATCGCACCCTCCGTTGCATAGTCTATGCCTTTTATATCATAGGACGGTGGTTTATGATAGGCGTTAGATACGTTTTTCATCTCGATCGGGACGTCGAGATTGCGTGCTACAAGCTCGGCGGTCGACGACCCGCAGACGACTCTCGCTCCCTTCATTTCCATAAATTCCCTGACCGCCTTCGCATCGCTCGATTTTCTGGCGGGAGGCCCCGTCAGTACGTTGAGAACATGAGCTTCGCGGCAGAGCAGCACGCTGCAGGTCGTATCATCACCGTAGGTGGCCCCCGAGATGTCTCGCACGTTGTTTACGATCTTCTTCGGTATGTCCTTTATCTGGGTTCCTTGCACCAGGAGCCCGTTTATGAAGTCACATACCCCCTGGACACCCCAGCCCATGCGGTATTGCTGGCCAAGGCCTGCCTGGCTCACACCGTCGCTGACCATAACGATGCCGTCGCCGTACTCGAGCACACAGTTGACTTCTCCGATCATCTCCAAACCCATGGGAAAGATCCGTTGTTTCGGCAGATAAGCGGCAAGCCGGTTGTTGATCAGTATGGGCGAGGGGATCTCGTAGGACATGACCGTTGCGTGGCCGCTTACAAGTACGCGGCACACCGAGAACGCCGAGAAGGGAATGTCCGTCGTGCGCGCGGCGTGCATGGTATCAACGATCTTGTGGCATGCCTCACGCAAGGTGAATCCGACACGGATGAGTTCCATCAACCGCGAGGCGCACATAACGGCCGCGACCCGGGCCTTGATGCCGGTACCGATGCCGTCTGCCACGATGGTAGTTGTCGCCTCGGCCGTGCGTTCCGTTATGATGAAGTCGCCGCAGATCCCGCCGGGTTTCTTGGCTGCCTGTGAGCTGGCGATCTCAACGTATTTTCTCGGTTCATCGGGAGGTGTTTTCATCGCCCTCGCTCAGGCTCATCAGTTTCCTTACCAGTTCCTCGCCCCGTGCGGTGCTTTCGCCCAGGAACTGGGCAATGTTCTGTGCCATCTTGATCTGGTGTTCGAGGAGTTCGTTCGCCTGTTCGACGGTCTGCGAACGGATCTCCTTGAGCTTCTTCTCGTGTTCCTGCTGACTGGTGATATTGATGAAGATGCCGACGATCTGTTTTTCCTCCTGAAGCATATAGAGCAATTCCCTGCACAGGAGGTTGTAAGGTCGGTGGAGAATGGTGATATCCAGGTTCTGAGTGACTCCCGTTATGAGTTTTTCAAAAGGTGCCGGGTCCATGAGGTACGATATGTGTCTTCCCAGGATGACGTCGCTGCAGGCGAAAAATTTCTTGAATGCGGGGTTCATGCCGAGGATGTTGAGTTCCTCATCGAGCATGATGATGCCATTGGGCGTGGTGGTAAAGATCTGGTCGGTGCGGCGCTCGGCAAGGCGTCTCATGTAAGGGATGCACATTTCCGGCTCCGCCATGCCAAGGGCCACCGCGATGGCCTTCTCCCGGCAGCTGTCGTAACCGCAGGCACCGCAGTTGAGCTGCTGCTCCGGATCCTGTTTGCCCGTATGGGCGAGGATCTTCTGTATCTCGTCTTCGGTAACGCTGGCGGGAGAATCCACGATGCCCGTCTTGTTGAATGCTGCCTTGAACAACGCTGAGTCTTCCGGCTCGGGGGTAACCGAAACCGAAATTGTCTCTTCGTTGTATTCGATGATATCCCGTCTGCGGTCGAAGAGATTTTTGCCCGGGTCCACGCCGGGGCCGTTGATGCATCCCTGGCTGCAGAAAAGCGGCTCGATGATGGCGTGTTCCGACCCCTCCCCGATACCGTCGAGAAGTTCGCGGACACCCTGTATGCTGTCGACGCGCAGCAGTTTTAAGTTAAGGCCGTCGTCATTCAGGCCGGCCGTCTTGATGAGACCGCCCGGCAGGGGATAGAGCTGTGCCTCATGGATGGGTTTCTCGTCGAAGTTGCTCTCTTCACACATGGACAGGTCGATACCTTTCTGTACGAGCCATGCATTGAGCTCTTTGAATGTAAGTACGCAATCGACGACGCCGGAAACCTCGGGCCGGTTCAACTCTGATTTTTTCGCCACACAGGGACCGATGAAGATCACCTTGATGTCGGTGCCCATCTTCTCCTTGAGAAGTCTGGCGTGCGCGGCCATCGGAGATACGAGGGGCAGGAGGTAGTCCACGAGTTGGGGCTGATATTTTTCGATGTAGTTGATGAGGGCCGGACACGCCGTGGCGATGTGGGGCCTGGCGGCTTCTTCTTCCGCTATTTTCCTGGATTGGAGCGAGATCTGGTAAGCCCCGTGGGATGTCTGTCCTACGTACCGGATGCCGAGGGCACGCAGGGCGGATGGAAGGCGCGAGCGCTGCCATTTGTTGAAAACGGCCGCAAAGGATGGCGCGATGCTGGCTGCGACGAAATGTCCCTCGTCGATGAGTCGCCGCGCCACGTCGATATCATTGCGGAATGTTTTCGCCTGCTGGGGGCACTCGCGGATGCAGGTGCCGCAGGCGATACAGCGCTTTTCGTCGACGTACGCCTGGCCGTTTTGCATGCGGATCGCCTTGACGGGGCACGCCCTGAGGCACCTGTAACAGTCCCGGCATCGGGCGGTCAACGTAAAAACGATCTGCGGTTTTGACCTTTCAAACATTCTGCCTTACCTCTTCGGCGAGAGCCACCCCCTCGCGTTTGATGGCCTCGATGGCCTTTTCTATCGTGCAGCCTTCAATGGTTCTGCTTCCTACTTTTATTGTCGGCCCTTTATCGCATTTTTCAAAGCAGAACGACGCATTCACGTTCACCCTCGCATTAAGGCCCTTTGAACGTATATGCCCGAGTATATCATGCAGGAGCTTCTGGGACCCCTTGAGAAAACAGCTGGTACCGAAGCAGACGCTGATATCGAGGCTCTTTTCATCGCCGGAACTTATGCTCACATCCTCGTCGAGAATGCGCTTGCGCGTGCGGTAGCTGGTATGGAGCAGTTCATGGGCCTTGTGGCTTCCCACCTCGCCGAGGACGGTACCATACAGCTCGGCGATATACGGATTGTCCTGGGACTTGTGGAGTTCAAGCATGCGATCGTTTTCATAGAGGCCTTTTGTTCTTTGGCGCCTTACGAGGGGATCGCTGAATACCGGCTGGCCCGCTCCGCCCACACAACCTCCGGGGCATGCCATGACCTCGACGAAATCGTAGTGCGCCTCGCCGGACCGGATCCTGTCAAGGGCGCGCCGCGCGTTGCCGAGACCGCTGACGACGGCGAGTGTGAATTCGTTGCCTGCAACGGAGAGCTTTGCCTCACGGATACCGTTTTCGCCGCGGACTGAGGTAAACTCGTAGGATTCATGTTTCTGTCCCGTCAGCTTTTCGCTGACGTAGCGCAGGACGGCCTCGCTCACGCCTCCGGAATTTCCGAAGATCACCCCGGCACCGGTCTTGAAACCAAAGGGCATGTGGAACGATTCCGGTCCCAATTCTTTGAAGTGGAGGCCGGCCTCCTCGATCATGCGCCCAAACTCCTGGGTGGTGAGGACATGGTCCACGTCGCGGACACCGTCACGCTCAAATTCCGGCCTTTTTGCCTCGAATTTCTTGGCCGTGCAGGGCATTATGGAAACAACGACGATATCCTCAGGCTTGACATTCAGCTCGCTGGAAAGCATCTCCTTCGCCAGTGCGCCGAACATTTGCTGGGGCGAACGGCAACTGGAGAGGTGATTGACGAACTCCGGATAGTATTGTTCCACGAACTTGACCCAGGCCGGGCAGCAGGACGTGAACTGGGGGATCCTGTCTCCGGTGGTGACACGCTTTATAAACTCACCGCTCTCTTCCAGTACCGTGAGGTCGGCGGTGAACGACGTATCATATATCTTGTCAAAGCCGATGGCCCTGAGAGCCGCCGCGATCTGTCCCGTTGTGGTGGTTCCCGAGGGAAGGCCGAACATCTCTCCGATGGCTACCCTGACGGCAGGCGCAACCTGGGCGACAACGACCTTGGACGGGTTGTGGATGTCCTTCCAGACCTCGTCCACTTCCGACTTCGGGGTGAGGGCGCCCGTGGGGCAAATACGCGCGCATTGGCCGCAGTTGACGCACTCCACCTGGTCGAGCGCCTTTCCAAAGGAGGGTATGACGACCGTCTGCGCCCCTCTGTAGGCGAAGTCGATGGCACCGACGGACTGAACCTCGGAGCAGATGCGGACACAATCGCCGCAGAGGACGCACTTGTTCGGGTCGCGGACAAGTGACGGTGATGATTCGTCCGGGGGCATTTCCCGGAGCTGGTTCTTGAAGCGCACCTTGGTAATACCGAAGCGCTTTGCAAGGGCCTGGAGCTGGCAGGTGGTGTTCTTCTGGCAGGTCGGGCAATTCTGACTGTGATTGGCCAGCAGGAGTTCCACGATGATCTTTCGCATCTTCCGGATCTCTTCCGTGTTGGTGCTGACTTTCATTTCGGGGGTCGGGGGGGTCGAACAGGCAGGAACGAGGCCCATGCCCTCAACCTGCACCATGCAGAGGCGGCATGCGCCGTATATGCTGAGTTCGGAGTGATAGCAGAAGGTGGGCAGGTCCACCCCGGCCTTCCGTATGAGTTCCAGGAGATTCTGTTCGTTTTCGATGGGGATCTCTTTGTTATCAATAAAGATGACAGTGCCGTTCATTGGTTAGTCTCCTTTGATCGCCTTGAATTTGCAGGCTTCTACGCAGATGTAGCATTTTCTGCAGATATTGTTGTCGATGTGGTGTGGTTTGCCTTTTTCCCCTGATATGGCGCCGACGGGGCATTTTACCGCGCAAAGCGTACAGCCTTTACAGAGATCTTCGTCGATGGTTAGCCTCATGAGGGCCTTGCATTTTCCCGTGGGGCAGTGTTTGTCGCGCACGTGTGCGACGTATTCGTCGTGGAAATGTTTCATTGTCGAGAGAACCGGATTCGGGGCAGTCTTGCCAAGTCCGCACAGCGAACCTTTTTGAACGGCCGCCGCCAGGTCTTCAAGGAGGTCGAGGGTTTCCATTGTGGCGCGTCCCTCGATGATATCGTCAAGCAGGGCCAGCATCTGTTTCGTTCCTTCCCGGCAGAGCACGCATTTGCCGCACGACTCGTGCTGGGTGAACTGCATAAAGAAACGCGCCACGCTGACCATGCAGGTGCTCTTGTTCATGACGACAAGACCGCCGGAGCCGACCATGGCGCCGACAGTTTTGAGAGAATCGAAATCAATCGGAAGGTCGAGGTGGTCCCGGGTCAGGCAGCCTCCTGAAGGTCCGCCTATCTGGACGGCCTTGAAACCGTCGCTTACCGCCTTGCCCGTATCGGACGTCATGCCGCCGGCGACGCCATAGATGATCTCACGCAGCGTCGCCCCGAACGGCATCTCGATGAGGCCCGAATTGGCAACATGCCCTGTCAGGGCGAAGGTCTTGGTGCCCGGTGAATCTTTCGTGCCCCTCTTCCGGTAGCCGTCCGCGCCAACGGTCAGGATGAGCGGTATCTGCGAAAGAGTCTCCACATTGTTTATTATCGTCGGTTTCCCCCAGAGGCCGCTGATCGAAGGGAAGGGCGGTTTCGGTGAAGGCATGCCGCGCTTTCCCTCGATGGAGGCGATGAGAGCAGTTTCTTCCCCGCAGACGAATGCGCCGGCGCCTTCCATTATGGTCAGGTTGAAGGAATCTTCCGATCCAAAAAGGTTCTTTCCCAGAAGGCCGACACGGTATGCATCGTCTATGGCCTTGCGCAGGCGTTTTACAGCGAGCGGGTACTCTGCCCGTACGTAGATGAACCCTTCATCGGCCTCGATAGCGCGGGCCGCGATAGTCATCCCCTCGATGACGCTGTGGGGATTGCCTTCCATTATGCCCATATCCATGAAGGCTCCGGGGTCTCCCTCATCGCCGTTGCAGATGACATATTTTTTGACGTTCGTTTCGCGGCGGGCCACGTCCCATTTCCTTCCCGTGGGAAAGCCGCCGCCGCCGCGTCCTCTTAAGCCGGAAGCGAAGATAAGCTCGCAAAGTTCCTCGGGATTCATCTCGAGATAGGCCTTCATGGCCTGTTTGTATCCACCCGAGGCGATGTATTCGTTTATGTCTTCAGGATCGATGGTGCCGCAGTTTGACAGCACGAAGCGGTGCTGTTTCTGGTAAAAAGGGATCTCGTCCTTCGTGCGGCACACCTTCTGCGTGTCCGGTTCGACATAGAGAAGCCTTTCGACGACATCACCTTTTTTGACGGTGGTCTCCACTATCTCGGCCACGTCCGCCGGTTTGACCTTCGTGTAAAAGATCCCTTCCGGCAGTATGGTCACGAGGGGACCTATCTGGCAGAATCCCTGGCAGCCGGTACGTGACACAAAGACGCCTTCCTCTTCCTTCTTGAGTTCCACGATGGCGTTGAGCCCGCTGTTTTTGAGTGCCTGTACGAATCCCTCGTATACCTTCAGAGATCCGTTGACGAGGCATCCCGTTCCGGCACAGACGAGGATTCGGCGTGTGGCGGCCGTGGAGCGGCCAAGGAAATCCTGGCTTATCTTATTAAGCCCCGTGAGCATCAGATTCATTTTGAGCCTCCTTAAGAACGATCTCGTCAACAATGTCCGACACCCTCTGCGGCGTGAGTTGTCCGTAGACTTCATCGTTGACGACCATGGCGGGAGACAGGCCGCAGGCGCCGAGGCAGTTGACCGTTTCCACGGTGAAGAGCATGTCCGGCGTGGAATCTTCCCCATCCCGAAGGCCGAGTTTCTTCACGATGGCACCGTAAAGACCCATGGAACCCTTGACGTGGCATGCCGTCCCGTTGCAGACGCGTATCAGGTATTTGCCTTTTGGTTTCAGGGTAAACAGGGAGTAAAAGGTTGCCACCCCGAAGACCCTGGCTGGTGAAATCCCCAGTGATGTCGCCACGAAAGTCAATATTTCTTCGGGCAGGTAGCGGTACTCCGCCTGAACTGCCTGAAGAATGGGTATAAGCCTCGCGGCGTTTCGTTGGTTGTGGTCGATGATTTCGCAGACCCTTTCAAATTTTCGTATCGTTTCCATTATTCACCCCATCCTACGATTGAGTTTGTCTTGCCAGTGTCAATTTTTTCGCCAGGACGACGAGAGATGAAGCAAGGTTTTCGTGCTGGACGATAATATCGGAAGGAACATGCACCTTGACCGGTGAAAAATTCCAGATGGCCCGTATGCCGGCATTCACCATTTCATTGGTCAGGTCCTGTGCGGGAGCCGCCGGAACGGTAAGGATACCGATCTTGATGCCCATCCGTTTTACCATGTTGGGAAGCTTCCCGAGATGGAAGACCTTGACGCCGTGGATCGTCTTGCCGATCTTTTCCTTATCGATGTCGAAGGCGGCTATGATATTGAGACCATATTCCTTGAATCTCTCAAACCCGAGAAGCGCCGTCCCGAGATGACCCACACCGACAAGATAGGCGTCCTTCGTGTTGTTCCACCCTAGAAAGTCCTCGATGGTGGAAATGAGCTCTTCGACGCTGTAGCCGAGTTTCGGTTTCCCAACGGCCTCGGCGACCCCCAGATCCTTGCGCACCTGGATCGGAAGTATACTGAGGTCATTACCGATCTGCGTGCAGGAGATGAAATCCTTCTTTCTTTCGTCGCGCACCTTCTTCAGATACTGATAGTAGAGAGGAAGCCTTCTCAACGTCGGTTCGGGGATTGGCTTGGTCGGAAGATCGATTCTCTCTTCCACGTCTGTCATGCGTACCTCCGTCTTCTTAATTAGATAATTATCTATCTATAAATATATATCGATAAAAATATATCCAATAAGCCTCTCCGAGTCAAGAAAATATTCAAAAGAAGTTCAGGGTTTTGCGTTTCATGTTTCATGCAAACGCAAAAGAGAAGGAGACGAACCGTGAGGGGATGACTTTTCCACCCCGGAACCCGAATCGTTCTTCCGGAAAGGGGGTTGCCCCCGGGAGGCGCCGGGGGCATTTAAAAACGCATAAGGGGGGGGTGATGGTATCGTGAAGCTGGTGTTAAAGCCTCAGTTGCAATTTAAATTGTGAGTCGGGGACATGGTTTTGGGGACACCATTCGAGATCCTTGCCGGCAACGGTGGTTTCGTTTGCCGGTAGGCGAAGAGAGAAGTAGCGGCAGAAGGAGGAGGAGGTGGACAGTGTGCGTGGAGAGGGCTTGGAGGTGGCTGAGGTTGTTCCGCTGGAAGCGAGCACGAGAAGGAATGAGAGGATCAGCATGTTCAATATCAGGTCGGACATTCTTCATGTCCCCCGACTCACGTTATAGGAAAGAAATGTGAGGGACTTTCGGTTCTTCACTTTTCCGTCCTCGAACAAACGACTGGTTGATTTCATGGATGTCATCCGGTCACCTGGCGGTGTCCGTTCTTGCCTTTCATGAGCCACACCGTGTGATCGAGGATGCCGTATTTCTTGAGTGCCTCGGCAACCATCAATCCTACTTCACTTTCCGTGAAAATTTCCTGCATCGTGTCCCACATCATGTGAAGGCTGACGTCCCCGGGAACCGCTGAGTGAGTATAGACTCTCGCCTCATCAAGGCCGGGCGTGCCGCCTAAACTGCGAATGAGGTCCTTGAGCCACTTTATCACTGACGGTTCCACATCGGGCTGTGTTCTCAGGCGTATGATTTCTATCCATTGCATGTCTTTTTCCTCTTATCCGTAAAGCATTCTGCATGCCAGAAATTATTCTACATATTTTCAAATACTTAGAGATAGATGGCAGATTTACTGTTAAATATGACGGAAAGTCACTGGTATATTTGTCAGTTTTGGTCTATACTATCGCATACGATAGTAATACAAGGGGGTGAGGACTGTGAACGCCGACGAAAACGAGTTTTTCCGGGAACTGACCCTGAGGATATGCGGAACCCTGGATCTCGAAAAGGCTCTCTGGCAATGTTTCCTCTACGTATGTAACGTTATGCCTGCCGACGAACTGGATCTTATCATCTATGATTCGACCCTCGGTACGGTGGACGTGGTGGCAACCGCGAACGCAGCCGGGGGAGTGACAAGAATGGACAAAACACACCTGCCGCCGGAATTGAGGCAGGAGATCGAAGAGGCCTATCGCCGGCCCCGGGTCCGTATCGCCGAAAATGTATTTGACGATCCGATCCTTGGCAGAATCGCCAGGAATCTCAATTGGGATCAATGTTCGATGATGCTGGGCAGGCTTATCATTGACGGCAAGTACCTTGGTGCCTTTGGCGTTAGGGCAGCGGGGTCCGGCCGCTACACCGAGGATCACGTGCGGCTGTGGTCCCTCGTCAACGAACCTGCCGCCATCGCGCTGGCCAATAGTCGAAGACTGTACGAGGTTACGGAGCTCAAGGATATGCTTACCGATGACAACCGGTATCTCCGGGATGAGCTGCGAAAGAACACCTTCGAGATCGTGGGGGCCGATTTCGGGCTGAAAGGCGTGATGGAAAGCGTAAGAAAAGTGGCACCTCTTGTGAGCCCTGTTCTTCTCGTCGGCGAAACGGGGACCGGCAAAGAGGTCATTGCCAATGCCATTCATAACCTGTCCCCGCGCTATAACGGGCCATTTGTGAAGGTCAATTGCGGGGCAATCCCGGAATCACTCATCGACAGCGAGCTTTTTGGTCATGAAAAGGGCGCCTTTACGGGGGCGCTGGCGCGCAAGAGAGGGCGTTTTGAGCGGGCTCATGGCGGCACCATCTTTCTTGATGAAATAAGCGAACTTCCTCCCCATGCCCAGGTGAGGCTTCTTCGCGTGCTCCAGGAGAAGGAGATAGAACGGGTGGGCGGTACGGAGCCCGTCAGGGTCGATATCAGGATCATTTCGGCGACAAACAGGAACCTTGAAAGAATGGTTGAAGACGGTGATTTTCGGGGGGATCTCTATTTTCGCATCAAGGTATTTCCCGTCGATGTTCCTCCGCTCAGAGCGAGAAAGAACGACATACCCGCCCTGGTCCAGCATTTTATCCGCAAAAAAAGCCGGGAAATGGTGCGCCATACCATACCTGCTCTTGCCCCGGGGGCCATGGATGCGCTTATGACATACGACTGGCCGGGGAATGTCAGAGAGGTTGAGAATGCGGTCGAGAGGGCCCTTATCCTTTCTGACGGAAAACCGCTTAAATTTGACGGAATTCTGGGTGTTTCAGACGCATCCCGGGACCGCGCCCCGTCGATATTGGAAGCGAGCCCCGGTTTCCTGGCGCTTCATGATGTGGAGGCGGAACATATAAGGCGCATTCTGCAGAGCGCCGGCGGCAGAATCGAAGGCCCCGGGGGAGCCGCCGAACTCCTTGGTATGAACCCCGGAACACTCCGCCATCGCATGAGAAAGCTTGGCATTCCCTTTGGCAGAAAGTCGCGTGCCTGAGGATATCGGAGAATAACAACGTAGTGGTCATTCTTCTTCACCGTTTTTCTCACTGTCCTTTTGACTTCAGAAAAAAAATGCACTATACTGAACAAGCGTGTTCGGCCTCGTAATTGAACAAACAATATTTTCAAGCTGTGAAGCGTATTGCCAACGGCGGTTGTCGGTCGCGGGGAAGATTTCTGCCGGTTCAGGGGATCCGGGCACGATACGAATATCATAATACGAACACCGGTCGATGTCCGGACGAAGTGAGGTTTTGCATGACGTTGAAAGAGGTCCAGGAACTCCTGGGGGCGCAGGTGCTTTGCGGGAATGATGAATGTCTCAAGCGCGGCGTCAGTATCTGTTTTGCCTGCGACCTTATAAGTGAGATGCTTCTTTATCTGAAGCCCCATTCACTTTTGATAACATCTTTGACCAATGCGCACGTTATTCACGCGGCACAGGTAATGGACGTCAAGGCAGTTCTCTTTGTCGGGGGACGCAAGCCCGACCAGTCTGTTATCACGAGCGGAGAATTGAACAAGATTCCCCTGCTCGCCACCCAACTTCTCACGTTCGATTGTTGCGGTCGGCTTTACGAGAAGGGTATTAAAACAGATGAGCAATAGCCCGGTTAGAGGAACCCTAACCAATGGTTGACAGCTTAGCGTACACCCCGCAGATTACCCTTGAATTCAAGATAGGCGAGAAAGATTTCTTTGTTGCCGGAGAATGCGCGTCGCGGGTAAAAAAAACCCTTCAGCAGCTGGGACTCAAACAGAATGTCATCAAGAGGATAGCTATCATTATATATGAGGCCGCGATGAATGTAGCCATTCATGCAACTTCTGGAATGGTCACCGTCCACATCGAGCCTGACGCGATCACGATACGCACGGAAGATGTGGGGGCCGGCATCGAAGACATCGATCTCGCCATGAAGGAAGGATATTCCACGGCGACCTACGAGATCCGGGAAATGGGTTTTGGGGCCGGTATGGGCCTTTCCAATATAAAACAATGCTCCGACGACCTTAAGATCGAATCAAAGGTGGGTGTGGGAACGACTCTTAACGCCAAGGTCTATTTTCAAGAGCAACCGAGGCCGGCTGACAGGTAATCATGAATACATATTTCCATTCCGTTACACTCGACACGGATAAATGCAAGGGCTGTACGAATTGTATAAAACGGTGCCCCGTGGAGGCTATCCGCGTGCGTGACGGCAAGGCGGTGATCGTTGAGGAGCGTTGCATTGATTGCGGTGAGTGCATCCGGGAGTGCCCCAACCACGCAAAGATAGCCGTTACGGACAGCCTGGCGAAACTGTCTGAATATAAATACAATATCGCCCTGCCCGCCCCGTCATTTTTCGGTCAGTTCAAGGAGCAGGTCAATATCGAGGATGTGCTTTATGCGTTCCGCGGCATAGGTTTCGACGAAGTCTTTGAAGTAGCGCTGGCGGCGGAGATCGTCGGTCACAGCGTTCATGAATTTTTGAATGAATATAAAGGCAAGCGGCCCATTTTTTCTTCAGCCTGTCCGGCCGTGCTGCGCCTCATGCAGATCAAATATCCCGACCTTTTGGACCAGGTAGCCCCTTTTCTGACTCCCATGGAAGTGGCGGCGCGGATCGCAAAGGAGCAGGCGTCGCGAAAATTGGGCATTCCCTATGAAGAGATCGGTGCATTCTTCATTTCTCCCTGCCCGGCGAAGGTCACGGAGATGAGAAATCCCATGACGACCAAGCATTCCGCGGTAAATGGTGTAATCGGGGTAAACCTTATATATAAGGATATCATCCGGCATCTTGGGGACAGGACCACGAACGGCGGGCCGGACAGACTGCAGCGCGCCACCAAATTCGGCATGGCCTGGGGATACGTGACGGGAGAGTCACGCAACATCGCGGCGGCCACCACGCTTGCCGTGGGGGGTATCCACAATGTCATCAGCCTCCTGGAAGAGATTGAACGGGGCGAGCTTAAAGATGTCGATTTTGTGGAAGTTCAAGCCTGTACCGGCGGCTGCGTGGGAGGGCCTCTCAATATTCAGAATCTCTTTGTGGGCCGCATACGGCTTCGGGACCTCATAAAACGTTTCGGCACGCGGGAGGCGTATTTCACGGAAGCCGACCTTCAGGAGATCTACCGACAAAACCGTTTTGCCGCCACGGAACCGGTGGAGCCCAGGGCGATCATGACCCTTGACGAGGATGTCTCCCGGGCTCTCATGAAGATGGAGCGCCTCGACCAGATAACAGACGAATTGCCGGGCCTTGACTGCGGTGCCTGCGGGTCACCGAGTTGCAGGGCGCTTGCCGAAGACATAATTCGCGGTATAGCCTTCGAGACGGACTGCGTCATCAAACTTCGGGAGAAGGTAAAGATATTGGCTGAGGAGATTCTTGACCTTGCCCGGATCGTTCCGCCCTCGATGAGCGATAATTCAAAAAAGGGCGACGTCGGGCGGGAGCATTGATATTTTTTTCAAGGCGGGCCGCCTGGAAGTTTTTGCGGGCTGCCGTACTAGACTGATACTGTGTTTTGGACTAAAAACTACACTATGGCAGGGAGGAAAAGATGACCGTTGGTGAACTTGCAGGGGTGCTTGGCCTGGAGGTACTCACGGGTGATACCAACCTCGGTAGAGAGGTACGATCCGGATACACCTCTGATCTGCTTTCCGATGTGATCGCCAACATAGGTGATGATGCTGTATGGATCACCATCCAGCGGCACGTGAACATCCTCGGGGTGGCAAAACTGAAGGATGTCCCGGCCATCATTATCCCCCGGAAACTGCAACTCGAAGAGGGATTTATAACCAAGGCACGTCAGGAAGACATAGCAATCCTGAGAGGCAGCGCCTCGGCGTTTGAGCTTTCCGGTCTCATCTACAACGAACTGAAGAGAGGCTAGAGAGGGCTTGCCTGATTTTGCCTGCGATCTGCATATACATACGACCCTATCACCCTGCGGCAGTCTTGACATGTCTCCCAGGGTCATCGTCGGGAAAGCGCGGGAAGCGGGGCTCGACATTATAGCTGTAACGGACCACAACATGACGGAGAATACACCTTACGTGAAAGAAGCAGGCGAACGCTGTGGGCTTGTCGTCCTTGCCGGCATGGAACTTCAGACGCGGGAGGAGATACACCTCATAGCGGTTTTTGACGACTACGACAGCGCCTATGAGCTGCAGCTCATGATCTACGATCTCTTGCCTGCGGTGCCTAACGATGTCGAATTCTGGGGTGATCAGGTTGTAGTGGACACACGGGACACTATAGTCCGCAGCGAGGACAAGCTGCTTATCAGCTCGGCCCAGATATCCATCGAGGACGCAACCTCCTGGATAAAGTCCCACGGCGGGATAGCCATACCCTCCCATATTGACAGCCCGACCTTCAGTATAATCAGCCAGCTCGGTTTCATACCGGCGGACATTCCCTTCGATGCCCTCGAGATAAGAAATCCGGAAAATGCCGGAGCTTTCATGCCGTTCATTATGAGAAAGGATATCCCCTTTGTGACATTCTCCGATGCCCACTACCCGGGGGACATCGGCAAGAGAAGGACCATTCTGACACTGGGCGCCCCCGATTGCGGGAACATCGAAGACGCGTTGAGGTCCATGGGGCGGCAGACGGGGCCGTTGTCATGATGGAGGATATTTCATCCCATATCATGGATATAGTGATGAACTCAGTGACTGCCGAAGCAAAACATATTTCCGTCGTCATTGAAAAGGACCCCCGCACCTCGATCCTGGGCCTGACCATAGCCGACGACGGGGTGGGAATGGACAGTGAAACGGCGCAGAAGGTACAGGATCCCTTTTTCTCCACGAAGACGGGAAGAAAAGTGGGGCTCGGGATACCTCTTTTGAAAGGTACGGCCGAAACGACGGGCGGCAGCTTTGAACTCACCAGTGCAAAGGGCGCGGGAACGACGATCAGGGCAACCTTCGACTCACGGCACCCTGACCTGCCCCCCATGGGGAACGTCAGAGATACCTTCTTCGTCCTCATCGTGAGCCATCCCGACGTCGATTTCAACTTTCATTATTTCGTTGATGGCAAGAACTTTACGCTGGATACCGGGGAACTGAAACGCGAACTGGATGGCGTTCCCGTCAATCATCCGGAAGTCATCAGTTTCCTGAGCAAATATCTTGACGAACATCTATGATTTTATATAGATTGTTATCACCATAAGGAGGCCGAGAGATGAACCTTGAAGAGCTGAAAAAAATAAGGGAAAAAGCGCAAAAGGATGTGGAGTTGAGGCAGAAGCAATCGCGGGTGCGGATCGTGGTGGGCATGGGCACGAGTGGTATCGCGGCCGGTGCACGTGACGTACTCAAGACTTTTGTTGAAGAAGTGGGCAAACGGAACCTTGCCGACGTCATCGTGACGCAGACCGGTGAGAAGGGTCTTGCTTCACAAGAGCCGATGGTGGAGGTCTTCGAAGAAGGCAAACCCGCCGTGGTATACGGCAACATGAGTCCCGAGAAAGCAAAAAGGGTGGTTGTAGAGCACGTAGTCAACGGGCACCCCGTTTCGGAATTTGCCATTTAGGCAAACTAAAAAGGAGGCCGGCTTGAACAGGGAAGCTATTCTCAAGAAGTTTGAACCAAACCTCAGCAACATTCTCTATATTATGCATGATCTCCAGGACAACAATCCCGAGAAATACCTTGCCAAAGAGGATATCGAGGCCTGCGCGGATTACCTGAACGTTCCTTACAGCTACGTTCACAGCGTGGCGAGTTTCTACACTATGTTCAGTCTCAAACCGCGGGGAAGAAACATTATACGTATCTGTGAATCTCCACCCTGCCATCTCATGGGGGCGGACTCCCTTATCGATTACCTCAAAGGTTCGCTGAAAGTGGATATAGGAGGAACAACGAAGGACGGTATGTTCACGCTGGAATTGACAAGCTGCCTCGGCGTCTGTGGTGTGGCACCAGCCATGATGCTTAACGAAGAGATGTTCGGCAATCTCACGCCCGAGAAAGTCGACTCCATCCTTGACAAGAGGAGAAAAGAGATATGAACCTCGTAAGAAACCACGTATTGATCAGTATCGATGCAGGGACGATCATGGCAGGAGCCCGGGCGGTCGAGAAGGCCCTGGTGGACGAGATCAACAGGCAGGGTCTTGCAGGTGAGATAGCCGTCCTGGAGACGGGCAGCATAGGGGCAACCGGTCAGGGGGTTGTCATTGTCGTTTATCCCGAAGGCCTCTATTATGCGAACGTTACCTCTGAGGACGCTTCGGAAATCGTTGAGGAACATCTGCTGAAGGGAAGGCCCGTTAAGAGACTCATAATGACGGAGATGCCCAGGCAGCAGGTCATCAGGAAAGAAAAGGCGGGTCTTCTCAAAGAGCAGGCCCGGATAGTGCTGCGCAACAGCGGCGTCATCAACCCGGAAAACATTGACGAATACATCGCCGAGGGAGGATACGAGGGGATCGAAAGAGCTTTTACCGAACTAAAGCCCGCCGGAGTCATAAAGGAAATCAAGGATTCCGGTCTTGTGGGCAGGGGCGGCGCGGCTTTTACGACAGCTATGAAATGGGATTTTGCGAGTAAGGCCCCTGGCGATCCGAAATATATCATCTGCAACGCCGACGAGGGCGAACCGGGAACATTCAAAGACAGGCTAATCCTCGAAGGCGACCCCCACAAACTCATTGAAGGTATGATGCTGGCCGGATATGCTGTCGGTGCCGCGAAAGGGTTCATCTACATCCGCGGTGAATATGCCCTTTCCATCGAGCGCCTTGAAAAGGCCATCACACAGGCCAGACTGTACGGACTGCTCGGCGAGAATATACTCGAAAGCGGTTTCAGTTTTGATCTGGCAGTGATGAAGGGCGCGGGGGCCTATGTCTGTGGTGAAGAAACCGCACTCATAGAATCGTTGGAAGGCAAGAGAGGCCATCCACGGAACAAACCGCCATACCCGGTGACGGAGGGTCTCTGGGGAAAGCCGACGGTAGTGAACAACGTGGAAACACTGGCCAACGTGCCTGAGATCATCCGCAACGGCGCCGCCTGGTACCGGGGCTACGGTACTGACAAATGTCCCGGGACGAAGGTCTACACCATAATCGGGAACGTGGCGACGCCCGGCCTCATCGAAGCGGAGATGGGAACCACGCTTCGCGATATCATTTACGAATATGCCGGCGGTATCAAGGAAGGAAAGAAATTCAAAGGGGCCCTGGTCGGTGGCGCCGCGGGGGCCTTCATGGGACCGGAGATGCTCGATGCGAAGATGGATTTCGTAAACCTTAAGGAATACGCGGCCGTACTTGGTTCGGGCGCCATTCTCGTTATGGACGAGAGCACCGACATAGTGGGTATGCTGCAAAGCGTGCTGCACTTCTTTAAACATGAATCCTGCGGTCACTGCGTGCCGTGCCGTCTTGGCACGAAACAGCTGGTTGAGATAGTCGACCGTATAGCTGGAGGAAAGGGGAAAGTCGAAGATATTGAAAGCCTCGTCAAGATATCCGAGGTGATGCGGGACACGTCGTTCTGCCCCCTGGGGCAATCGTTGAACCTTCCCATATCCAGTTCGCTTAAATATTTTAGGGACGAGGTGTACGGCCGGGTCCAGCAGCCCGCATGATCTGAATGGTCATCCAAGGAGGTAGCATAGAGACGCTATGATAAAAGCGACTATAAACAACGTGGAGATAGAGGCGCCCGAGGGGACAAGTATCCTCTGGGCGGCAAAAAAAGCAGGCTTTACCATTCCCACCCTGTGCAACCACCCCGATCTGAAGCCGGGTGGCCAGTGCGGTATCTGCGTCGTAGAGATAGAAGGCATACCCGGCCTGAAGAGGGCCTGTATGACGCCAGTGGGAGAAGGTTTCAAAGTGAAGACGCATACGCCGAGGATCATGGCGACGCGCAGGCAGCTTGTCGAGCTTATCCTCTCCAACCATGATACAGATTGCCTGACTTGCGTCAAGAACAACAACTGCGAGCTTCAGCAGCTTGCCTCGATAGTCGGCATCAACGTTCACGATTACAGCAGATCCGGGGAAAGGCTTCCCATCGATCGGTCAAGTGTCTCCATCGTTCGTGATCCCAACAAGTGCATACTTTGCGGGCGTTGCATCCAGGTTTGCAGCAATGTACAGACCGTTGATGCCCTCGCCGTCAACCACAGAGGGTTCGACACGGTCATCACGACAGCCTTTGACGCAGGTCTCGGCAACAGTGTCTGCATCAATTGCGGTCAGTGTGTTGTTCATTGCCCCGTCGGGGCGCTCTACGAAAAAAGCGCCACCGAGGAGGTCTGGGAGGCTCTGCACGATCCCGACAAGTTCGTCGTGGTCCAGGAGGCCCCCGCGGTAAGGGTCATGCTTGGCGAAGAATTCGGTATGCCCACGGGCTCACTGGTCAGCGGCAAGATGCACGCGGCCCTGAGAAGGCTTGGTTTCGATGCTGTACTGGAGACGAACTTTACCGCAGATCTTACCATCATGGAGGAAGGCACGGAACTGATAGACAGGCTGACCTCCGGCAGGAACCTGCCTCTTATTACCTCCTGCAGCCCCGGTTGGATCAAGTTCATGGAAACCTATTTTCATGACTTGATCCCCCATATGTCCACTGCAAAATCACCGCAGCAGATGTTCGGAGCTCTGGCAAAGACATACTACGCCGAGGTGAAGGGGATAGACCCCGGGAAGATAGTATCGGTATCCATCATGCCCTGCACGGCAAAAAAATTTGAGTGTCAAAGGCCCGAGATGAACGCGAGCGGTTACCAGGATGTCGATTATGTGCTTACGACGAGGGAGATCGGCAGGATGATGCGTGAGGCGGGCCTCGACGTAAAAGAGATGCCCGACGAACCCCCGGACGATATCCTGGGTGATTATACCGGTGCGGCTACCATCTTCGGCGCCACGGGCGGTGTCATGGAGGCTGCGGTGCGAAGCGCTTACCGTCTTGTCACCGGCAAGGAACTTGAAAACGTGGAGATAAAGCCTGTCAGGGGTCTGCAAGGCATCAAGGAAGCAGAGATAGATATCGACGGCACGAGGGTGAAGGTTGCCGTCGCCCATAGCTGCGGTCAGGCAAGAAAGCTTCTCAACAAGGTACAGGATCAGATCGCCAAAGAGGGAAAATCGGAGTATCAGTTCATCGAGGTCATGGCGTGTCCCGGCGGGTGCGTCGGCGGCGGCGGCCAGTCCTGGGGCAGCAACATGGCGAAGCGTGCCAGAAGAGGTGAATCCCTCTACGAGGAAGACCGGAGTCTTCCGCTGCGGCGTTCCCACGAGAATCCTTCCGTTCTCGCCCTCTATGAAAAGTTTCTTGAAAAACCAAATTCGGAGAAGGCTCACAAACTTCTCCATACACACTATTACAAACGGAGTACTGTGGACGGTAAAATAAAACCAGCCTCGTAAACTTGATAGCGAGTCCACTCGAAGGGAGGAAGTAAAGATGTCGCAAGAAAAGCAATGTCAGTGTGCCGAGGTTCAGGAGGAAGAGCTCTATCCCCGGCTGGAAGAAGTCATCACGGAACATCGTGGGAAGGGACAGGACCTCATCATGGTGCTCCACAAGGCACAGAACCTGTTCGGCTACCTTCCAAGGAAGGCTCAGGAAATGGTTGCCGAAGGGCTCAATGTTTCGCTCAATGAGGTCTATGGTGTAATCACCTTTTATAATTTCTTCTCTACGGTGCCCCAGGGAAGGAATAGTGTCAAGGTGTGTCTTGGCACGGCATGCTACGTGAGAGGTTCCCAGGAGGTCCTCGACAAAGCGCAGAAAGAACTCGGGATCAAGGTAGGCGGCACGACGGAAGACCGGCGGTATTCCTTGGATGTTGTGCGTTGTATCGGGGCCTGTGGCCTTGCGCCGGCAATGCTGGTCAATGAAGATGTATACGGGCGGGTCAAATCGCCGCATCTTCCCGATATACTTGCGAAGTATGAATAAGGTTGAGGACTATGAGCGAAGCTGCAAAGTATGAGTAAGGAGGAAGGATAAACATGGAGGTATCTCGCGCTCACATATTGGTATGTGCCGGAGCTGCATGCGTCTCGTCAGGTTGCCGACAGATCAGGGACGCTGTTGTCAATAAAATAATCGAGCAGGGGCTGCAAAACGAAATCAAGGTCATAGAAACGGGCTGCATCGGCTCCTGTGACTTAGGTCCCCTGGCACTCGTCTACCCAGAAGGCGTGCTCTATCAGAAACTCAAACCTGAGGACGCCGAGGAGATCGTTACCGAACATCTTCTCAAGGGAAGGATAGTCGAGCGTCTTCTTTATAAAGAGGCAACAACGGAGAAGACGATCCCTTCGATGAAGGAGATCGATTTTTTCAAGAACCAGATAAAGATCGTTCTTCGGAACTGCGGTGTCATCAATCCGCTGAACATTGAAGAATATATCGCCCGGGATGGCTATATGGCCCTGGGCAAGGCGCTGACCTCGATGACCAGGGAAGAGGTTATCGATGAAGTGTTGAAATCGGGTCTTCGCGGCCGCGGCGGCGGCGGTTTTCCGACTGGTTTGAAATGGAAATTTGCCTTCCAGTCTCCCGGCGACGTGAAATACGTAGTCTGCAACGCCGACGAGGGTGACCCGGGTGCGTTTATGGACCGTAGCGTTCTCGAAGGCGACCCGCACAGCGTTATAGAGGCGATGGCCATCGCGGCTTACGCGATTGGCGCTCAGCAGGGCTACATTTATGTCAGGGCGGAGTATCCCCTTGCCATCGAGCGCCTTAACTGGGCCATCGGCCAGGCACGGGAATACAAATTCCTGGGAAAGGACATCCTTGAGACGGGGTTCAATTTCGATCTTGAGATCCGTATCGGTGCAGGCGCATTTGTCTGCGGCGAAGAGACGGCCCTCATGATCTCCATCGAAGGCAAGCGCGGCGAGCCGAGACCGAGACCGCCTTTCCCCGTGGTCAAAGGCCTTTTCAACGCCCCGACGCTCCTTAATAACGTTGAAACATATGCCAATATTGCCGCCATCATCAACAACGGGGCGGCCTGGTATTCCCAGTACGGTACCGAGAAGAGCAAGGGCACCAAGGTGTTCGCCCTCGCCGGTGCCGTCAACAATACCGGCCTCGTCGAAGTTCCCATGGGCACTCCCCTGGGAGATATCGTCTTCAACATCGGCGGCGGCATCAAAGGCGGCAAGAAATACAAGGCGGCGCAGCTCGGCGGTCCTTCCGGCGGTTGCATCCCCATCAATCACCTGAACGTTCCCGTTGACTATGAGTCGGTAGCGGAACTCGGCGCCATCGTCGGGTCCGGGGGCCTCATCGTTGCCGACGAGGATACGTGCATGGTCGACTTCGCACGGTTCTTCCTGGACTTCATTCAACACGAATCATGCGGCAAATGCCCGCCATGCCGGATCGGAACAAAGCGCATGCTGGAGATCCTGAAGCGGATCACCCATGGCGAAGGCAAACCGGAAGATATAGACGATCTCGTAGAACTCGCAACGCGCATCAAGGACTCGGCCCTGTGCGGTCTGGGTCAGACGGCGCCGAACCCGATTCTGTCAACTCTCAGATATTTCAAGCATGAGTACATGGAACATATCGAAGACAAGCATTGCCGGGCTGGCGTATGCAGCGCGCTCTTTGACGCTCCCTGCCAGAATGCCTGCCCTGCCGACCAGAATGCGTGGGGTTACGTAACGCTCATCAGTGAAGGAAGATTGAAAGAGGCCATTGCGGTTATCAAGGAAGCAAACCCCTTCCCGGCAACACTCGGCAGGGTCTGTGTGCATCCTTGCGAAGCCAAGTGCCGCAGGGCACAGATAGATGCACCGGTTTCCATCTGCGCACTCAAGCGTTTTGCCGCGGATGCGGATATGCGTACCTATCCTCAGTATAAACCCCAGACCGATCAGCCGAAGGAGAAGAAGGTCGCCGTCATCGGTGCCGGTCCTGCCGGGCTTGCCGGCGCCTATTTCCTCGCCCTCAAAGGATACGGCGTAACTGTTTTCGAGGCACTGCCGGTCGCGGGCGGAATGCTTGCGGTAGGTATTCCCGATTACCGTCTGCCCAGAGAGGTACTAAATAATGAGATAAAGTCCATCACCGAACTGGGTGTGGAGATAAAGTGCAACATGGCCCTCGGCAAAGAAATCACCGTACAGAAGCTCTTCAGCGAGGGGTACAGCGCAATTCTGGTGGCCACAGGGGCCCACAAGGGACAGAAGTTGAATATCGCCGGCGAAGATGCGCAGGACGTGCTCGACGGCGTGACATTTTTGCGCGATGTGAATCTGAACAATACCATGAAGGTTGAAGGTAAGGTTGTGGTCATCGGTGGCGGCAATGTCGCCATAGACACGGCACGGGCCGCATTGCGGCTTGGAGCCAAAGACGTGTCGATCCTCTACCGGCGCGAAAGGTCCGATATGCCGGCCTATAGCGAAGAGATCGATGAAGCCGAGACTGAAGGAGTTGCGATCCATACACTGGTGGCACCCAAATCCATAGTTGTCAAGGACGGCAAGGTTACAGGCGTCGAGTGTGCTCGCATGAGTCTTGGTAATTTCGACAAAGGCGGCAGGCGTACGCCTCAGGCAATCCCCGGCTCGGACTTTGTCGTGGATGCGGACCTGATCATAGCCGCCATCGGCCAGACGCCCGATCTTTCATGGATGAACGGCGATGGGGTCAAGGCTGATAAGGCAGGAACCGTTGAAGTAAATATGAAGAGCCTTGCGACGGGCGCGGAAGGTGTATTCGCCGCCGGCGATAACGTCAGGGGCCCGGCCACGGTCGTTGAGGCGGTTGGTGACGGCAAGACAGCCGCCATGGCCATCGACGAATATCTGGGTGGTGACGGACTGGCACCGAATGCGTACCGCGATGAACTTGTCAACATGGTCGTTACGTATGACGAGGCGCAATATCAGCGGGAATTGGGCCGGCAGGCTATGCAGCACCTGCCGTTGTCGAAGCGAGACCGGAATTTTAACGAGGTTGTTCTCGGGTACGATAACAAAGCGGCAGTCGAGGAGGCGAAGCGCTGTCTCCACTGTTATCTCAGACAAAGCGAGTGAGCCTGAGGTCACAAAAGGAGTGTGAACCATTATGACTATAAGCGTAGTAATAGACGGTCGACCGCTCGAGGTTGAAGAAGGGACGAGTATACTTGATGCGGCCGCACAGGCTAATATCCACATACCCACACTGTGTTATCTGCCTGAGGTCCAGGCGATAGGCGCCTGCAGGGTCTGCCTTGTCGAGATCGAAGGAAATCGCACCCTTCAGGCGGCATGTGTTTCACCTGTCGCAAAGGGGCAGGTAATTTATACGAACACCGACAGGGTCCGCAAGGCAAGGCGGTTCTCAGTCGAAATGCTTCTCTCCAATCATCCCTTTGAATGCCTCAGCTGTGCGAAGAATCTCCATTGTGATCTGCAGACGCTTGCCTATGACCTGGGCATCCGTGAGATCCGTTTCACCGGAGAGAAGAGCGGCGGGCGGATTGATGAATCCTCCCCATCGATCAGGCGCGATCAGAACAAGTGCATCCTGTGCAGACGCTGCGTAACAGTATGCCAGGAGATCCAGTCCGTTACGGCCCTCTACATGCAGGGAAGGGGCTTCGAGACAAGAGTGGAGCCTGCTTTTGACCGCGATATCAATGATGTGGCCTGCACAAACTGCGGCCAGTGTTCCGTCGTTTGCCCCGTAGGGGCCATCACGGAAAAGGAATATATTGACGAGGTCTGGGCCGCCTTAAGTGACCCGACCAAATTTGTTGTGATACAGGACGCGCCCGCGGTCAGGGCGGCCCTTGGTGAAGAGTTCGGTTATCCTCCCGGCACGCTCGTGACGGGCAAGATGCTGGCGGCGGCCCGCAGACTGGGTTTTGACCGGGTCTTCGATACGAACTTCGCCGCGGACCTCACCATTCTGGAAGAAGGAACGGAACTTCTGACACGCGTCAAGAAGGGCGGCACTCTTCCGATGATCACAAGCTGCAGCCCGGGTTGGATCAAATTCATCGAACATTTTTACCCCGAGTTGCTCGATCACCTCTCTACCTGCAAATCACCGCACATGATGCTCGGCGCCTTGACGAAAACCTACTTCGCGAAGAAATCGGGCGTCGATCCGAAAGACATGGTCGTTGTATCCGTCATGCCTTGCACCGCCAAGAAATTCGAGTGCAACCGTCCTGAGATGTTCGACAGCGGCTACAAGGACGTCGATTACGTGTTGACGACCCGCGAATTTGCCAAGATGATAAAACAGGCCGGGATTGATTTCCAAAGCCTTCCCGACGGGAAATACGACGACCCCATGGGCGAGTATACAGGTGCGGCGACGATCTTCGGCGCAACCGGCGGTGTCATGGAAGCCGCATTGCGCACAGCCTATGAAGTGGCCACGGGTAAAGTTCTCGAGAACGTCGAATTTACAGCTGTACGGGGCCTTGAGGGTATTAAAGAGGCGACCATCCCCGTGGAAGGAATCGGGGACGTCAGGGTTGCCGTATCCCATGGTCTTGGCAACGCCCGCAAGCTTCTGGATAAGATCAAGACCGGCGAGGCGAATTACCATTTTATCGAGGTTATGGCATGCCCCGGCGGCTGTGTAGGCGGCGGCGGTCAGCCCATTCCCGTAAACAATGATATCAGGGGGCTAAGGGCCCAGGCGCTCTACGGTGAAGATTGTGCTCTCACATATAGAAAATCCCATGAGAACCCGTCGATCAAGAGGATCTACGAGGAATTTCTGGGACAGCCGCTGGGCGAAAAGTCACACCACCTCCTCCACACCCATTACACACCGAGGAGCAAGTTCTAGACAAAGGAAATGCCATGCATACCCGCCCGGGAGAACCGGGCGGGTATTTCTTTGTGAGAAACTTCCAACCACACTGTTTCGAAAACGGTTAAAAGTTACGGCGTCGAGATTTTCACGTTGCAACTGAACCTGAATTGAGAGACAATTATAAGCCTGTTATGGATTCCCCGCCGTCGGATGGCTCGCCCTTGTGTTGATATCGGCGGTTGCTGAAGTCGAGATATGGATATTATTCTGAAAATAATCCCCGTGGTGCTCATATTCCTGCTGGGATATGCGCTGAAACGTCTGAATATTCTCAAGAAGGAAGACGGCGACCTATTCCTCAAGGTGGTATACTATGTAGCATTACCCGCCTTGATCATTATATCCGTAGCAGATGTAGAACTTCGGCTGAACTTTGTATTCCTGCCCATTTCGGCGGTGCTCACGGCGTTGACGACGACTCTGATATCCTACTGGACAGGCAGGATTCTTCGTCTTCCGAGACCGTCATTGGGTACTTTCATCATCGGCTCGACGATAATGAACATAGGTTTCACCTTGCCGTTCTTCATCACGGCATACGGAAAGCAGGGCCTGGCGAGAATCACCATGTTCGATTTCGGGAATATGGCGATCATTTTCACATTTGTATACTGGCTTGCATGCAAGCACGGTGCAACCGACATTGATCAGAAAGTAATGGTGAAGAAATTGCTTCTGGTGCCCCCGATGTGGGCACTGCTGATCGCTGTTCTGCTGAACCTCCTCAAGATTCCGATCCCCTCCTTTATCAATGACTTTCTCGGGATGGTCGGCTGGATGATGACCCCGCTGGTTATGCTGGCCCTGGGACTCTATTTCAGCCCCAGAATGGTGAGAATGGGCCCGGTTTTTTCAGCGACCTTCATCAGAATGATTCTCGGTTTTGCCTGTGGATACGTGCTGGCAAACCTGTTCGGTCTGGAGGGGCTCAACAGGTCGATCGTTATGATCGGATCGGCCGCCCCTGTCGGTTATACCAGCCTTACTTTCTCCTACCTGGAAAATCTCGACAAAGAATTCGCGGCCAGTCTCATATCATTCTCCATCATCATGGGAATGATCATCACACCCGCGCTGATTCTCCTGCTCCAATAACCGGAGCTGTTTTCACGTAACGGCCCCCATCCTATTTGATCATCACAAGGAGCATCTTATAACGGGATACGGCTTTGAGCGCGTGCGGCTTGTTGGCCGGCATGATGATCATCTCGCCCTCCTTCACGGAATGCGGCTCGCCGTCGATTGTGATCCGGGCCTCACCCTCGAGGAGGTATACCACGGCGTCAAAAGGCGCCGTGTGCTCGCTTAAACCCTCGCCTTCGTCGAAAGCAAAAACGGTCATCGTTCCCGAGGGTTTCCTGATGATCTCACGGCTCACAACGGAATGTTCCTGGTACTGGGCCACGTCCTTTAGTTGAAAGGCACGGGTCGTATTTCCTGTGGCAATAAAGTTTTCAGTCATGATGGCTTCCTCCTGTTTAATATTATCTCATAACAGGGATAGCGAAAGGTGTACTTGACCTGGGTCAAATTCCCGGACGGGACCCACTTGATTGTTTCGTCCGCACGGTTTATAACAAAGGACGATGAGCGAGTTCAGGGTTGAACGTGATCTGCTGGGCGAGTTGAAGGTGCCGGGTGATGCCTATTACGGCATCCACACGGTGAGGGCCCTTCGAAATTTCCCCATTTCCTCTTTTTTGGTACCCTGGGAGCTTATAGCCGCACTTGCCGAAGTGAAGCAGGCCTGCACGCTTGCCAACATGAAGGCGGGCCTTCTCGACGGCAGGATAGGCGAAGCAATCGTCGCCGCGGCCAGGGAGGTTGCAGGGGGTGCCCTTGCCGACCAGTTTGTTGTCGACGCCTTCCAGGGAGGAGCCGGGACATCGACGAACATGAACATGAACGAGGTTCTGGCTAACCGCGCGATAGAGATACTGGGCGGACAGAAGGGACAGTACGGCATAGTCGACCCCCTGGGCCACGTCAATCTCTCCCAATCCACCAATGACGTCTACCCGACGGCCCTGAAGGTGGCCGCGATCAGGGTGGTCATCTCCTTGAGCGAGGCAATCGCGCGCCTTCAGGGAGCGCTGCAGAAAAAGGAACAGGAATTCGCCGGTGTCCTCAAGCTTGGCAGGACGGAGATGCGCGACGCCGTGCCCATCACCCTGGGACAGGAATTCGGGGCCTATGCCGAGGCCTTTGCCCGCGACAGGTGGCGCCTTTTCAAGGTTGAAGAGCGCCTTCGGCAGGTCAATCTGGGCGGTACCGCCGTAGGCACGGGCCTCAACGCGAAACGGGAATACATTTACGCGGCGATCAGCGAACTGCAGAGCATCACGGGGCTCGGCATCGCCCGGGCGGAGAACATGGTGGACGTCACCCAGAACGCCGATGTTTTCGCGGAGGTCTCGGGGCTTGTCAAGGCCGCCGCCGTCAATCTCGCAAAGGTGTCCTCCGACATGCGCCTTCTTTCGATGGGGCCGCGGGGAGGCCTCGCCGAGATAAAGTTGCCCGTTCTCCAAGAAGGCTCATCCATCATGCCCGACAAGGTCAACCCCGTCATTGCCGAGATGGCCACCGGGGTCGCCTTTCAGGTGATGAGCTTCGATCAGGCCATTACGCTGGCCGCATCGTCAGGACAGCTCGAACTCAATGCGTTCCTTCCTCTTATAGCCTTCAATCTCCTGACGGAGCTGAAGCTCCTCATGAACGCCGTATCCATCTTCCGAACGCACCTTGTCGAAGGGGTGACGGCAGACGAGGAACGATGCAGGAAATGGCTTGAAGAGAGCCTTTGCCTTGCCACCGCGCTCGCCCCCTACATCGGCCACGAAGAGGCGGGTGAAATTTCGAAGGCCGCTTGCGCCGAGGGGAAGACCATTGGCGAGACCGCCGTCGAAAGAGGGTGTTTTTCACCGGAGGAGATCCAGGCCATCTTCCAGCCCCGGGAGTTGACAAGACCGGGCATAGCGGGATCCAAAAAAGTGAAGAGAGACGAGGAAGGCTAACCGTGACCGATAATACGCTTAATCAGACTCCGCGCGGAAGCCGCCTGCACATTGCCATCTTCGGTAGGCGCAACGCCGGTAAATCGAGCCTCATAAATGCCCTGACGAATCAGGATATCGCTATTGTTTCCGACGTTCCCGGGACCACGACAGACCCCGTTTACAAATCGATGGAGATACTTCCCATCGGACCCGTCGTGATTATCGACACGGCAGGTATCGATGATGTCGGCGAGTTGGGAAGGCTGCGTATAGAAAAGGCACTCGGGGTCCTTAACAGGACGGATCTTATGCTCCTTGTCGTCGATCCTGTCTCCGGTTTCGGGCCTTTTGAGGAAGAGGTCGTAGAGAAGGCCCGCGAAAACAAGGTACCCGTCATCCTCGTCGTCAACAAGATTGACATCTATCCGCAGTTTGAAATGGACGGCGCCGGTCTGCCCGCCGTCATGGTGAGCGCCGTTACGCGACAGGGCATTGACGAACTGAAAATGGCGATGATCAGTCAGGCACCCAGGGACTTCATGACACCGACGATTCTCGGAGACCTCATCTCTCCGGGTGACACCGTCGTACTTGTCGTCCCCATCGACCTTGCCGCGCCCAAAGGCAGGCTCATCCTCCCCCAGGTTCAGACCATCCGCGACATCCTTGATAACGATGCGATGGCCCTCGTGGTGAAGGAGCGCGAATTGAAAGCCGCGCTTGCCGGGCTCAAAGAAAAACCCCGCCTTGTCGTCACCGATTCCCAGGTATTCCTCAAGGTTGCCGCCGATACCCCCGGGGATGTTCCCATGACGTCCTTTTCAATTCTTTTTGCGCGCCACAAGGGCAACCTGACCACGCTTGTCGAGGGCGCCCGGGCGATAGAAGATCTCTCTCCCGGCGATAAGGTCCTTGTTTCCGAGGCCTGCACGCATCACCGCGTGGAAGACGATATCGGCACGGTGAAGATACCGAGATGGCTCAACCAGCTTGTGGGCGGGCCCCTTGACTACACGTGGGTCAGCGGACCGGAAATGCCGAAGGACCTGTCAGGGTACAAGCTGATCATTCACTGCGGTGCGTGTATGATTAACCGCAAGGAGATGCTCCACCGGCTTATGGTGGCGAAGCACGCCGGGGTTCCCATCGTGAATTATGGGGTCCTCATTGCCTATGTTATGGGCATCCTTGATCGTACCCTGAAGCCTTTCCCTGAGGTGGCGGAGGCCAGGGAAGACAACTGCTGAAAAGGCTCCCGGGCTTCCTTTACTTTTAAGAATCCACGCAATATACTTATGCAACGGAGGCCACGCCATGAACAAGAACGGACAGGCAGAACGGGCCGATTTCCTCGATGAAGCACTGATCGCAAACATTCTGGAAAAGGCAAAAAACGCCTCGATCGAAGAGGCACGGGCAATAATAGAAAAAGGTCGTGAGGCCAAGGGGCTTGACCCGTATGAGACTGCCGTCCTGCTTCACGCCGCGGACGGCGATGCGCAGGCGGCTCTTTTCGAAGCCGCCCGGGAAGTGAAAGAGAAGATCTACGGAAAGCGCATTGTCTTCTTCGCGCCGCTCTATATCAGCAATTACTGCATCAATAATTGCACCTATTGCGGATACAGGCGTCATAACGCCATAACCAGGCTCAAACTCGACATGGAGGAGATCGAACGCGAGGTCGTCGCCCTCGAGGCCATGGGACACAAGAGGATCGCCCTCGAGGTTGGTGAAGATCCGGAAAACTGTCCCATAGATTATGTACTCGAGGCCATAGAGAGGATCTATTCGGTCAAGGACAGAATGGGCAGCATTCGGCGCATCAACGTCAATATTGCGGCGACCACTATTGAAGATTACCGCAAGCTGAAGCAGGCAGGTATAGGCACCTACATCCTGTTCCAGGAAACCTATCACCGCGAGACATACCGAAAGGCACATCCGTCGGGGCCTAAAAGTGACTACGACTGGCACACAATGGCTATGGACAGGGCGATGCAGGCTGGTATCGACGACGTCGGAATGGGCGTCCTCTTCGGCTTATATGATTTCAAGTTCGAGGTTCTCGGTCTGCTCCTTCATTCACTCCACCTTGAAGAACGTTTCGGCGTAGGATGTCACACAATTTCGGTACCGAGAATGAGGCCGGCGGAAGGCGTAACGTTCGAGAATTTTCCCCACCTGGTCAACGATCACGATTTTAAGCGGATGGTGGCCATCATAAGACTCGCCGTTCCCTATACGGGCATGATCCTTTCCACGAGGGAACCCGCGGGGTACCGCGACGAGGTCATCGCGGTCGGCATATCACAGATCAGCGCGGGCTCCTGCACGGGTGTCGGAGGATACCACAGGGACATAGAAAAAACTGAGATGAGAGCCCAGGGACAGTTCCAGGTCGAGGATCACCGCAGTACCGACGAGATGCTTCGCAGCGTCTGCCAGTCCGGATACCTTCCGAGCTTTTGCACCGCCTGTTACAGGCAGGGACGGACGGGAGACCGGTTTATGGCACTCGCCAAGACCGGCGAGATCCAGAATATCTGCCAACCTAACGCTATCCTCACTTTCAAGGAGTTCCTCGTCGACTACGCATCAGGCGACACGAAGGCGGTGGGAGAAGAGGTGATTCAAAAGCACCTCACGTCGATATCGAATGCCAGGATGCGCGAAGAAATCCAAAACAGGCTGACGAGGATCGAGGCCGGCGAAAGGGATCTCTATTTTTAAATGCCGCATCAAAATGCCCTTGCCTGCACCGGGCATTGCTTATATACTTTATGCAGGCTTGGATTCAGTTTCACATTGTCAAAAAAAAATAGGGGGCTTAGGGTTATGAAGACTGCAAGAGAGATTCTCAAGAACAAAAACAAGGAGATCTGGTCTATAGCGCCGGACAACACTGTTTTCGAAGCCTTGAAGGTGATGGGTGAAAAGGAGATCGGTGCCCTGATGGTCATGGACCAAAAGTCAAAGGTCTACGGGATCATTTCTGAGAGGGACTATGCCCGGAAGATCATACTGAAAGGCAAGACCTCAGCTGAGACTAAGGTGTCCGAGATCATGACGCCCATGGACAGGATGTTCACCGCAAAGCCTGAAACAACCGTTGAGGAATGCATGGTTCTTATCACGGCAAAGCGCATCAGGCACGTCCCGGTTTTTGAAGATGATAAATTCGTAGGTCTCATCTCCATCGGCGACGTCGTCAAATCCATCATTTCCGAAAAAGATATGCTCATCGAACATTTGAGCAACTATATCGCAGGCAAATACATTTAAGGATCATGATGTCCCGGCTGCTGCCGTTTCTTCATGGAGTGGCCGGGGCCTTTTCCCACCGTCCTTCCCAGTGCTTCAATGCACAGGATTGCCGTGCATTCATCCGCTGATTCGTCAAGCCATGGCTTGCCGGGGTAGAGCTGATAATCCTTCTTATATTTGACGGGAGTGTTGTTGGGCATGAAGAGCGCCCGTTCCTTGGTATACTCATTTTCCATAGGTCACACTATTCGCTGAAACCCTTTTGATTGCACTGTCGGCCTTGCGCTTCACGATTTACGGTTTCCGGGATAGTGTATCGCCAGCCATACCGTAGGTCCTTCATCGTCGGTCCTCGTCACCCTGTGACGGTGGTGGGCGGGTATGACCAGATAATCTCCCGGAAGGAGGTTAATGGGTTCCGGTGCTGTTTCGAAGAGGATTCCGGCGCTTCCCTTAAGAAGGACCACCAGTTCGTTGAGGTCCTGATCGTACCAGAGATCCTGAGGCGTCGTCTGTCCGCGGGAGATGATTCTCTCGATACGGACCTGACCGCTTTCAGCGATGGTCTCGAATATCTCTTCCGGTATGTCCGCCGGAATCCCGGAAAAAAGATTGTCTGGTCTTATCATGGGGTCCTTCCATCGCATGAGTTGCGGGCGGCTGATCCGGGTTTGCCGTACAGGTCCTTTAGGACATTTGACTTACAGGATCTGTTTCTAATTTTTTCTGGTTCCCTTTTCCGTGATCATTCGCAGCGTGTCCTTGAACTCTCCCTCGTCGGGAGCAAGTTCGACGGCCTTTTTCGCGAGTCTTTCGGCTTCGTCGAGGTTTGTGCCCTTTGTGTAATAAAGCCAGGCAAGGTTATTGTAGGCCCTGGGGTCATCGGTCCGTTCAATTGCGTCCTGGTAGGCCACCCGTGCTCTTTCAAGGTCCTTCTTCTGAAAAAGGACATTACCCATATAGAGATAGGCAATGGGCAGCTCCCTCGACGCCGTTTCGTATTCCTTCAGTGCCGCATCCAGTTCTCCCGACCGTTCATAGCTGACGCCGAGGTTGATGTGCTCCTGAGGAGTCAGGGGATCGTTAAGTACGAGGATCCTGGGAAGGCTGCAAGAGGCGAGGCACAGCAGTAAACCCAGTATCAGGAGGCAGAAAGGCGAAGTGCCCAGTATCCTGTTTTTTTCCATATCTTCTCCAGATCGGAGTTCATGACCGTCTCCCTCTCCCTGCGGCCCGAATTAACGACGACGCCGTCGCGGGTGTAGCCGGTCACCACCAGGAAATGATTGACTTGATAGAATGAAAGACCGTATTCGACAAAGAGGATAAGAGGCATTCCCCGGTCGATATGATCGCGTATGTCACCCATCGAGCCGCGGAACTGCTGTGCGGAAAAACCCTTTTTCCTTGGATAATTCTCAAGGTCGGAGGGCAGCACGCCACGGGCGCCGGGGCTGTAGATGGCCTTCGTTATTTCATCGATGCCGATCCTCTCTACCTCACCCTGGCGTATGTACCAGTAGTTCATGACCGTGGCGAGCGCCGCCGGGCCGCATTGGTAATCCTCCTGAGGAAAAAAAGGCACGTCCGAAAGCATTTTCGACCCGTCGGGCAATACCCTCGGAGAAGATGCGCAAGCGCAAAGGAACAGGAGCACGGCGCAAAATAAAGGAAAGATTCTCTTCATACCATCAAAAAATAACCATGGAGCACCTGTCAGAGAGCGCTCCATGGTTCCGGGTTCACAGCCTATTGTGTCACCACGACCTTCTTGCCCGACGTGAGGTTGATGATGAGAATGACGAGCAGTACGATGACGAGGATGGCTATGACGATGCCAAGCCCGTCTTGCCCGACCTTGAGATCGTCAAGCTTCTGGGCAAAACCGTGGATCTGCTGGTCACTCATCTCGGAAATACGCGATTGTATTTCCTCAGGGGAGAAACCGAGATCCAGAAGCCTCTGTTTGACGAGCTTCATCTCGAGGACTGTCTGTATCTTCTGGACATCGGTGGCCCTTTCACCGGAAGAGAGGGTAATCGCCTGGGAGGGCATAAATGCCGCCTCGACGCGCGGTGCGATACCAATGATGAACATAACTGCGACAAGATAATAAATCGTGATTCTCCTGGTCATGACTTCACCTCCTTTCAGATTTACTCGACTTCGCCGTATATCAAAAAGTATATATCCAATATCAACCGGTTTGTAAACATTTTTCACCCGCTGTGTAAAAGCCCTGTTTCCGCCGTTCTCCGATACTCTTAACACTATATAACAATTGAAGGATTAGCGATCCTATGGTATTCTGCACACATAACGGCCGATGATCCTTACGGTCGATCCCCGGACAAAACAGGGAGGTTTTTATGTCAACACTATATGATGTTTATGCAAGGGAAGTTCTCGACAGCAGGGGAAATCCCACCGTGGAGGTGGAAGTGGTTCTCGAGAGCGGGGCAACGGGCCGGGCAATCGTGCCTTCGGGGGCCTCGACAGGTGAAAGGGAAGCGCTGGAACTGCGCGACGGCGACGCAAAGAGATACAAAGGCAAAGGCGTAAGGAAAGCTGTAGACAACGTAAACAATATCATAGCTCCTGAGGTGGAAGGGCTGGATGCCCTCGACCAGGCATATATCGACAAGGTTCTCATCGACACCGACGGCACGGAGAATAAGAGCAATCTCGGCGCCAACGCCACACTTGGCGTCTCGATGGCAGTGACCCGCGCGGCAGCCGACTTCCTCGGAATTCCCCTCTACCAGTACATCGGAGGAATCAGGGGGCGCGAAATCCCCGTTCCGATGATGAACGTGATAAACGGCGGGGCCCATGCCCAGAACTCGCTCGATGTCCAGGAGTTCATGATCGTGCCGGCCGGTGCCGAATCCTTCAGCGAAGCCCTGAGGATAGGCGCGGAGGTCTTTCATACCCTGAAAGGGATTCTGAAAGATCAGGGTTATTCAACAGGAGTCGGCGATGAAGGCGGTTTTGCACCGCAGATCGCCTCGACCACGGAAGCCCTGGATACACTCATGAAGGCCATCGCGAAGGCCGGTTTCAAGGCAGGCAAGGATGTCTTCATCGCTCTCGATGTCGCTGCAAGCGAGCTGTACAAGAAGGGAAAATATTATATAGACGGCAATGTGTGGGATGCCGGAAAACTGGTGGATTTTTACGAGACCATAGTCAAAAAGTATCCGATAGTCTCCATTGAGGACGGATTTGCGCAGAACGATTGGAAGGGGTGGAAAAAATTTACCGAACGGTGTGCCTCCACCATACAGATCGTTGGCGACGACATCTTTGTCACCAATCCGAAGATCTTTGCCGAAGGCATAGAAAAAGGGATTGCCAACAGTATTCTCATCAAGCTCAACCAGATCGGCACGGTCACCGAAACCCTGACTACCATCGAGATGGCGAAGCGCGCGGGTTATACCTGTGTTATCTCTCACCGTTCCGGTGAAACGGAAGACACCTACATAGCCGATCTTGCTGTTGCGACGAACGTGGGTCAGATCAAAACAGGGTCCGCTTCGAGAAGCGAAAGGATAGCGAAATACAACCAGCTGCTGCGAATCGAAGATGAACTTGGCGAACTGGCCATATTCGGCGGCGACAGCGTTTTCTACAGCGTGAAGAAAAAATAGGAGACTTCCTTTCGAAGATGGGACATGCGGAAATCGGCACATCAATCAGCGCCCCCCGGTTGAAGACGGGGCGCTGATCTTTTTATTTTCGTTATTGAGGAGGTTTGGCAGACTTGTCCGGTTTCGGCTGGGTCTGATTCTCACAGTCTCTGAGGCAATCGGCCAGACATCTGGCTTCCTTTTCTTTCGTGCATTTGGAATCGGTGCAGCAATCGGAACGGCAGTCATCACGACAGGACGCGGCGATAGCCGATGGGGGTACGGGTGTTAGAATGACCGCCAGGGCAATCAGGGCCATTAACATAGATGCGAGAAAAATATTTTTCATCGTGTCACCTCCTTTGAATGGTGCATGACGGTTTATAACACTATCATTCGATACAGTCAATGTCGTCCGTCACATCACGGTGACGAAGCGACGCGTATGGACAATTTTTCTTTCGAATTTCGGTGCTTTTTCTCCGGAGATGGGATACATTGTACCTACAATCCAAATGAACGGTATTTCGCATGGTAAAGCTTTACAATATAGTGGAGTCACGGGTAACCGAATGCGTCGGTACAAAAGAGAATATAGCCGTCTATATCAATCCCGACGAGAAGGAGAGACGCTATCTGATCCAAAAGTATCAGATAGACGAGCATACCCTCCAATCCGCCCTTGACCCCGACGAACTCTCCCGTATCGAGATAGAATCAAACCATGTCGCGATCATTCTGAAAGTGCCCGTCAACTACCAGGCCGAGCATGCCTTTGAATTCCTGGTATCGTCGATGGGCATGTTCCTCTTCGAAAAGGTACTGATCATTGTCATGGCCGAAGATCTTCCCATCTTCGACAGCAAAACCTTCGCACGCGTGAGCCGTCTTGCCGAGACGATGCTCAAAATTGTCAGTTACAGTATATTCCGTTTCCTCGAACACCTGAGGGTTATCGACATGGTGTCCGATGAACTTGGCGAGAAGATCAGCACGTCCATGGAGAACACCTACCTCCTGAACCTTTTCGCCCTGGAAAAAAGCCTTGTCTATTATCAGAATGCCATAAATTCCAACTCGGTCCTCATAGAAAAGATGAAGATATACACGCAGCGGATCGGATTCACCGTGGACGATACGGAACTGCTTGACGACGTAACCATCGAGAATACCCAGTGCTACAAGCAGGCAGAAATCTATTCCAACATTCTTGCGAGCATGATGGATGCCAGGGTATCCATTGTGAACAATAACCTCAATATCCTCATGAAAAAGCTCACCATGATTACCATAGCCATCATGGTCCCGACCTTTGTCGTCAGCGCCTTTTCAATGAATGTGGCTATCCCTGTCCAGCGGCATCCCCAGGCATTCTGGATCATCCTCGGCATAGCATGCGTGGCCATGGCCGGCTTCTTCTTCTTTTTCCTACGGACAAAGCGATGAGGGTGGTTTTAGAGTCTCACAAAATCACTTGTATATGATCTTGAAGAGTCTGTTCGCCATTTCCTTGTCCATTGTCTGCAGGATCTGGTATTCCTGGAGTGCCGAGGCCTTGTTTCCTGCTGAGGCGTAAGCTTTGCCGAGGCCGAAGTGCATTCCGGGATCGCCCGGTCTCTGGCTTATCCCCATCTTGAAGGCCGAGATGGCATCGCTGTATCGACCCATGTCGGTATAGACCGATCCCAGGTATCCATAGGCGTCTGTGTAAAGGGGCTCGAGCCGGATGACCTCCTGAAGGGCTTTGACCGCTTCGGTCTTTTTCCCCCGGGAGGCGTAATTGAGGGCCAGAAAGAATCGGGCATCGGCATGGCCGGGGTTGATTTTCAGGGTTTTTTCCAGGACTTTCGTTGACTCCGCATAATTTCCCTGTTTTGCATACACTCTTCCGAGCCTGGCAAGAACATCCACGTTTTCCGGTTCCAGAATGAGCGCCCTGTTAAACATATCGACCGCCTCGCCAAGTTTCTCCATGTTGGCATAGCTTACCCCCAGATTCACTAATGTTTCGACTCTTCCGGAATCGACGGTAAGCGATCGTTTAAAGGAATCCACGGCCCTGTCATGCCGGCCCAGGATTCCGTAGGCAACACCCTGATAGAAGAAACAGGCTGCCGTCTTGTTGAAATCGACGCGGCACGCCTCCCCGGGTTCCACGAGATCGCTTTTTGCCAATCCCTGCGTAATGAGATTGACAGGTAAGGCGAAGTTCAGATTTTGTGTTTCGGCTATGAGAAAAGTCGCTATGCCAACAACCTCGCCGCGTTCGTTAAAGAGGGGGCCGCCGCTGGAGCCGTGGGAAATGGCCGCCGTCATCTGGATAATCGATATGTTTTTGTCGATTTTGCGGATGCCGCTGACAATACCTGCCGAGATGGTGTTTTCCAGTCCCTGCGGGCTTCCCATGGCGTAGACCTGTTCACCGACCCGAAGGACATCGGAATTTCCTATCTTTACCGCGGGGTATTTCCCTTTCGTCAGTTTCAGTATGGCCAGGTCGTTGTCGGAATCGACGTGGGTAAGACCCTCCACATCATGCACTGCATCGCCATGTTTGACCTTGATCCTGGAAGCCATGGTGACGACGTGATAGTTGGTAACGACCTTGCCGTCAGAGCTGACGATGAAGCCGCTCCCCTGACCGATGGGGTTTCCCCGTTCGTCGAAGGACGCGACCACCACGACGGCGCCGCTGTTATTCCTGAAGATGGCGTCTGCGTCTCCGTGGCACGCAAAGGGCCATACGAGAAGCAAAAAATACAGGCACAACCGGGATGCCTTTAATACAGAGGATCTTGCAAATGTCATCATATCGATCTCCTTGTCAAAAAATCCTGCTTCAGGGAAAGACCACCTGTTTGGCAATCCTGCTGGATAGTCGTTGTTTTTTCGACTACACTATACCGGTAAGGAGAATATGAAATGACGATATCAGGCGGAAAACGAAGCGCGGGTTTGCTTATGTACCGCCGGCGCGATAATATCGAAATACTCCTTGTCCATCCGGGCGGGCCCTTCTGGGCCGGGAAGGACGAAGGCGCCTGGAGTCTCCCCAAGGGACTTGTCAACCCCGGAGAAGATGAACTCCTGGCGGCGATACGAGAATTCGAGGAAGAGACGGGCTTCCCGGCGGAAGGAGAGTTCCTCGCCCTTTCACCGCTCAGACAGCCAAGCGGGAAAGTGATTCTTGCGTGGGCTTTCGAGGGTGACTGCGACGCAGAGCACACGAAAAGCAATCTCTTTACAATGGAATGGCCGCCCCGATCGGGGAAAATGGCCGAATTTCCCGAGGCCGATCGCGCCGGTTGGTTCGATCTCGAATCAGCGAAAGCAAAGATCATAAAAGGCCAGAGAGGTTTTATCGAAGAATTCGAACGTCTCATGAAGTAAACGGACGAGGATTTCAGTGGCCGGTCTCCTTTCGGATAAGGTAAAGCAGAAACAGTCTGAACGCCAGATGAGAGTGAGGAATATGCCTTTTAAATCGGGTAGTTGTATACCTAACGAAAGCAAATTATAGGTCCTGTAGGTCTTATAGGACTTATAGGACCTATAATTCTTCTAAAGACCGGTTGGATGCGCCAGCCAGAGTTCTTTGTCTTCTTTTGACGCGAGATAGTCTTTGTTCTTCACCCCAGGAATTGTTTCAGGAGTTCATCGACCTGGTCCTGCGAGAGGGATTCGTTGTCTGAAAGGGAGTCGACGGAAGGGGTCACGGGTTTTTCGTCTCCCGTATCGAAGCTTAGTGACGCCAGGTCGCTCATCAGTTTGTCGAGTTCCGACGTCTCGGCCCCCGGTTCGGCGTCGACCGTCGCCGGATCGCCAAAGAGTGCGTCAAGATCGGATTGAGAAAGTGTTTCGGCCATATCTCTCTTTACGGGACCCCCGGAAGGGGTATGATCTTATTATCGGAAGGATGGGAAAAAAACGTAGAGCATAAATTGCGAAATACACTGTGTAATTGCTTTCGCGACCTTCTGGAGGTATTATTAAGGAAGGGCCAACACTATGCGACGTTTCCTCTCACTGGCGATCCTTTCCCTTTTTGTCCTGCCCCTTTGCACGATCGCTGCCGAAGAATGCTTTGACTGTCACGACAAATACAAGAAGAGCAACCACGGGAAGCTGGACTGCGTTGTATGCCACAATGACATAAAGGATCTGCCGCATGCCGACAAACTGGCGAAACCGGCTTGCACATCCTGCCACGCCGAGGCTGCGAAAAGCTTTCAGGCGAGCGTACATTCGGATAAAGGATTTAAGTGCTCCGGTTGCCATAATGTCCATACACCTGCCCGGGATACAAAAACATGCGCTTCCTGTCACTCGCGGGTTGTCCACAAAACCCTCCCTTCGGCACAAAAACACCTGGCCGAACTGGAATGCTCCGGGTGTCACGCCAGGGCGGTCCAGGGGCGCATAAGCGTGAAGGTGGACTCGAAGCAGTCCATGGCGAAGGATACCCTGGACAAGGATGGTAATAAATTTGTCGACGTCGGGGAATGGAAAGACTTTCTCGTCCATAGTTATTCAATGGTAAAGGACAGTTACAGGATCAAGCGAGTCTATTCGGTGGCCGGCAGCGCCCACAACATCGGCGCGAAGGCGATCTCCTGCAACGGTTGTCATGTCGAGAACAAGGTGTTCCGGAAGGCGACCCTCGAGGTCAATGCAGCGGGACAGCACTTCAGCATGGGCCTGGATCCTCACAGCGTGATCCCCCGTCTCCCGATGACCGATCTTTACGGATTGACGTCCCACGGAAAGTCGGGTGTTCTCTGCCAGGACTGCCACGTGTCTCAGGAGCGGATAGACGATGGCGTCTGTGCAAGGTGCCACGCGAAGGTCTATGGCGTGTACAAGGGGACCAAACACGCGAAGGGAACCGCCGCGTATTGCACCGATTGTCACGATCCCCACAAGGTGAAGACATACCGGGAACTGGGGACCGGGGAGCGGATATCGGTGTGCGCCAGGTGTCATACGAACTACATGGAAAAGCACAGGTGGCTTCCCCATGCCGAGCTCCATTTCATGTATCTTGAATGCTCGACCTGCCATAGTCCCCAATCCGAGAAGGGAATGGTGTTCAACGTAAGTGTCGGTGGCGAAGAAGGCAAGAGGAAGCTCACCTACGACGATGTCGCTGCGGCATTCGGCAGCAGAAAGAGGGCGAGAAACCTCATCGACGTGAATGGCGACGGACGCATCGTATCGTCTGAGATTGTCCCCTTCTTCGAAGATCTGAAGAAGAAAACGCAGGGTAAGGTTGGAATTGAAGGCTCCATTGTTGTGACCGGTGTTTATCATGATTATTCGCAGGTGCAGAAACGGGACAAGGTCTGCGCAACCTGTCATTCCGAGGACGCACCTTTCTATCAGTCGATGTATCTGGTCCTCCCGGAAGAGAAAGGCTTTTCTTACATGCCGGTCAAAGGTACCGTGCTGTCAACCGTGCCTTCTTCCCTCGGGGTGAATTTCTTCCTTCTCGGTGAGACGAAAATGCGATGGAGCGACGTAAGGGCGCTCCTCGGGGCCCGTGGCGAGGCACGCCGTGAACTCCTTCAAGAACTGGGATTCAGATGGGTCGACATCGCCGGTATTTTCCTGTGCCTCGCGGCCCTGTTCCTTGTTTGTATTCATATCATCCTCCGGGTGGTGTTCAGACGATGAAGAAAAACGAGACAGATCTCCATCCCTTTTTGATCCGCATCTGGCACTGGGCCAACGCATTGATCGTCTTTGTCCTCATCGTTACCGGTGCCGACCTGCGCTTCACCGACGTGGATATTTTCTCCGATTACGGGTTTACCGTGAACCTGCACAAATATGCGGGATATCTCCTGGCTGTTTCCTTTCTTTTCTGGATTGCGGTATACCAGATCATCGGGGGGTTCACGAGGCATTACGTCCTCTCCTTTAAGGACATGCGATCGATCCCGGCACAGACAACCTACTACATCCACGGTCATTTCCGAGGCGGAACGAATCCCTTCAAAGCCTCGCCATCATCGCGGTTCAACGCCCTGCAAAAACTGGCGTACTCGTTCATCATGTTTATTGCGATGCCTCTCATAATCGCGACGGGGATAGTGTTCGGCAACATCATGGACTTCTACGCTCTCATATCCGCTACAGGCGGGATCCGGGTTCTCGATATCATTCACGTCATCGTGGGGTATATCTTTGTCATCTATCTGATCGTTCACCTCTACATGGCAACCTTGGGCAAACACGTCTTTTCCCACACAAAGGCAATGATAACGGGACGGGAAGAATAAAGACGGCCTGTTGCCCAAACCGGTCCTCCCTATCACCAGCGAAGCTTTCGGGACGCGAAATAGAGGGAAGGGCAAAAGACTGTCTCACGCCCGCTCGTCGCCTTAAAGCTCCTCTCTGGAGGCAAAGAAGAGAGCATGAGGAGAAAGGCAAAAGACTTTCCCGGGAATCCATGAGACTTCAAGAATTCCCGGGAACTTCCGATCCCGCTCTTGCAAGCGGGATAGCAAAGAACCTGACATATCACAGAAACCTGCTTCACGACAACAACGAACACCTCACGAACATCTATAGAGTAAAAGCCCGCCGAAGGCGTGCAAAGT
>DIFE01000123.1:56616-77172 GCA_002418985.1 Deltaproteobacteria bacterium UBA5756
GCAATTCTTTTAAGGCTTCCTCCTATCCTCTCTTCTCTGCCTCCAGCGAACCCCCGAAAGGGGGTAAAGCGGGCGTGAGACAGTCTTTCGGAAGAGGGATTTGGGCAACAGACCGAAGAAAGTTGATGACGCAAAACCCGAAGCCTGAGACTTGAAACCTTTACCTGTCTCTGGTATCATAAACCCCTATGTCACTTACCGGCATTGATAACGAAAGGGTTAAGCTTATCATGGTGGGAGGCAAGGGCGGGGTCGGCAAGACGACCTGCGCCGCCGCCATTGCCTTGAAACTGGCCCGGGAAGGCAGGAAGGTTCTCATCATTACCAGCGACCCGGCGCCTTCGCTTTCTGACATATTCGAAAAGGACATAGGCGACAGGGAAACACGGATTGACGATACCTGTGAACTCTGCGGACTCGAGGTGTCATCGGACATCGTTCTTTCCCGGTGGAAAGAACGTTTCGGACCGGAGATTTACGAGGTTGTCTCATCTTTTGCCAGCGTCGATTATGATTTTGTGGAGTACATAGGCACTGCTCCCGGGATCGAAGAAGAATACATGCTCAATTACATTATGGAACTCGTGGAGGGCGGAACCTACGATGTCGTCGTGTGGGACACGGCCCCCGCGGGTCATACATTGAGGCTCCTCAAACTGCCTGAACTCTTCCTTTCCCACATGGAGGCAGCCACGAAGTTCTACATGAGCATGTACGGCTATATCGAAAAAATGAAGGACACCATGCGCCTCAAGGAATCAAAGAAGACACTCCTTCAAATAATAGCCGGTTGGGAGGCCCTTTCCGAACGCATCGGGGAGTTTATCAGGGACGGAGCGTCAGTCAAATATCTCATCGTCACAATCCCCGAGGCCCTGGGCGTGAAAATGACGAACCGCGTGATCGGCGAACTCGAACAGAACCGTCTCGCCGTCGAAAATATTGTCATCAATAACGTGGTGCGCAACGCCGATTGCGAATTTCACCGGCTTCGCAAGACCATGCAGGAACAGTATATCGAAGAATTGCAGCAGACATACAGGGGCAAGAATCTCACCACGCTGTATCTCGAGGCCTTTGAAATAAAAGGCATGGAAAAGATCGCCGGTGTAGCCCGGGCCCTCTTCGGATAGTGCCGATGGCGACATTGCGCATTACAGGCGGCAGGCTCAACGGGATGTCAATCAGCGTGCTGCCCGGCGATGTGGCCCGGTACACGTCCTCGAAGGTCAGACAGGCCATCTTCAACATGCTTGGAAGCGTCGAGGGCATGTCGGTGCTCGATCTCTTCGCTGGCTCAGGTTCGTTCTCAATAGAGGCGCTGAGCCGGGGAGCGGCCTCGGCGACGCTCGTCGAGGCGAACGGGAGAATGACGGACCTTATCGGAAAGAACCTTTCAAAAACGGCTCTAAATAAATATTGCCAAGTGTTCCATATGGATGTAAGATATGCAGTCCCTTTACTATATGGGAGGAAGCGCGTGTATGATATCATTTTCATGGATCCTCCTTATGAGATGGGGTATGTAGCGCAAGCGATGGCACTTCTTGAGACACATCCCCTTTATACTGCCCACACCATCACCATAGCCGAGTATTCCAGACGCGAAAACGATTCCCTGTCCCTTTTCGAGGGCTTCCCCGGCGCAAAGACAAGAAAATACGGAGACACTGTAATTTCGATATTCAGACGCATCAGAGATTCCGGTGCATAAGGAGAGACGATGAAACAAAAGCTCGCTGTATACCCTGGTTCTTTTGATCCCGTTACGTTTGGCCACCTCGACATCCTCACGCGAGGACTTGAACTTTTCGATAAGGTCATCATAGCCATCGCCTACAATATCGAGAAAAAAGGTCTCTTTACGTTCGAAGAGCGAAAAGAGCTTATCCAGCAATCGATCAATGGAAACAGCAATATCATTATCGATAGTTTTGACGGGTTGCTTATCGACTATGTAAAAAAGGTGGACGCGCGCTTCGTTATCAGGGGCCTTCGCGCCATGAGCGATTTTGAATATGAGTTTCAAATGGCCTCGATCAATAGAACTTTGAACCCCGATATGGATACCCTTTTCATGATGACCAGCAAGGACTATTTTTTCATAAGCTCCAGAACGATCAAGGAAGTTGCTGAATTCCATGGCTCTGTCTCCGGTTTCGTCCCCGCTCCTGTTGAAAAGAGACTTAAGGAGATCTTTGACGTGCGATGAAGAAGCCAGGCATAATTTTTCTACTTGTCGTCTTCCTCCTTTTCTGCGCAGTTCTCTCTCAGGCAAAAGACGTTTACACCGTCCGTATAAACGGTGCCATCAACCCGCCCGTTGCCGGTTTTCTTGGGGAATGTATTGAAAAGGCGGCGAAGAACGACGCAGAGGCCCTGGTGGTTCTTCTCGATACGCCGGGGGGGCTTGATTCTTCAATGCGCGACATCGTGAAGGACATAATGGATGCAGCCGTCCCTGTTGTCGTTTATGTCGCTCCGTCCGGTGCGCGGGCGGCCTCGGCGGGGGCAATCATCCTTTTGGCCTCCCACGTGGCGGCCATGGCCCCGGGGACCAACACCGGAGCGGCACACCCCGTCAATATCGGCAAGGAAAAAACCGATGAAGTGATGATGAAGAAGGTGGTCAGCGACGCGGAGGCATATTCAAAGAGCATCGCCGCGAAAAGGGGAAGGAATGTCGACTTTGCCGCAAAAGCGGTGACGGAAAGCATTTCCATAGCAGCGAAGGACGCCCTGGCGCAGAAGGTCATCGATGTAGTCGCCGATTCCACCGACGACCTATTGACCCAGATAGATGGCAGAACGGTAGAGACGAAGAAGGGCAGAGTGGTTCTGCATACAAAGGGAGCGAAGAAAGTCGAGATCCCGATGCCTTTCAAATTCCGGTTTCTTGCCTATGTCAGCGACCCCAATGTGGCCTATATCCTCATGATGATAGGGATATACGGGATCCTCTTTGAATTCTACAGTCCGGGAACGATCTTTCCCGGCGTCATCGGAGGTATTTCGCTCATACTGGCGCTTTACGCGTTTCAGGCAATACCGATCAGTTATGCGGGGCTTGCCTTGATCCTCCTGGGTATCGTATTCTTTATACTGGAGGTCAAGATAGTAAGCCACGGTCTTTTGGGTATTGCCGGAATTGTGTCTGTCATTATCGGTTCGGTAATGCTTGTCGATCTTCCCGGCAGCCCTCTGGCCATATCGTTCGGGAGCATTCTTATCGTCGCCGTTGTATCGGCCATATTTGTTTTCGGTATACTTTCCTTTGCCGTGAAGGCGCAGCTTTCCCGGGTCAAAACAGGATCCGAGGGTTTTCTCGGGGAGAGCGGGATTGCCCGGACGGATATCGCCGCCGGGGGGAAAGGGAAAGTCATGGTTCATGGTGAGCTTTGGACGGCCATTGGTGATGAAGCACTGCATGAAGGCGAAGAAGTTGTTGTCACCGCCGTCAAAGGGCTTACCGTCAAGGTAAGAAAAAAAGGAGGGTAACCATATGTTTTCAATTCCGATCCTGTTCATCGTCGTCATCGTCGTATTTTTTCTGTTCAGTGCGATAAAGATACTTAATGAATATGAAAGGGGTGTCATCTTCAGGCTCGGCAGGGTGCTCGGTATCCCCAAGGGGCCGGGTCTCATCATACTCATCCCCATCATCGACCGTATGGTGAAGGTGAGTCTGAGGACCGTCGTCCTCGACATACCCCCCCAGGACGTCATTACCCGCGACAACGTTTCGATCAAGGTGAACGCCGTGGTCTATTTCCGCGTGGTCGAGCCGCTCAAGGCGATCATTGACGTGGAAAACTTTCTGTACGCAACAAGCCAGCTTTCACAGACCACTTTAAGAAGTGTTCTCGGGCAGGCCGAACTTGACGATCTCCTTTCGCACAGGGAACAATTGAACGAAAGACTGCAGGAGATCCTTGATACGCATACGGAACCCTGGGGCATAAAGGTGTCCAACGTTGAAGTAAAAAACGTCGACCTTCCTCAGGAGATGCAGAGGGCGATTGCACGTCAGGCGGAGGCGGAGAGGGAGAGGAGAGCGAAGGTCATCAGTGCCGAAGGCGAATTCCAGGCGGCCACGAAGCTCTCGCAGGCATCGGAAATCCTTTCCCAGAATCCGATGTCGCTGCAGCTAAGGTATCTGCAGACACTCATAGAGGTTTCAACGGAAAAAAACTCAACCATAATTTTTCCGCTGCCCATAGACCTCATTAAGATGTTTATGGACAAATTAGGCAAATAAACTAAGGAAATTCGTAGAATATGAAAAAATTGTTTCTATTTTTTATCGCGATATCGTTGTGTCTCGTCACTGCTACAGGATATGCAGCGGCCAGGAAGGCCGTCAATAAGAAAGCTACGGCCGTCAGGAGCACCAAGGAAGCCGTGCCTTCCTCCAGAGCTTTTATTATCGTCGAGGCCGACGGGGGGAAGATGATCGACGGGAGCAACGTACGCGAGAAGCGGGCCCCGGCCAGCATTACGAAGCTCATGGTCGCCTATGTGGTCATGGAAAGACTCGCCACGGGAGGCATTAAACTCACCGATACGATTACTGTCTCGAAAGAGGCGTCACAAATAGGCGGAAGCCAGGTCTACCTCAAGGAGGGTGAAACCTTCACCCTCGAGGAACTCATGAAGGCAATGATGGTAGCCTCCGGCAATGATGCAGCCTATGCCATCAGCGAGCACGTGGCAGGCAGCAGGGATGAGATGGTGAAGCTCATGAACGCGCAGGCCAGGGCACTCGGGCTTTCCGATACGGAGTTTCACACTGTCCACGGCCTGCCGCCGGCAAAAGGCGAAAAAGAAGACCAGACCTCCTGCAACGATCTTGCAGTCCTGGCCCGGGAGCTCCTCAAGAATCCGAAGATACTCCAATGGACATCCATCCAGACCGATACCTTCAGGGACGGCAAGTTTACCCTGACCAACACCAACAAGCTTCTCGGTAAGTTTTCAGGTACGGACGGTCTGAAGACGGGTTATTACTCTCAGACAGGGTTTAACATCGTCGCAACGGCGAAACGGGGCGAGATGAGATTTATCACCGTGGTGATGGGCAGTCCGACAGGAAAGATACGCGACTCTCTGGCCATGGAAAAGTTGCAAAAGGCCTTTGCCCAGTATAAAATGATGAACGTTGTCAAGAAGGGAGAAGTAATCGAACAGGATGTCTTTCTCGTCGACGGTAAATACAGAAAAATGAAAGGAGTGACCGAGAAGAGTTTCCTCTACCCGATGGCTGTTGACAAAAAGAGTGCCGTGACGAAGGAGATTCTCCTGCCCGAGCGGGTGAAGGGGGAGATCAGGGAAGGGCAAAGGCTGGGAGAGTTGGTGGTAAAGCTTGACGGCCAGGTAATCGGCAAAGTCAACATCATTTCTCCTGTATACGTGCCGAAGGCAAATCTCTTCACGAGATTAATCAGGAGACTCGGTCTCAACATTTAAAATGATTGACATACAATTCAGTATGCTGCGCAACAAAGAGATCATCGTCGGCATTACGGGCGGCATTGCGGCGTACAAGACGGCGGAGCTGATCAGGCTGCTCACGAAGCACGGCGCCAACGTTCACGTCGTCATGACGAAAAACGCCATGCAGTTTGTCACGCCGCTTACCTTTCAGACTTTGTCCGGAAACCCTGTCATTCATGAAATGTTCGAACTTTTTCGGGGGTCCAAGATAGGTCACATCGCTCTTTCCGACATAGCGGACCTGCTCGTTATCGCTCCCGCGACGGCAAATATCATCGGGAAGATAGCAAACGGCATAGCTGATGATTTCTTGACGACCATGGTTATGGCAACAACGGTACCCGTGTTTTTCGTGCCTTCGATGAATACCAAGATGTGGTCGAGCAAGATGGTGCAAGCCAATCTTCAGAAGCTTAGAGATGCCGGCTATGAATTGATGGAACCTGCGAGCGGTGACCTTGCCTGTGGTACGGAAGGCAAGGGACGGCTTCCGGGTTTAGAGGAGATCATCGAAAGGATCGAGGACATCTTCACGGAAAAGGACCTGCGCTCTGAACGGATTATGGTCACAGCGGGGCCGACCACGGAATACATCGACCCCGTGCGGTGCATCACGAACAGGTCTTCGGGGAAGATGGGCTACGCGATCGCAAAGATGGCCAGGAGACGGGGGGCCGAGGTGGTGCTTGTCACGGGAGAGACATCGATACCCGTGCCGCGCAGCGACGTTACGACCGTACGGGTCGTAACGGCCTGCGATATGAGGGACGCCGTGATGCAGTACCATAAGGACTGCACGATAATCATAAAAGCGGCCGCTGTCGCCGATTTCAAATGCAGAAATGAGAATTGCCAGAAGATCAAGAAGAAGGGCGATGCCAACATGATAACGCTAGAGCTCGAGAAGAACCCCGACATCGTAGCGGAACTCTGCCAGATAAAAGGCGACAGGATCGTGGTAGGTTTCGCCGCCGAGACGGAGAATATCATAGAGCACGCCATCGAGAAGCTCAAGAGAAAGGATCTTGATCTTATCGTGGCAAATAACGTTGCCCAGCAGGGCATCGGATTCGGATCCGAAGACAATGAAGTGACTATTATCGATCGTTCGGGTGCTACCAAACAGGTGCCGCGTTTGAGCAAAGACGAAATTGCCCATATTATCCTCGATTCAGTGAAGAAACTCATAAAGAAACGCCGCAGATCCGGGGAAGGTTATTCCTGAAAGAGACTGAAATGAACCGCCATCCGGATTGTGAGCCCTGTGGTGCCGGGTACCCTCGTATGACGATACCACCATCATATATAAAGAAGGGGAAAACAAAGCCCCTGTCTTTTCTGCTTGTTTTCGTGTTCTGCGCCTGCCTTTTTTTGCTTACGTCCCAGGATGCTTTTGGCCAGTATAAACGTCCTCAAGTCCAGCAGGATGACAGGGTGGCAGATGTCGTGGAGACGGCGAGCAAGGCGATCGTGAATATCAAAACGGAAGAAATGCTCAAGACCGAATCCGAGGAAAAGAAATCGCCATCCCTCTTCAAGAGGTATTTTTCGGGAGAGGATGAGGTGGAAGAGCTTGTCGAGAACATCGGTTCCGGCGTTGTCCTTGATCCCAAAGGCATCGTTGTTACCAACGAGCATCTCATCGCCCGGGCCATCAATATCAGGGTGAAGTTCATTAACGGAAAGGAATACGAGGCGTATGTGCTGGGCAGTGATCCGGAGTATGATATCGCCCTCCTCAAGATTGTCTCCGACAAGACCGATTTTCCACACCTTATCATTGCCGACAAGAAGATCCGTGTCGGAGAAAAAGCCATAGTCATCGGAAACCCGTACGGTCTGTCGAGCTCCGTTTCCCTTGGCGTGGTAAGCGCACTCGGGAGGAACCTGAGGATCGACAACAAGGTGTATGCCAATCTCATCCAGACGGATGCAGCGATTAATCCCGGCAACAGCGGAGGCGTTCTTCTCGATGTCAACGGCGCCCCGATGGGCATCGTTACAGCGATATACGGCGAAGGCAAGGGCATAGGCTTTGCCATCCCCATGGATGATGTAGTGACGATCCTCTCTGAATTTGTCGAGAACAAATCGGCGCGTCCCATTCTCGGCCTTTTCATAGAGAGACAGAAGGAAGAGAAGAAAAACTATCTTCTCGTCAACAGGATCATACCGGGCAGCCCCGCCGCAAAATACGGATTCAACGTCGGCGACAGGATCACCGAGATAAACAAGAGGGTAATACGTGAATCCCTGAAGCTCCAGATTGCTATCCGTTCCGTGATGTCGAAGGGTACATTTCAGCTTCGCCTCACCCGGGGCGGGAAAAAATATACCGTCAACATCGATGTGTCCGACATAGAGGGTTACACGCCGGAGCCTGTTGACCGGGTTCTATGCGGCATGAAGGTGGCCCAGATATCGGGATATCCGAAGTTGAAGTATCGCCTGAGAGACAAGGACGGCGTCGTCGTTGTCAAGGTGCTCCCCGGCGGTATCGCCGTGAAGTCAGGTCTGAAGAAAGGTGACGTCATCGTTAAGATCAACAATAACCCGGTAAAGAACCAGAAGGATTTTGACGCATTCATGATAGAAGGGCTTAAGAGGAACTACATCCTCTATCAGGTGAAAAGGGATGACAGCCTTTTCTTCTTGCCGGTAAAACTAGATACTCTCCTATAGGGGGCTGCTATGGCAGAATTAGATGATATCAAGAAACAGGTCCAGGCTGAAGTTGGTACCTGCGATGCTGCAGAGGAACACTTATTTCCCGAACTTACCTTCTCCACATTCCTGCTATCGCTCTCGACATCCGCAATGGTGTGTCTTGGAGAACTGCCGGATCCGATCAGCAATGAAAAGAACGTCAGCCTTTCCCTGGCAAAGCAAACGATCACAATCATAGAGATCCTGAAGGAAAAGACGAAGGGCAACCTGAACACGGAAGAAGAGCGGCTCATAGACGGAATTCTTTATGACCTGCATATCCGCTACGTAAAAGCCGCCTGCTGATGACAATTATGGGGGCTCACGTCGCCCCCTCCCCCTCCACGAGCAAAAGCCCATGGAGCCTCCCCTTCTCGCACGCTGTGCGTGCTGATAACATCCCGTGGGGGCTTACGTCGCTTCATCCTCGCCGCCTCGATATCGACCAAATCTGACATCGGAATCCGTCCAAAGTTATGTGGCTTTTATTTGTTGCCTTATTTCGGCTGCGCCGGAATGTTGGCGCTGTTTCCCACTGCTGTCCAAGATAATCCATTTCCCGGACTGGTTTCTTTATAAGGCAATGATTCAGGACGGGTAGATCCCCAAAATCTTCCATTTCAAAACCAGGTTGCCTCATCGTTTATCTCGTTCAGTTCGTCATTCCGGCGAAGGCCGGAATCTAGGAGACCTCTCATACAACAGGAAGCATACGTATATATAAAGCACCACAACAGTGCTTAAAGAGGATGGTTGGGATGTCCCTTCGTATGGTGATTCCTTATCCATGATCGAGGAAGGAGGGGGTGGAATGACGGAGGGGCATATGGGAACTGTGCGATTGCCCGTGACTGTCCGGAAAAAGGTTGGCATTTACATTATTTTGGACAGATGCGGGTGTTTCCGATGTGTTGTCTCGGGTGGAACTCGCAGGCGGGGCAGGCCGATACAATGATGGGAACTAAAACAGCCTTTATCCGTATACTCGTTTGAAGATCGTGTCGATGTGGCGGAAGTAGTGTTCGTTGGTGCAGGTTTCTTCGATCTCTTTCGATGACAGGTGTTTCGCCAATTCGGCGTCTTTTTTCAGCTCCGTGACAAAGTCGAGGCCGCCTTCATAGCAGCGCATAGCAACAGACTGGGTGGCCTTGTAGGCCTCCTGTCTTGTGAGCCCCTTCCTGATAAGGGCGATGAGGATTGCCTCCGAGTGGTAGAGACCCCTCGTGATATCAAGGTTCTTCTGCATTTTATCGGGATAGACGATGAGGTTTTTGAAGACGTTCTTTGCCCTCTCCAGCATGTAATCGAGTGCGATGGTGGCATCGGGGGCGATGACCCGCTCCGCCGAAGAATGGCTGATGTCCCGTTCATGCCAGAGGGGGATATTTTCCAGTGACGTCATGGCGTAACCGTGGAGCAGCCTTGCCATGCCGCAAAGGTTTTCCGATGCGATGGGATTCCTCTTGTGCGGCATTGCCGAAGACCCCGTTTGCCCCTTCCGGAAGAACTCCTCCGCCTCGCCGACCTCGGTGCGCTGGAGGTTCCGTATCTCCATGGACATCCTCTCGATGGTGGAGCCAATGAGCGCCAGGGTCGTGAAGAACTCGGCGTAATGATCGCGAGGTATGATCTGAGATGATATGGGGCAAACTTTAAGGCCCATATTCTCGCAGACATATTCCTCCACCGATGGCGGGACATGGGCATAGGTGCCGACGGCGCCGGATATCTTTCCATAACGGATGCGTTCTTTCGCGGCTTTCAACCGTTCGAGGTTGCGTCTCATCTCGTCGTAGAAGTGGGTTATCTTGAGCCCGAAAGTGACCGGCTCCGCATGAATGCCGTGGGTCCTGCCGATAGCGGGCATATCTTTGCAGGCGTAAGCCTTTTCCTTGAGTACCTCCATAAGGGCAACGACATCTTCGATGAGGATATCCGCAGCCTCGTTCAGCTGGCACGAAAAGGAGGTATCGAGGATGTCCGACGACGTGACACCCATGTGGATGTACTTGGAGGAGGGCCCCACATACTCTGCGACATTCTCGATGAAGGCCACCACGTCGTGTCTCGTGCGCTCCTCTATCTCAAGGACCCTGGCGACATCGAAGTTCGCCTTTTCCTTGATGCTCTTCATATCCTCGGCGGGAATCAGGGAAAGCCCGGCATATGCTTCACAGATGAGAACTTCGATCTCGAGCCATTTCTGATACTTGTTCTGATCAGTCCAGACCCGCGCCATTCGTTCCCGTGTATACCGTTCAATCATGCCACTTTATAACCCGCACGGGAGCTTCTTGTCAATTTGAAAAAGGCGGGTCCGGAGGTGATGGGTAACAGGAAAGGATATTCTCTCCATATCCGCATTATCCTTTTGGAAAGAACATCTTCGCCAGTTCGCGGATCATCCGGTGGGTTTTTTTCGACCTTATCGGCTTCCATTCCTCGTTAATGCCGGGGAGGATTGGCGGGGTTATGTCGGTGATGACGCAGGTGTCGCCAAGCTCGCGGTCCTTTACGTCGTAGTCGCCGGCGGGCAGGACGCGTGAGATCATCTGGCGTGCATCTATTTCGGCCAGGCAGAGGGAATAGCGATACGATTTGTAGCCCTTCAGCGGCAGGGAGCGATTCTTGCGTTCTTCGAGATAGCGGGCCATGTCGTCCTTGTTCTTGAGGACGATGGAGACGAATACAGCGAAGCGAGGGGGGAGGCCCCGGTAGCAATCCGGGCCGCTGTAGCATCCGTTTTCATCCGCCTCCGTGTCAACGATCTGGTCGAGGTCGCAGAAAGCGCTGATGTTATCGTCATCGTAAAAAGGTTTCCAGTTCCACATTGTCGTCAGCTCTCCTTGCTGTCCCAGTCCACAGCGGTAACGGTCTGAAAGTTCCCCACGTGGATGCAACTCTTCACGTCGATGACGACGAGCGCCGTCGTCGATGCATTTATGAACTCTTCCAGTTCGGGATGTTTTTTCAGGAAGATCCCGGCATATTCCAGCCAGGCCCTGCTGCGGCGAAGCGCACGGGCTGTCCCCAGAACGGTGATCGCCTGTGTCTCGATGAAACCTTTATTCCTGTTCGAGCGGTTGTCGATCAGCAGCGCCACATCTCCGGTGCCTGTGATGTTCCTGAATTTCCGGGTGTTTCTCGGCGTCGCGAATATGACCTGCCTCAAATCGGGCGTAAGAGCGAAGGATATGAGGGACGCGTAGGGTCGTCCGTTATCGTCGGTGGCCAGTACGGCGAAGGCTTCTTTTTCGCCCAGGGCCTTGAGGCGTTTGGCTACGTCGGCTATGCCCTTTCGTGTTGTGCTCGGTATGGATGTTTTCCCGGTCATGATGTCGGGCAGCCCTTCTCTTTCCTTTATCTCTCGGATCGAAAAACCTCTTCGATGTAACGTTTTACGTTAAATTTAGCCGCGCATCCATTATAACTCATGTATCGTATTTTGCCAAAAATTTTTCGCTCACCCCACGGCCTGTCATGGACCCCGCCAATGCTCCAGGCGACGCCCGTATAGCCGTTGGGGTCGCGTCCGTCGAGCTCGTAACGATCGTTGAGGTGAAGCGCGACGGACAGGGCCTCTTCCGGCGACGCCGTCCATTCGAGTATTTTCTTGGCCCAGTACATCCTCATGTAACCGTGCATCTTTCCCCTTATCGTCATCTGCTTCTGGGCGGCATTCCAGAGGTCATCGTGGGTTGCGCCCGTCTCCAACTCTTCCTGCGAGTAGAGGTAGGAGCGCCTGTCGGCCCGGTGATCGTTGAGGGTCTTGCGGGCCCATTCGGGGAAGGCCTCGAAACTGTCGTAGTTCCGGGTGTAGTAACAGTAGTTGTCGGAAAGCTCCCTGCGAACGACAAGCTCTTCCAGAAAGGCTTCTCTTGCGGGTTCGCTCGCGGAAGATCTTTTTACCTCGAGTGCCACGCGCCGGGGCGATATTTGTCCGAAGTGCAGATAGGGCGACAGGTTTGACTGGCAATCCTTCAGAGGATCATTGCGCTGTGTCTCATACCGGTCAAGCTTTTGGGTGATGAACGACCGCAGTACCCTGAGGGCCTCATCTTCCCCCGGGGTTATCCAATCCACCTCTTCCACGGACCGGTCTATCCTGAAGCCCTTGAGCAGGGCCTTTGCATCGATATGGCTTCCATGAAGGCCCGAGGCATACGGATGTCGCTCCAGGTCCGGCATATCGTCAAGAAAGTCGGGTAAGAGCCGCTTTATCCTCTTCCTTATCGTATGGGCACCGTATTCGCGCTTGTCCGAGGCAACCCGGCAGGGGACGATATTGTGGGCATCAACCTCATAGAAAGGGATCTTTATTTTTCGGGTTGTGTCTTCTTTCCATAGCCTCTTGATCCGAAGGGGATCGAAGTCAGTCACCAGGGCCGACGCGCGATTGGTTTCCATGAATCGGGGCAGGATCTCGCCGGGCTCCCCGGGGAGGAGAAAGAAGGGGATGGACAGGGCGTTCAGCCTTTCGGAAACCTTTTCGAGACCGCGGAGCATAAAGCCATACTGCCTGAGCGTAGCTCCGAGAAAGGAATCGGAAAGACAGAAGATGACAATGAGAGGAAGGCGGTGTCCGAGAGCCAGTTCCTGCGCGAACAGAAGCGCGGGGTTGTCGGCCGCGCGGTGATCGCGGCTCATCCAGTATGCCACGGGACCACCCTCGGGCTGCCCGCCTCTTGCGCACTCAACTCGTTGCAACATCATCTCCATGGTATCTCCTGTTATTCTATAACAAATCCACAATTCTTTGCTATAATGACAAAACAAGACAATAAGGTGTTAAGGAGGTCTCCATGAAGCTCAGCGAGTATTTTGAAAACACTTTGGGAAGAGGAGTTCTCGCCACGGCGGACGCAAAGGGCATCGTTGACGCGGCAGTTTATTCACGGCCCCATTTTGTCGATGAGGAAACGGCGGTCTGGATAATGACGGACCGGCTGACCCATGCCAACCTCCAGTCAAACCCTCATGCCGCTTACATCTTCGCGCAAGCGGCGGAAAACGCGTTTATCGGAAAACGCCTCTACCTGACGAAGATCCGCGAAGAGACGGACCCTGCGAAAATCGACCAGATGCGCTGGCGCAAGACGTACACAATCCCCGAAGAACAGAAGAACGAAAAGCGTTTCCTCGTCTATTTTCACATTGACAAAGTCCTGCCGCTTGTCGGCGACAGGGGATAGCCGTGGACGACCACGACCACGACCACGACCACGCACGACCGAGCGCCCGCGCCTTCTTCACGAACCTCGGAGCCGATATGCCCCTGGGGAGGAAGGTGTGGCTTCTTTTTCGAAACAACATGAAGAAGATCATAACCATGCGCAGCTGCTGCGGTCACCCCGGCGAACCAGGGTGCTGACAGACGGATGAGCCATCCGCCGGTCGGTGAGAGGAAGAACAGCCCGCCTTATTTCTGGTACTGGTTTGCAAGAAAGGGGAAATTAAGGGCCAGATAGAAATCGACATCCGGTGAGGAGGGGGTATAGAATATCTCACCCGGTGTACCCGTCTGCGCAACAAGACCTCCGACGTAAAGCGCCACCTTGTCGGCCATGGTGTAGGCCTCGAGAATGTCGTGCGTAACGAGGACGATGGGAATATCGAATTCCTTTTTGATGCGCATGACGAGCTGTCTCATCTCGATGCGCAACGTATTGTCAAGCGCCGAGAATGGTTCGTCAAGGAGGAGCGCCTCGGGCCTGCCGATGAGGGCCCGGGCGAGGGTCACCCTTTGTTTTTGTCCCCCCGATATCTCCGAGGGCCGTTTATTCTCTATCTCCTCAAGATGAAAAACCTCGAGCATGTGCCTGACTTTTTCCTCCCGTCCGTCTCTCTTTGACCTCAGGAGACCATAGAAAATGTTTTCACGAACCGTCATGTGAGGGAAGAGGACGCGGTCCTGAAAGGCGTAGCCGAAGCGCCGTTCCTGTGGTCTTATATTGATGCCCTTCGCGTTGTCGTAAAAGACCCTGCCGTTGGAGTTGATGTACCCCTCGTCAGGTTCCATGAGGCCTGCCATAAGCTGAAGCGTCATGGATTTTCCCGAACCGGAGTGACCGAAGAGGACAAGGATCTCGTTTCCCATCTCCCAGACCACATCCAGGAGAAATTTCCCGGTATCCTTGCGCAGTTTGACAGTAAGTCCCATCAGAGGATCCTTTTACTGAATCTGTTGGCGGCAAATAAGAAAAGAGCGGACATGACGGTAAAGAAGATCACGAGAAAGTTGGCCTGCGACCATTCCCCGCTGTTTGCGAGGGAATAGATGGTGATAGGCATCGTATTTGTCTTTCCCGGAATGTTGCCTGCGACCATGAGGGTGGCTCCGAATTCGCCAAGAGCGCGCGCAAAGGATAGGATGGCCCCTGCGATGATACCCTTTTTGGCCAGGGGAAGAACGACCCTCAGAAAAGTCACGAACTCCGAATGTCCCAGGGTATAGGATGCGTCGATGAGGTTCCTGTCGATTGATTCGAAAGCGGCGCGTGTCGTCTTGATCATAAGGGGCAGTGATACCACGAAGGATGCGAGGGCCGCGGCATACCACGTGAACATGATACTCCATCCCGTCAGGTCATAGAGATAACTTCCGAGGATTCCGTTCCTGCCGAAGAGGACAATGAGATAATAGCCGGTTACGGTTGGCGGAAGGACAAGGGGCAAAGTGAAGAGGATGTCGACAAGCTCCCTCCCCCTGAAATCCTTTCGCGCGAGCACGTACGAGACCCATATCCCCACGGCTGCGACGAAGAGGGTCGATATCAATGCTACCTGGAAGGAAAGGCGTAAAGAAAAGATGATCGATGAGTCCACAGGATAATCATCATAACACAGGGATATATATCAGTCAATATAACGGGTCATGTATGCAGTAAAGAAATATGGCCGCCCGGCTACATGCTCGCGACGACCATATCTCAATAGAAAGGATTATTAGAGGAGTTGCGTTATTAAATAAGACCCTCCTTAAGGGTTTTGACTTCGTCAATTCGCTGCCGTGAACCCATATTTCGCCAGTATTCTTTTCCCTTCGGGTGAGACCAGAAAGTCGATAAAAGACTTTGACAGGTCAATCTTTTTCGAGTCTTTGACGACAGCTACCGGGTAGAGTATCTTCTTGTGGCTCTTGCCGGGCGCCGGGGCGACAATGGTCACTTCTTTCGAGCGCACCATCGCGTCGGTGGAAAAGACGACACCCGCATCCACCTCGCCTCGCGCCACGTAGTCGAGCACCTGACGGACGTGTTCGCCAAAAATGAGTTTGTCCTTGATGTCGTCATAGATCTTGAAGTACTTCAAGGCCTCCTGGGCGTACATCCCCGCCGGGACGGACGCGGGATTACCGATGGCTATTTTCTTGATGCCCGTGTTTTTGAGGTCTTCGAAACCCTTCAGAGCCGCCTTTGAAGCGGCCGGCTTGATAAGGACAATGCCGTTGGCCGCAAAATCACGGCGCGTGGAGACGATGACGAGACCTTTCTTTTCGAGCTCGTTCATCTCCCGTTGTGCTGCGGAGGCAAAGACATCGACAGGGGCCCCGCCTGCGATCTGCTGCATCAGTGCTCCGGAAGAGGCGAAATTCATGAGGACCTTTGCCTTTGTCGTATTTGCCTGCGAGGCTTCAAAGGAAGTGCCGATTTCCTTGAAGGCATTTGTCAGGCTGGCTGCCGCCGAGACGGTTAATTCTTGCTGCGCCCTCACGTCGTGGGCGGTAGCGAAGGTCAGAAGAAAGGCGAACATCATTACCGCAAGTACTGTTTTGAAGACGAAGTTTCTATTACTTTCCATACCTGGCATAACTGTTGCTCCTCGGGTCGTTTTATAGTGTTATATACTTACGGTAATAACGCTGTCAAGAGTTTTTTTGGTCTTTATGCCTTCATCAGTGATGAATGAGTTCCAGCGCTTCCTTTCTTGAAAGATTTACACCGAGGAAGAGGTTGAAAAAGTCCTGTGTTTCCCTGGCGATATCTACCCGATACAGTCAAGTCCATTTTTTCCGGGTAATCGATTCCTGTCTGGTATAGTGAACTATCGGGCTACATTCCTGTAATAACAGGGGTATCCGTCATCAAAAAAATGTCCTTCGCGGCGAACGATAAGCCATGCACGGCAGGATATCCCCGGGGTCACATATTGTAACTTGACAGGATTACAGGATATTTTCTATAATTGAGCTGTTAAGGGAACAGGGGGCTCCACTATGAAAGTAGGCTACAAGGTATGGATCGATAACGACGGCAAAGCATTCGGGGAAGGCCCCTACCAGGTATTGAAACGTATAGAGGAAACTGGTTCCCTGCACCGCGCGGCGCTCGACCTCAACATGTCTTACCGCAAGGCGTGGCTGATGCTTCAGGCAATAGAAAAGCGCCTGGGTTTCGCACTCCTGGAGCGCAAGGTCGGAGGCGTATCAGGCGGAGGTTCCAACATAACCCCGGAGGGAAAGAAGTTCCTGAAAAGCTACGAAGGCTTCCGCGAGGATGTCAGGATAGTTCTGGAAAAAACCTTCAAGAAACATTTTAAATAAGACGGGTTATGGGTCATAGGTTATGGGTTATGGGGAAAGCTGAAAATCTTTTCTCTTTTCCTATCACCTATAACCCATTACCTATTACCTGTCTTCATTTTACCTGTCTTCATTTCACTTCTTTACTGTTCGGTACTCGCTGTCGCTGAGAGAGCCGTCACCGTTGCGGTCGTATCTCTTGAAATCTTCCATGGTGAGGGATGGTACGACTGTGCAGAGCTCCACGGGAGAGATTTTACCGTCCTTATTGTTGTCGACGTCTTTGAATGCCAGGGCATTGACCTTGTACTTGACGCGCACGGGCGTGGCCCGGTTGGATTGCTGTTTCGCCGTTTCCCGTTTCGATAGTTTGTTCTTTGACTTTAGCGGGGCAAGTTCGTCGGCCGCTGTCTGTTCCCTGAGATCTTCGTGGAAATTCTCTCCTTTGACAATGCCGATCCCGTTTCTGATGTAACCAAGGGTGATGGTATCTCCCGTCTTGATGTCACTTACCTTCGGATAGCCGCGAACAACGGGATTGGTAAGATCGAAGGTCAGATTTTTCCCGGTGCTCTTGACGGATATGATCTTGCCGACGGTATCGACGGCGGTGACGTTACCAGTAAAGGTGATATGCGATGTCGTCCTGACCCGGATGAGGGAACCGCTCGGGCTCGGGCCCTCGGCGGGGGCCGCGCCATCAAGCCTTTCTTCACGCACCGTCTGAGTGGCTGATTTCGGTGTAGGCCCCAGCCTGGCATCTTCGTCAGGCGCGGAAACCTGCTGCCTGGTGTCCGCAATCGGCGCTTGCCGCTGGGGCCGCGTCTTTTGCGTCGTTGGAGCCACCGTTGGTGTCAGAGACGCGGGATAACTGTGGTCCAGATATCCTGGCGGGACGTAGCTGTCCTGTGCGAAAGCGATTGTTGTGAAGGAAAAGAAAGATACCAAAAGCGCTGTGAGTAAATGGAGTTTGTTCATATGATATCCCCGCAAGTTCCCATGTTTTAACGACCTTTGCCCGGCATGTCAAGATATTTAACGGGACCGGGAATATGTGCTTGATTTTTCACACCTCAGGCCTTTAAACTCATTTAACCATGCTGATCGAAAAGCTCATATGCGGTGTAGCCCGGAAAAAGAATGCCGATTACCTGCGCTTTGCACCGGGCGAATCCTACGAGGTCCCGAAGCCACGCGACGCCATTCCCCGGCTTCTGTATCTGCACGTGCCCTTCTGTGAGGAACTCTGCCCTTACTGCTCATTCAATCGTGTCGTCTTCAGGGAAGAGATAGCACGGGCCTATTTCAAGGCCCTGCGGAAGGAGATCGGGATGTACGGCGATCTTGGTTATGATTTCAACGCTGTGTACATCGGCGGGGGCACGCCGACAGTCCTCATCGATGAGCTGTCGGAGACAGTGAACCTCGCGAGAGGTATTTTCGGTATCCGTGAGGTCTCCGTAGAAACCAACCCGAACCACCTGACGGAACAGAACCTGGCGCAGCTCAAGGACATGGGCGTCAACCGTCTTTCGGTGGGTGTCCAGACCTTTGACGACGGGATCCTCAGGGCCGTTGAACGCTTTCACAAATACGGCAGCGGCGAAGAGATTGCCGGAAGACTGAAAGAAACCATGGGCCGCTTTGACACCCTCAATGTCGACATGATCTTCAATTTCCCCACACAGACAATGGAGATGCTCGAACGCGACCTTGATATCCTCACGAGCCTTGCCGTTGATCAGGCGACCTTCTACCCGTTGATGGTTTCAACCTCCACCGAAAAGCTGATGGACAAAAAACTCGGCGTCGTCAATTACGACCGCGGCCGTGGCCTGTACATGAAGATCACCGAAGTTCTGGCAGACGACTACCGCCCCAGCACGGCGTGGTGCTTCTCCAGGGACGATGTCATGATCGACGAATACGTGGTCAATTACGATGAATATGCCGGGCTCGGCAGCGGTTCCATCGGCTACCTCGGCGGCAGCGTCTACTCCAACACCTTCGATATCCCCGCCTACGTCGATCGCCTCACCAAAGGAGAATTCCCCGTAGCCGCCCGAAAAGACTGCGGGACCAGGGAGCGCCTGCTTTACGATTTCCTGATGAAACTCTTCGGTATCTCCCTCGACCTCGCTGAATTGTCAAAAAAGCACGGCGTAAACGCCTACCTCTACCTTCTCCCCGAGATCACCTTCTTCCGCCTGACCGGGGCTCTGACCAGGACAGGCAACACCCTCTCGCTGACCCCCAAAGGGCAGTATTACTGGGTCATAATGATGCGGGAATTCTTCATAGCGGTCAACAACTTCCGGGACTACTGCAGAGCGCTCATAGCCCGATAAAAGACCCTCCATCTGTTAAGTTCCAGCCTGTTTTTCCGATAATAATATTGTGGGACCCCGGTTTCACGCTGGTGACGATACATGGCGAAACGGATTTGCATAACTGAGGACAGCAGGACACAGGCCAGGATTCTTGAGGATATCCTCTCGAAGAAGGGATATGCCGTCACTGTTGCCGAAAATGGCATCGACGGGCTTTATAAAGTTTCCCAGACCATGCCCGATCTGATCATCAGCGATGTAGAGATGCCGCAGATGAACGGATATGAATTCTGCCGGACAGTCAAGACCGATGACGGGCTCAAGCACATACCCTTCGTACTCCTCACCCTGCTTTCAAACGTGAGGGACGTGGTGAAAGGCCTGGAGGCCGGTGCGGATTACTATATCACCAAACCTTACAGCCCCGATGCTCTGGGTACCACCGTGGAATCGATACTCGCCAGGGGACCATCGGAACAAAACAGCGCCGGCCTGGCCAGTGTCGCAATAGAAGTTGATGGCAAACAGCACCGTTTTGATGCCGATCCGCAGAAGATCCTCAATTTTTTCTGCTCCACCTACGAAAACCTGATAAGCCGCAATGAAAGCCTTTCCCTTACCAAGCAGGAATTGCGGAAGCTCAATACCCATCTCGGCGAAAAAGTACGGGAAAAGACCCGGTTCCTTGAAGGTGAGATAGCCGAGAGAGTCAAGGCCGAAAATGCCTTGAAAGAAAACCTTGGTCAAATGAGACAAACCCTCGAGGGAACCGTCAGGGCGCTGGCGACCACAATAGAGATGAGAGACCCCTATACCGCCGGCCACCAAAGGCGCGTGGCCCAACTCTCCTGTGCGATAGGAAGAAAGATGGGTTTCACCCCGGAATTCGTAGACGGCCTGGAGGTCATGGGCTTCCTTCACGATATCGGAAAGATCATCGTCCCCGCCGAGATCCTCAGCAAACCCGGCGCGCTCAACGAATTCGAGTTCAACATCATCAAAGCCCACGCGCAAGCAGGCTACAACATCCTCAAAGGCATCGAATTCCCCTGGCCCGTCGCGACAGCGACAATCCAGCACCATGAAAGGTTGGACGGCTCCGGTTACCCCCATGGCATAAGCGACGAAGCGATAATAATGGAAGCGAGGATTCTGGCGGTAGCGGATGTCGTAGAAGCAATGGCCACACACAGACCATACCGCCCGGCTCTGGGACCTGAAATCGCCCTGAAAGAGATCGCGGATAACAGCGGAACGCGCTACGACCCATCAGTGGTGGAAGTCTGCAAGTCGTTGTTCGAGGAAAAAGAGTTCGACTTCGAATAACAAACCAGCCTGAATCGCTCGCGCAAAAAACCTGTCTCACGTTTATCCCGTAACAAACGCGTAACAAACGGGACCCATTTCGTTGCCTAAAGAATTATCTCACGCCCGTTTCACCCCCCTCTGGGGGTTCGCTGGAGGCAATGAAGAAAGCATGAGGAGGAAGACAAAAACCTTCCCGGG
>DIFE01000162.1 GCA_002418985.1 Deltaproteobacteria bacterium UBA5756
CGGCCCCCGCTGCGGCGGGAAGCGCTCCATCGGGGATCGTGCCTGAGCCGCCCGCGGCCGCGGCGCCCACAGGTGCTTCCTCAGAAAGGCTCGTGGAGAGCATCTTTCGCATATCGATCCGCTCGTCGCCCATTTTAATGGGAAGGCCGATACCTACCCGTTGCGTCCGCACACCGCCCGGCGGATCAAAGGCGCTGCCGTAAGGGTCTACAAACAAGGGTTTGTTGGTCCTGTTCTCCATTTCAATCATAAACCGGGAATAACCGCCGGTGCTTTTCGACTGGACAATCCGCAGCATTCCGCCACCCACCGCATCGTTCAGCGAGATCGTCTCCTGCGCATCGGCGTAAGCTGGGATCACAAGGGCACAGACGATCACCGCGGCGGCAAGGAGGAGCATTACGGCATTCGCTCTTATCGACACCCTGTCCCGCCTCATGAGTCGCCTGCTCCCGCCGGTTCGACCATTTTCTGTTTTGCAATCCGGGCCGTAGTCACGCCCAAAAAAGCGCCGCAGAGAAGGCCCGTAACAGCCATAAAGAGATAAAGGAGGACGGCCTGCCCCGGCACTCCCGAAACGAGCAGGGCTTCGCTCAACACGAGGATAGCCCACCACAGGCCGGAAAGCATTGCCAGGCCGCGGTCCGTGCGCTTCTCAAGCCGAACCCCGTCTGAACGAAGAATGGGAAGGAGAAGCCCGATAATGAAGGCGCAAACGATCGTGGTCCTTCGCCACTGCGCTATACCGTAGAAAAAGGGAGAACCGAGATAGGAGTATGAAATAAAACCGACGACTACCAACGCCAGGAGGCGCCTGAATACCGCGGGGCCCCTGTTCGATGACAGGGCTGAGAAGAGCCAGTAACAGGCGGGGATGACAGCACAAATCGAAACCAGGATTGCAAGCCCCAGAAAGGCTATGCCGAAATAGGAAAGAATGTGGTAGTAGGTTTCGCCAAACCCCATCAGCGCCTCCTCGAAAGCAGCCGGAAGACAAGACGGCTGAAGAGCACATCGATTTGAATGCGAAAAGAATCGAGCTCTTTACTGACCGCCACTTTGTCCATGATCTCTCCGGGCTGTCCCCTGGCGGCCTTGCGGGCGATACGGGGACTTACCATCCACGAGATACCCTTTTCCAGAAATTGCGAGGGTACGGGCAAAGTAAACGTTACCAGTGCCAGGACAAAAATAGCGAGAAGGAGATTCGTCTTTACGACGGTACCGAAGACGGACGCCATGCGGGAGAGGAAAATAACCGGGTGGCCGGCAACAGGGTCGTCGGTTCCCGTGGCCGCTTGGATCAGGCTTCGCTGGTCCGCCGACAGGCTTTCCCACTGCTTGTGCCCTTCTGTATACCAGACGGCCCGCTGAACATCTGACTGTTTCCACCGCGACGGGTGAGACAGGTACTCGTTGAATATCTCGCCCAGATAGGGCCTGAGTCTTACCGCAGGCGTGCCCATGAGAGAATAGGCGTCAGCCGAACGGGGGCTGCCGCGATGGTTGTCAAGACAGAAGGATTCGAATTCAAAGACCTTTCTTTCACCCGGTTTCAATTCAATCCGGGGCACGACCTTCCCGTAGGTCATGGGCTTCTGCGCCGCGCCCGATGAAAAAATCAGGGCCGCGACGGCGATCAGTCCGAAGAAAGCGGCCGCGCATACTGCTGCCCATATAACGATCTTTCTGATTCTGGGAAGAAGCGTCGCATCGATCATCTGCGAGCCCCGCATCGAGTGCAGAAAGCGTCATTCTCACCAACCGGAGCGCCGCATTTCGGGCAGCCGGTCCCAACGGTCGGGGCCGCCTGCGCCCCCGCCTTAACGGAGAAATATCTCTTCATGATCATGCCGTTCATTCCGATCACCGACCCGGTACTCATGATGAGAAGCGCCATGATGACGGAAGGGGGCCTGTTCGTCATGACGGATACCAGCTGCGTCAGGGCAAAAATCCCGCCCCACACCAGCAGATACCATACCGAATTACGGGACATCACCTTTCCGTTCTCGACATATACCTGGGTCGCCTGCGACCAGACCACCCCGATAAACAAACCGGCGAAGACCATCAGGGCCAAGAGCAGCGAGGACGGTTGATAGTTTATCAGGAATGAAAAGGCGGCCAGCGTTGTTATGCTGATCACGATTACAAGTAACAGCGAAAGAATGGAGACCTTTTTCGGTTTGCGGAACGTAAGAACGAGGAGCGCCACGGACACGACAAAAACGATCAGGAATATAACGCTTATCGCTTTCATGACCAGCGGCATCATGCCTGACATGGTAAACAAGTTTTCGTTCTATGTCCAAAGTAAATTCGTACCAAATACAATGCGGGTTTGAACTCAAGTCTTCTATGCGCGATCACCGTTGTTAACCGTAAATTAACCCCGAACTAACATCCACCTAATTAAAATTCGTTAATCTGAATCCGCGGACACAATGATCCAAAAGAAAGGAGGTGGGCGGCAATCTTCCGTTTTGCATCATGAAAAATAATCTATGGAGGCAAGAATGAAGAAATCGGTATTGGTTATGCTTGCGCTGTTCCTTGTCATTCCGGCAATCAGCAACGCGGGCAGCATGACGAGCAGGTACGACGTTACATTTGGGGGTTTTGTGAAGTACGATCTGGGCTATTCAACCCAGAACGCTCACGCGGACCCTTCGTTGGCCTACAGGCACAGTTCCTCGGACAGGGCTATCTTTGCCGACGAATACAGCAACAGCTACATGACCGGCGGTGAGACCCGTTTCAACTTCCGCATCAAGGGCCCCGACCTGTGGGGTGCCAAAACAAGCGCCTTCATCGAAGGCGATTTCCGCGGTACAACGACGGGAAACCAGTACGGTGGCTTTCAGTTGAGGCACGCCTTCATGAACCTGAAATGGAGCGCGGCGGACCTTCTTATCGGTCAGGCCTATCAGCAGTGGGGCATGCCTTACTACTCCGCGCAGATCGGCGCCGATGACTTCAAGCAGTACCTCAAAGGCATCAGGACACCCCAGATGGCCTACAGGTACTTCTTCACCAAAGAGTTCAGCACAATGATCGGTATTACCTCTGCGACAGATTGGTCGGGGGCAACCCGTCAGTACAACGACGGATACGCCAGGAGCAACTGGCCGGGTCTCCAGGGCGAGGTCGCGTACTGGAGCGACCGCTGCGGCAAGATCGGTGCCAATAATCTGAAGTTTGGTCTCGGCGCCTACTACGGCAAAGACAAGGAATCCTACGTTGACCCCGGCAACGCGGCAAATTACAAGGACGATACGATCAACGCCTGGGTTGCGGCATTCAGGTACTCGATACCCATCGTTCCCGAAAAACAGGGCAACAAGGCAATGTCCGTACTCCTCAACGGCAACTTCTTTCTAGGCCAGAACGTGGCCGGCAACAACTGGATGGGCAGTTCAGGCCCAAGCAACGGCTCCTACATGAGACCGGGCCACGACGCAGCGGCGCCGACGGCATTCGGCCTCTTTGCTCAGGCCTCATGGTGGCTGACGGACAGGCTGTGGGTCAACGGCATGTACGGTTATCTGAAATACAACTACAGCGAATGGGCCCGCACCAACAACGCGGCCGCACGCGACAAGATCAACATGACACAAACCTATGGCGTCAACCTCCTGTGGGATGCGAACCAATCCATAAGGTTCGGTATCCAGTGGTTGACGATGTTCACGGGCTACAATGGCAAGGGTCAGGGAACAGGCACGGGTGCAGGCTTCGCGAACGGCAACGGCCAGATTGACCAGTACAGGTTTGCAGCCTGGTATTTCTTCTAAGATCAGGATCTTACGTATAAAGAAAAAGGGGCCCTTTTGAGGTCCCTTTTTCTTTTTGATTCCGGGGAGGCATCCCCTGAAGAGATTCGCACGCCGGGTCAGCTTTCGCAGCCTGCCGCGACCCTTTGCAGCTTCAGGTTCTTTCTTCCATATGGTGCTTAATGACCCTTCCTTCGACCATGAATATCACATCCTCGCAGATGTTTGTCGCAAGATCGGCGATCCGTTCCAGATTGTTTGCCACCCTGATAAGGTAGAGGGCCCTTTCGATGGTTGCGGGGTCGGCGGTCATAAAGGTCACGAGTTCCCTGAAGATCTGGGTCTGAAGTGCATCGATGATATAGTCGCGTTCACAGACCGCCTCTGCCAGGGCGGCGTCCTCGTCGAGAAAGGCCGTAATGCTGTCATTGAGGCTTTTTATGGTTTCTTCGGCCATCCTCGGTATGTCTATCAGGGGTTTTACCGGCGCATGGGACAGGAGAAACAGTCCGCTGTCGGCGATATTCGCCACGTGGTCGCCCATGCGTTCAAGGTCGCTGTTCATTTTGAAAACCATAAGGACGGTCCTTAAGTCCCTGGCCTTGGGCTGATACTGTGCGATGGCACCCGTGCACAATTCGTCCAGCTTTATCTCGAAATCGTTGGTCGCAGGTTCAAGTTCATGTATGACCTCAAGAAGAGGGGTTTCGTCCCTCTCCAAGAGCCCCTTCATGCTTTTCGCGATCATGTCCTCCACGAGCGTGGCATATTCGACAAGTTCTTTCTTCAGCTCCTTTATCCTTACCTCGAGCATCCCTGCCCTCCTATCCGAATTTTCCCGTCAGGTATTCTTCCGTACGTTTGTCTTTCGGTACGGTAAACATTTTTTCCGTCGGCCCGAATTCGATGAGTTCCCCGAGATAGATGAAAGCCGTGACATCGGAGACCCGTGCAGCCTGTGCGATATTATGAGTGACGAGAAGCATGGTGACATTCTTCTTCAGTTCCACGAAGAGTTCTTCGATCTGCGATGTCGATTTCGGGTCAAGGGCTGACGTTGGTTCGTCGAGAAGAAGTATCTCGGGGTTCATGGCAAGGGCGCGGGCTATGCAGAGCCTTTGCTGCTGCCCTCCCGAAAGGAAGGTCCCTTTCCGGTGCAGAGCGTCCTTGACCTCATCCCAGAGCGCTGACTTTTTCAACGATTGCTCGACAATATTATCCAGCTCCGGTTTCGGTATCCTGATGCCGTTGAGTTTGTACCCGGCTATTACATTTTCGTAAATGCTCATCGTCGGAAAGGGATTCGGTTTTTGAAAGACCATACCTACCTTTCTTCTGAGGATGATGGGTTGCATTGCGTAGATGTCTTCGTCGATCAGGGTCATCCTCCCTGAAACCGTTGCACCGGGAATGAGCTCATGCATCCTGTTGACACATCGGATGAGCGTCGTTTTTCCGCAACCCGACGGTCCCATGAGGGCGGCCACAACATTCCTGGGAACAATGAGATTGATATCTTTCAATATCCTGTTGTCGCCGAAGGAGGCACTGAAATTTTCAACCTTTAAAACCGTGTTTTCCATTTAACGGAAATCCCCCTTGCGATAAGGTTCAGGGCAAGCGTCAGAACAACAAGGATGAACGAGGCCCCCCAGGCGAAAGAATGCCACTCGGGGTACGGGCTCATCGCGTAATAGAAGATTCGGTACGGAAGCGAATCTATCGGTTTGAAGATGTTGGTGTTCATGAACTGGTTGCCGAATGCGGTAAAGAGAAGCGGCGCCGTCTCCCCCGTGATCCTCGCGACACTGAGGAGAATGCCCGTCAGTATACCGCTTATGCCTGAGGGTAGTATGACCTTGAGGATTGTTCTGTAATAAGGCACACCCAAGGCAAGCGAGGCCTCCTTCAGGTGATAGGGTATGAGCTTCAGCGTTTCCTCCGTCGTTTTGACGATGACAGGGAGCATCATGATGGAAAGGGCGATACCGCCGGAAAGGGCGGAGAATGTCCTCAGTGGGGCAACAATCCAGATATAGGCGATGATGCCTATGACGATGGAGGGCGTACCCTGGAGGACGACGACGCTTAGCCGAATGCCGCTCGCCAGCTTGCCCGCCTTGTTCTCCGAAAGATAGATGCCGGCGGCGATACCGCAGGGTATGGAGATGACGCTCGAGAG
>DIFE01000160.1 GCA_002418985.1 Deltaproteobacteria bacterium UBA5756
TATAGAGAGAGCCGGGATGACGTTATAGAGAGAGGCCGGAATCCGGGAAAGATTCCGGATAAAGCGAAATTGTCTTTTATTGTTTCTGGATGGCTTTTTTCGTGAAGACGTTCCAGCCGCCGATGACGTAGTGAACGCCTGAAACGATGGTGGCCGCTGCGGTGAGGGTGAAGAATATCACGTCATATGCCCTCAGGTTGAACCTGTCGGCTGACCAGAGTACATAGAGGATCGTGGCGATCTGGCATGCCGTTGTTATCTTTCCGAATATTGTCGGCCTCGGCTTGATATTGCTGGCGGAGCGGTAGAGGACAAGGTAGCCGATGGCGATGACCACATCCCTTCCGAGGACGAGAAGCGTGAGCCAACCCGGGATGGTATTGACGAAGTAGAGCATGACGAAGGCCGCCACAAGCATCGTCTTGTCGGCGATGGGATCCAAATAGGCGCCGAGTTCGGTCTTCGATCCCGTTACCCGTGCAATAAAGCCATCGAGGAGATCGCTTATGCCCTGGATGAGAAAGAGGTAAAGGGCAAGGCGCATCCGTCCCTGGTAAACGGCATAGATAAAATAGAAAGTGACAAAAAAACGGAATATGGAGAGGATATTCGGGAGGTTCATGGCGCGGGTGTCGTTACCCTTCGTCATCTTGGTAGTAGCCGTTCCGGAACGTCGCGCATTTGTCGATGAAGTTCAGCCTGACGGTATCGGTGGGACCGTTGCGCTGCTTTCCGATTATCACCTCGGCAGCCCCCTTGTTGTCGTCTCTGTCTTTATTATATACTTCATCACGGTAGATGAAGAGGATGACATCGGCATCCTGCTCAATAGCCCCTGATTCCCTGAGGTCCGCAAGGCGCGGCCTCTTGTTTTCTTTTTCGCGCGTCTCCGGTGCCCTGTTGAGCTGCGAAATTGCGATGATAGGGATGTTTATTTCCTTCGCCAGCGCCTTGAGGAAGCGGGAAATCTCTGATATTTCCTGTTCCCGGCGTTCGTTGGTCGAGCGTCCGCGCATGAGCTGGAGATAGTCTACGACAAGAAGACCGACATCGTGGTCCTTCTTGAGGCGCCGTGCCCGCGCCCGTAATTCGAGAACGGACAGGGCGGGCGAATCGTCGATGAACATGTGCGCCTCACTGAGTTTCCCCGCAGCCCTGACAAGTTTCGGCCATTCATCCCGCGAAAACGTTCCGGTACGGAGCTTTGAATGTTCTATCTCCGATTCGGAACTCAAAAGCCTTGTAACGAGCTGCTCTTTTGACATTTCCAGTGAAAAGATACCGACGGGTACGGGGTGTTCGTTCAACATGGATACATATTGGGCGATGTTCATGGCAAAGGAGGTCTTCCCCATGCTTGGCCTGCCCGCGACAATTATGAGGTCCGATGGCTGCAGACCGCTTGTCAGTCTGTCGAGGTCCAAAAAACCCGTGGGGACGCCGGTGACGGACTGTTTTTTCTCATAAAGGCGCTCGATGGTCTTTATGTTGTTCATCACGAAATCTTTTACGGGTAGAAAGCCTTGCTTGGGTTTGTTTTCGGCAACCTGGAATATGAGCCTCTCGGCCTCATCGATATAGCTATCGATGTTCGTTTCAGCATCGAAACCCTTCTCGATGATCTGGGTAGCCACGTTGATAAGGGTCCGGACAAGCGACTTTTCCCTTATCATTTTCGCGTAGTGGGCGACGTTGGCCGCCGATGGCATGAGGTCCACGAGGGCGTTCAGATAGGCGATGCCGCCTATGCCGTCCAGGATACCCCTGTCTCGTGCCAGGCTGCTTACCGTGATGAGGTCGATGGCGTCACTCTTGTCGTAGAGATGAAGCATGAGTTCGAAGATCTTACCGTGCGCGTCACGGTAAAAATCCAACGCTCCCAGAATGTCGACCACCTTGTTCATGGATTCCGGGTCGATGAGAAGGCCGCCGAGCAGAGACTGCTCGGCCTCTATATTTTGAGGAGGGACCCGCAGCAGCTTGGCTGGGTCCTTGGCATCCTTAACGCTTTTTAAGACCCGGGCCATTTAAGCCTCTTCTTTTTCCACCTCGATCTTGACTTCGGCGTTTACATCGGACTGAACATGAATTACGACTGTATGCGCGCCGGTCATCTTGATCGGCTCTTCCAGGCGGACCTGTTTCTTGTCCACTTCCAGGCCCGTGACGGCCTTTATCGCCTCGACGACATCCTTATGGGTAACGGAACCGAAAAGTCTTCCATCATCGCCTGCTTTCTTCCGGATGGTGAGACTTGCCTCTTCGAGCTTTGCCTTCAATTCCCCGGCGGTCTGCAGATCCCGCGCCTTCTTGTTGGAGAGGCTCCGAACAATATTTTCAAATCGGGTCACATTGCCTTGTGTCGAAGGCACGGCCAACCCGCGGGGGACAAGAAAGTTTCTCCCGTAGCCGTCCTTGACTGTGACGGTCTCACCCTTGCTTCCCGTACCCTTCACATCTTCGATGAGTATGAGCTTCATAAATTGCCTCCGTTATTTCAATAATGTGGTAAAGGGTAGAAAGGCAATGTGCCGGGCCATCTTGATGGCCTCTTTCAATTTGCGCTGGTGATTCGCGCAGGTCCCCGTCATTCTCCTGGGCATGATCTTGCCCCTTTCGGTGATAAACGATTTGAGAAGTCTCGGGTCCTTATAATCAATGGCTAGGTTCGAATCCTGGCAGAATCTGCATACCCTTCTTCTCACATAAACCCTTTTCTTCGGTGAATCCGACCTCGTCCTCATTGGTCTTGGCATCTATTCCTCCATCCAGAAAATTTTCTGTGCTTTCAATTTTACTATCTCCCGCGAGTGGAGCTTTTTCCTTATCAGCATTCCGGACACCATAACACTACGGCCTGCGGCTGCATCGGGATACGGCACCGAGGGGTCTCCCTTGCATTCAACGTCTATCAGGAAATCGCCCTCGCCTACACGCAACGGGAAAAGCATGAATTTATCCCCCCTGGGGGTATAAACGATCTGAGGCTTGGCCTCGACCTTTCCCGTCATGAAAACCCTGTTCACTAAAACTCGCCTTCCAGCTCGTCAAAGACAACCGGGTCGGGCGGCTTCTTCGGTCCTTCACTCTTGTCGTCGACTACCACGAACATGTGCCTGAGCACGGGATCGAGGGTCCTGTAAAACTTGGCCATCGTCGCCACACTGCCCTCATCCATATCAAGCAGAAAGAAGAAGTAGTGGCCCTTGTCTTTCTTTTTTATCGGGTAGGCAAGCTTTCTCACTGCCCAATCATCCAGTCTAATAGTTGCTGCGCCCGCCTTCTCCAGGTTTCCCTGGATCCTCTTCATGAGATCGTCTTCTTCTTCCTTGGCGAGGTCGGGGCTGAGCACAACAATATTCTCATATCTTCCCACGTTTACATCTCCTTTCTATGGTGTCTTTTGATACTGAACCACAGTCCCTTTATCAATTTTAACGCGCACCTTCTCGGCAATTTCGATGGTGACACTGTCGTCGGAAAGTCCCGTTATTGTACCATACAAACCGCCGGATGTGATAACTTTATCTCCCTTCTTCAGGTTCTCCATGAACTCCTTATGCTGCTTTGCCCTCTTCTGCTGAGGACGAATAAGAATAAAGTAGAAGATGGCAAAAACCGCCGCGATAAAGACAAGCGACATGTAGGAACTGCCTCCCTGTCCGGCGCCGCCGGCGGGATTACTACCCATTGCATACGCTATACCTGTCATCTGATTCACCTCCTTCGTAACGTTTCTTGAAATCGTGATAAAAACGGCCAAATGTGCCGGTGCTCACAGCGTGACGGATTTTTCTCATAAACTCCATATAAAAATACACATTGTGGATCGTATTCAGGTAAAAACTCGTCAATTCATGAGAAACGACAAGGTGCCTGAGATAGGCCCTCGAAAAGGTCCTGCAGGTATAGCAGGGGCAGCCATCCTCGATGGGGCCTTCATCGTCGGTAAACCGTGCGTTCTTGATATTTATCCTGCCGTCCCAGGTGAAGAGGCCGCCGTTTCGCGCGAAACGGGTGGGAATGATGCAATCGAACATGTCGACGCCCCTCTTTACGCCTTCCAGAAGATCTTCCGGCAGGCCGATGCCCATCATGTACCGGGGCTTGTCAGCGGGCATAAGACCGATAACGGTGTCCACCATGTCCCACATGAGGCTCTTCGGTTCGCCGACACTGAGGCCCCCGATGGCAAAACCGTCAAAGTCGAGGGCAAGGATGTCCTCGGCCGAACGCAGCCTGAGATCCGGATAAAAACCTCCCTGGATAATCCCGAAAAGCTTCTGTGGACCCCCCGAACGGGCATTGAGGCATCGCCTGGCCCACCTCGTCGTCAACTCCACGGAATCGCTGGTATACTCGAACGTGGAAGGATAGGAAACACACTCATCGAGACACATGGCGATGTCGGCACCGATGTTCTCCTGGACCCGGACCATCTTTTCCGGTGTCAGGAAATGGCGCGAACCGTCGATATGCGACTGGAAGAGCACGCCGTCTTCCTTGATCTCCCTCAGGACGCCCAGGCTGAAGATCTGATAGCCCCCGCTGTCCGTGAGAATGGCCCCGTCCCAGCCGGAAAACTTGTGCAGACCGCCCAGTTTTCTGATGAGTTCGTCGCCGGGCCGCAGGTAAAGGTGATAGGCATTGGAAAGGATCATCCCGACACCCAGTTCCTCGAGTTGCCTGTGGGTCATCGCCTTCACGGTGCCCTGTGTCCCCACGGGCATGAAAACGGGCGTCTCGATGTTGCCGTGATCCGTCAGAAGTCTTCCCGTGCGTGCCGCACCATCTTTACACTGTATCTCTATCGTCTTCATGATATGAACATCGCGTCCCCGTAACTATAAAACCTGTATCCTTCTCCTATTGCCTCCCTATAGGCCTTTCTCAGTCTTTCGGCACCCATGAAAGCGGCGACAAGCATGAGAGGAGTCGAGCGCGGAAGGTGAAAATTGGTGATAAGCGCGTCAACTGCCTTGAAACGGTAGCCGGGGTAGATAAAAAGGTCCGTTTCACCGTGAAGCGCACCATTGCCGTTATTTCCGAATACCGTCTCGAGCGTCCTCACCGAACTCGTCCCGCAGGCAACTACCCTGCGTCCTTCCTGCCGGGCCGTCCTGATAAGCCCTTTGGACGCCTCGTCCAGTTCATAACGCTCCGCGTGCATATGATGTTCTTCCAGTTGACCCGCACGGATCAAAGAAAAGGTCCCGATTCCGATATGGAGGGTGACGGTAACGATATCGACACCCTGTGCCCGGATCTTTTCAAGCAATCCGCGGGAAAAATGGAAACCCGCCGTAGGCGCGGCGATGGAGCCTGCCTTCTCGGCATACACCGTCTGATAGCGGTCAAAATCAGCAGCGCCGTCATCGCCGTTGCGCTTGATATACGGCGGCAAAGGCATCCGTCCCATGCTTCCTATGACCTCGTCCCCTTCCCCGGAGGAATTGAAGGATATCGTCCAGGAGCCGTTGCTGCGGGCGAGTATGGCGGGGTGATCCCCCACAGTGACGGGAACGGCGTCCCCGGTCTTGTTTACCCCCTTTGCCAGGCATTCCCAGGTACCGCCTCCGATGGGCCTGACAAGAAGGATATCGAGCCGGCCGCCGGTCTTTTTAAGTGCCGTCAGCCGCGCCGGAAAAACCTTGCTGTCATTAACGACAAGGACATCACCTTCCCTCAGGAAATCGGCAACATCGGAAAAACAGCGGTGCTCCGTGGTCCCCTGCGACCTGTCACAGACAAGCAGACGGGACGCCTCCCGATCGCTCGAGGGATGCTGGGCGATCATTTCCCGGGGTAGATCATAATCAAATTCTTCGACTCTCATACGCCGTCAACCATCGATTGTATTATGGGTCGTGTCAGGCCGTTAACCGTTGCCGCCACCCGGACGGAGCAAAAGTATAAAACTCCCTCAAGCCGTCCGGCCCTTTTCAAACAAGGTTAATTTTATAACAGATTATATCGATATTCGCAAATCAATTAATAAGTTACACGTGTCCTTTCCGCCCGTGACGGAATTGGCAAGATTCTGCTTGTATAAACGAAACCATTATTTTAAAATTTTGCAGATACATCAGGGAAATGGCATGGGTATCGTAACCATATCACGGACGCATGGCTCAGGCGGAACCACTTTCGCAAGAGAATTGGCACACCACCTCGGCTATTCATACATCAATCGAACGTTCATCAACAACGATTGCGCCGAGAGCGCCGACCATATCCGGCCGTTCGGCATCGATGATGAAATGGCTACGGGACTTCATGAAACAACGCGGGAGCTCGTGGCGGATGCGCATTTCTACAAGGTTTCCTTTCTGGCCAATATTCTGGACCATGTGGTGAAAGATAACGCGGTGTTGTCGGGAATGGGTGCAGGTATCATCCTTACCGGCCTGGCGAACACCATCAATCTTCGCGTGGTGCGCGTCATGCCTGAACGCGTCAGATGCATCGCCGATGTGAAGAATATCCCCTATGACGATGCCTTCGATCTCGTCGAAAAAATGGATGAAGGCAAGCGGGAGTTTATTAACCGTTACTTCGACGCGGACGTAGCGGACCCTTCCCTTTATCATGCGGTAGTAAATTCGAGCTATGTCTCCCTCGATGAAGCCGTCGACATGGTGGCGAATTACGCGTTGAGGCATTTCACTCCAACGCACGCGACCCGGGCGGAGACGATCCTGAAGATGCGCCTTCTGGAAAAACGCGCCGAGATGCTGCTTTTTCATCTGGGTATGGGGCATTGTTACGGCAAGGTGGTCTTTCAGGCCGCCCCCGACGGTTCTCTTGCCGTCTCGGGGATTGTCCGCAACGAAGCGGAGAAGGGCCGCCTTCTTCAAATGCTCAGTAGAAATAGTGAAATCACGGGGATAAAGGAAAAACTGGAGACAGGGGTCTTTGGGCCCGGCGCCTGACGGGCGTCACGGGTTCGGGACCGATAGTCATCGTCCCCGCAATCTCTTGCCCACGACAAAGGCGTTTCCCAGTTTCTCCCCGAAACCGTAATATCTGCGTATCTCGGGCACCATCACTACGGGCTTTATGCTGTCGACGTCGGGCAAGTCTTTGTCGTCGAGCATATCGTCATCCGCCTTTACATCCATGATCTCGCCGATGAACTGTGTGTGGAGACCCAGCTCGACAACCTTGAAAAGCGTGCACTCCATGACAAAGGGGAATTCCTTGATGTAAGGGGCGTCGACGACATCGCTCCTGGCCGCGGTCAGACCCGTGGCCGCAAACTTGTCCACATCCCTGCCTGAGACGATGCCGAAATAGTCGGCCTCGGTTAGATATCTCTCCGGGGTAATATGGACGGTGAAGGCCTTGCGGTCAAGAATGCTCTGATAGCTGTGGGTTGCCTTTCTCAGGGCGATATCGATGCAGGGGGGGCTGGAACAACAGGTACCTCCCCAGGCCACCGTCATGACATTCGGGCGGCCGTCCTTATCATACGTACCGACAACGAGCACCGGTGCCGGCACGAGCACAGTCCGTGCACCGAGGGATTTCTTCATCCTGCAGCCTCCTCGCGATGACCTCCGAAAAACATGTTGTCATCCTTTGAACGCGTTTAGTATACCGCATCATTGACAGCCATGAAATACTTTTATACAATGAAAGGCATCCGAAAAAGAGGAAGGTAGTATGCCATACAGAAAAACGTCCCAGTGGATCGTGGTGGGTGTCTCAACCCTGATAACGTTATTCTGTCTCTACATTGTCCTCCTGAGCACACGGGCCGGCGACACAAAGAGCATATGGATCTTTGCCGCCTTCGCCTTTCTTTTCGCTATCCCCCTGTTCGCCACGATCTTTCACTTCCTGGCTGACAGAAACGCCACTCTGGCGAAGCTGCACGAAGAGCACATCTCCCTCGGCCAAAAGCATAAGACAACCTTCATACCACACTGGTTTGTCATAACCGGGGTCATCGTTATCGGGCTTATCATCCTCTATACCATAATAAAATGGCTCTTCATCTATTTCGCGTGATGACGGACATCCGCCTTTCACATATCGATCTTAAGGACAGGCGTTTCTCCCTTTCGTATCCCCTGCACGACATAACTCTCCAGTGGTCCATAGCCACCGTGGGGATCATCCAGCCCGTCATCCTCCTCGACAGGACGCCCTATATCCCGATCGCCGGATGGCGGCGTCTCGACTGCGCGCGGGCACTGGGAATGAAGACCGTCCCGGCGCTCGTCGTTGATATGGACAAAAAGAACGCGCTCCTGATTGCCATTCACGACAACCTGGCACGGGGCTGCAATATCATCGAAAAAGCGGCCATCCTCGACAGGATGGTCAGTTTCGGGTTTCCCCGGGAAGATATCTTCGATCTCATGGAAAACCTGAACCTTAATCGCCACGAAAAGGTGCTGTCAGGTTTTCTGGCGATTGCACGCCTCGATATGCCTGCCAGGGATTTCATCTTCACCAAAAATGTCTCTTTCAGGAATATCGATTCACTCCTGAGATTCGAAGAAAAGGAAAGGAAGAAGATTATTTCCTGCCTGAAAAGTTTTCATCTGACGGAAAGTACGCTCCGTGAGATCCTTGAAATGCTTCATCTGTTGAAGATCAGAAAGGGAACCATAACGGGAAGGGATATTCCGGCCCTTCTGAATGCCGACGCCCTGCGCACCCATCTGAAAGAAAAAACCCATCCCATCCTGTCCCGTCTTCACAAAAAATTGAAGGCCATCAGGGATGCCATGGCGCTGCCGCCGGGCACGGACATTAGGGTAGACCCTTTCTTCGAAAAGGAGTATATTGATATCATAGTAAAAATAGGCGATGAAGAGGAAATAGTCGCCGCCCTCGGCCGGATCTCGGAACTGGCTGCGAAGGGTTACGTGAGGAGTATTCTTGAGCTTACAAAAGGTCGAATTCGTTGACACGCACGGCAGCGTCGTCCGAAAATGCCCGGGGACAAAACGCCATATCTGCTGCGGGTACCAGACAATCGATCTCGTCGAGGGCTGCGTTCTCTCCTGCTCCTACTGCATACTCAAGGCCTACCTCAAAGACGACGTCATCAGGATATCCCGCAATTCCGACGCTATAATCGCCGAACTTGATGAAATCATCGACGGCTGCAGCGATCACATCCTTCGCTTCGGGACAGGCGAGCTCTCGGACAGCCTGGCCATAGACCGGCGCTACGGGCTGAACCGTTTTCTTGTAGAGTATTTTGGAAGGAAGAAGAAGGCCATCTTGGAATTGAAGTCCAAGTGGGCTGATTTCAGGCACCTCGAGCCCTTTCTCAATCCCTGCACGGTGATATCGTTTTCCGTTTCGCCGCAGAGATTTATCGACGCGGAGGAAACACGGACAAGCCCCCTTCGTAAGCGCCTCAAGGCGGCCCGGCTTGCACAGGACAGGGGCTGTTTTGTAGGCCTTCACTTCGATCCCGTCGTGA
>DIFE01000066.1:0-10684 GCA_002418985.1 Deltaproteobacteria bacterium UBA5756
CCACCAGTTTTGCGGATTGGGGTTGATATAGAAGGCGACCCTTGTCTTGGTCCAGACGATTGTATAGGTATTCAGGCTTGTGTATGGATTGTATGCCATTCCCTTGGGGAAAACATAGGTTTCGTTGTTAAGAACAGCCGCCGTATTGGATTTGGGGGCCGTGGAACCGTCGATGGCGAATTCCTTGACGATGTAGGAAAAATCCTGTCTCGCATATCCGGGCAGGTCTACCGCGATACTCTGGTTTCCCCTCGGCGTTCGCCACCAATTTATGGTGGCCATCTTCTTCATGTCCAGGTCCGCCGGTGTCTGTTTCACCGCGGTCATGGGATATTTCCAGTCACTGGCAAAGGTCCATCCAGGCTTCCCCCCGTCGGGCTTTCCAATCCAGCCCGTAACATGAGGAGGACCGGTGGTCCTCATAACACCTTGAAAGTTCTTGTCGGCATCCGCTATCTGGTATTTAGGGTCGGTCACCATCCATTTGTTGTAGAAATTCTGCATATCCGCCATTACCGTGTCATCGGTCATGAAGCGGTTCTTGACCCATGACACTGCTTCGGGTTTTATTTGCTGAGCACCGGGATCATTCAGGTTCAGCATGGAACCGTAATAGGTTACAGAAGGATTTGGAAATGAGCCTTCCATGGTAATGTATGAATTCTGTGTTGCCTGTGTGTATGGCACAAACTCGAAATCAAACTCGTTCCAGCGCCATAGCTGCTTTATCTCCGGCATGGCGCCAGGCGCAGGAGCATCCGCGTAGAGCCAGAAGGTGGAGCAGACCGGGCCGTCGGCGGCCTGCATTTTTGTTATGTATATTCCATAGCCGAATTTTCTGAGTGATTTCATCTGCGCGGACAAGAAGTCCCCGTAACGCGCATAAGCGCTCCAGCTTCCCGCGGTCAATTCGGTTTCAACTTCGGTTTGTGTGCCGGAGTCATTGGATGAACATGCGCTCAAGGCTAGGAAGATTAATATGATTGAGCAACGCAAACCCGGTTTCATGGCCAGCTCCTTTCAGACCCTTCACTATTCGTCAAAATGATCCCGACAATAATAACCATATTATCGGAAGCCGCTGAAAATGCACCCCTTGCTGTACACATTTATTTATGGTTTCGACGTTTTTTCGATTTGCCACATGACCCTTTAAGGCAATAAATACTTGCTAATACGAAGGCTCTCTAGCAATTTAACGGTATATTTCATCCTGGATTCGGCAATTGGAGGCATTCTTCGTTCGCTCCGATTGCCGTCTTTCAGTTGCTCTAAGCTCATTTCGCCACAGCCGATAGAATAACCCTGCGGGCTCAGACAGTATCGGCTGTGGCCATTCCATTTCGCTAAGAGCGGCAACGAAATACGACAGAGTCGCTCTCTACGGATACCCGCAATTGCCGTTTTTGAGTTCATATTTTGAAGGAGATGCTGATGAACGCAAAACGCCCTCTAATAATCTTTTATCCCATAGTTCTTCCACGCTTGGACATCACCTTCCCCTGACGTATGCCGCAGTTCACTTCGTCAAGAGACCCTTATGTTTCGAGTCCCTGTATGAAATTTACAGGGTTGCCTCTTGTGAAACCTCAGTTATCATCAATACAAAACAGACTTTATGAAGGCGTGCGGCCATCACCCACACCGTCATTTCACGGAAACCGGACCTGCTCTTAACAAGAGCGTGCCGGTTCATCTTACGTAAGGAGGACGCATATGATTTTGAGAATCGTGGTATTGATTGTTCTTGCTCTTCTGTTTTCCGTTGGCGCCGCTACGGCCAGGGACACGAAAGACGAGAATGCGGCAGTCGCCAGCGCGGAATTATGGCTCTTGTCGGTAGACAAGGAACAGTATGCGGACAGTTGGCGGAACGCGGCCGAATTCTTCAAAAGAGCCGTCACCAAAGAGAAGTGGGAACAGTCCATGATCTCTTTCAGGAAGCCTTTGGGCGGAATCCTCTCGAGAAAGGTTCGATCCACGGAATTCAGGACATCCTTGCCCGGAGCTCCTGACGGAAAATATGTGGTGATTATCCTGGAAACCTCTTTCAAGAATAAAACAACCGCAATCGAAACGATAACGCCGATGCTTGAAAAGGACGGAGTGTGGCGCGTGGCGGGATACTTCATCAGGTAGGCAGAACCTGCCGGCGGCACTGAAAACATCATCGATTTTGTCGCTGAGAGATTTCATTAATTCATCAAGTCGCGAACAGTGAAGATATCGTTTCCAACCTGTCAGCGACAAGACACCTTATCAGGGGGGTTCCATGAAACGTATAATACTGATATTCGCCTGTTCAGCTCTTGTTATCTCTTCCACAGCGGCCTTGGGCCAGTCGCGACAGAGCGGCCGACTCTACGAGGTCAAGCGGCAGGGAAAGGTCGGCTTCATCAACCGGCAGGGAAAGGAAGTGGTCCCGCCCCGCTTCGACGATGTGCGGGGAGCGTTCACTGAAGGCATGGCCCGTGTTCAGTTGAATGACAGATGGGGCTTTATGGACAAGACCGGAAACCTCTTGATTCCGACCGTGTATGAGGACGCCGACGACTTTTCCGGGGGGCTGGCGCGGGTGATGGTCAAAGGGAAATGGGGATTCGTGGATCGTTCGGGACGGGTTGTCATCCCTCTGGACTTCGATGACGCGGACAGTTTTTCCGACGGAATGGCCCGCGTAAAGAGCGGCGGACTGTGGGGCTTCATTGACACAACCGGGAAGAAAACCATCCCGCCGCTTTATAAGGACTCTGATGATTTCAGGGAAGGTCTCGCCCCGGTGAAGGAAGGAAAGAAGTGGGGGTACGTCAACAAAAAGGGCCTCATGGTGATCAAGGCCTCCTATGACGACGTCCGACCCTTTTCCGAAGGGCTGGCGCGGGTGGAAATTGACGGAAAGAAAGGGTATATTGACCGCAACGGCGTATTCGTGTGGGGGCCGGAAAAGGACTAATAACTGTATTGGAGGATACATTCCATGAACATTGCCGCGCAAAGGCTATCATGGAAATTCGCGGCGCTGTGCCTGATCTTATGCTGCTTCTTTTCCCCGGGGTGCAAACAAGAGGCTCATTCCCGCTCCGGATCCGGGGCCCCTGCCGCAGAGCAGAACACCCTGACGGATCTCCGCCTTCTGGAAAACGCCTATCACACCCGCCGCAGCAACCTTCAGGTCACCCAACGGGGAATAATCGTCAAGGTTCTGGCCGATGATGACAAGGGCGCCCGCCATCAGCGTTTCATCGTAGAACTACCGTCGCGACAGCGCCTGCTGATTGCCCACAATATAGACATCGCCCCGCGCATTCCGGCCCCGGCCAAGGGACAATCCCTTACCTTTAGCGGCGAATACGAATGGAACAAAAAAGGCGGGGTAATCCACTGGACTCATCACGATCCCAACGGACGACATGAGGGCGGATGGATTATCCATCAAGGGAAAAAATATCAATAGCCCTGAAACCGGCAGTTGGAGGTATCCGTAAATAGGACAATCGGAGCGAACGAAGGATGCCTCCAACTGCCGAATCCAGGATAACAGGCTGAACAAGATGGAGGTTACATGCTGCGGATTCTGCAATCCCTTTTCGGATTTGGCGAAACCTCCGGCGGATATCCCGAATCCATTGTAAAGATGGCCATCGAGCGGGCCGTGGACGGGACGGATCCCTGGCTGCGCGCAATCACCGGATACAGGAAAAAACTGAGGCCGGCCGTCCTGAAAGCCATGGATCATGTGGTTTCACTGGTGGAAGGGCTTCCTCCCCCTATCCCGGTGAGCGCGGGCGCCTACCGCTTCAATCCGGAATTGAAGTCTTTTTTCATCTCCGCCGAAGAAATCCAGGGAGTGCTGGAGAAGGATCGCAACCTGAAGGATTTCCTCAGAAAACGGGAGAACGGAGCAGATACGGTCACGGCGCTGATGTTCATGGAAAAGAAGGAAAGCAGGGTCTTCGGGGCGGAAATGGACGGAGACAGGGTCATCCGTGATATTCCACGGACAATGGTAAGTTTCGAGTCCCACCGCCTTTTAGACCCATCCCCGGACGAAGGGAAAACGCGCTTCCAGCTCAAAAGACGGGCATTTGATTACCTTATCCGTGTTGCCCTGCAACGCATATCCTCCGCCAAGTCGGAACGAAAGGACCTGGAACGCCGGAACGCGCTGCTTCTGTCAAAGATTGATATACTGCGCCGGGGAGGATGGGGATTCAACGGAGTCGATTCCAGCCGATGTGAAGACGTGGGCGACCTTGAAGAAAAACTCAACCTGATCCAGTCCCAACTGGCAAGCATCGGAAGCGATGACTGCCTACTCCAAACATACCTGGACATTCTCATCGATGTGCTGGGCCACCCTGAAAACCACCTGCGAGGTGGATTGGAAACCGTGATCTTGGACGACATGGGAATCAAACGGGAACAGGCTTCGCAAAACGCCTCCGAACTGAAACTCTACACGCTTCACGACACCAATGGCCTTTGCAGAATCGCGCGAATGATCTCCCTTCCCCACGAGGAACTCCAATGCATCCGGGCGTGAAAGCGCCCCTCGCGACCGGCTCACCGGGATCTATATTGATGCATGGAATGAAATTTCCAATCCCGGCGGCAGGATAATTACCTGAATTCCGGGTAAAGACGCTACAGGCTCAAAAGACAGGGGGTTGTCATGCTGTGGAAAGGACGCAGGGAAAGCTCGAACGTTGAAGACAGGCGGGGATTGGCCCCAAAGGTCGCGATGGGAGGCGGAATCGGGACCATACTTCTCGTGCTTGCCATCTATCTTCTGGGCGGTGATCCGTCCGAACTGATGAAGGCTTCGCAGCAGGTCGCGCCGGAAACGTCCTCAACCTACCAGGGAACGGCCGAAGAGAACGAAATGGCGAAATTCGTTTCGGTTGTGCTGGCAGACACCGAGGATATCTGGGTGGAACAGTTCCGCAAACTGGGCGCCACTTACGAGTACCCGAAACTGGTCATCTTTTCCGAAAGAGTCGAATCAGCCTGCGGCATGGCCGGTTCGGCCACCGGGCCGTTCTACTGTCCGGGAGACCGGAAGGTCTATATCGACCTCAGCTTCTACAACGAACTGCATGACAAGTTCAAGGCGCCCGGCGACTTTGCCATGGCCTATGTAATCGCCCACGAGGTGGGTCACCATGTTCAGACGCTCCTCGGTGTCAACGACAAGGTGATGTCTCTCCGCTCCCGGGTCAGCGACAAGGAATTCAGGAAGTACCTGGTGCGCCTTGAATTGCAGGCGGACTATCTGGCCGGTGTATGGGCCAATCACGCCGAACGGATGAAGCTGCTGGAAGAAGGTGATATCGAGGAGGCACTGAACGCGGCCAGCGCCGTGGGGGACGACCGCATCCAGAAGAGCGTGCAGGGATATGTCGTTCCGGACAGCTTCACCCACGGCACCTCCGAGCAGCGGCAAAGATGGTTCGGCAAGGGATTCAGGACCGGCGATCTGAGCGAGTGGGACACCTTCAAGACGGAAACCCTGTGACGTCCGGACTGGGGGAGGCAGTGCGCGCGCTTCGCTACGCCTGGGCGGCGCCCTGCTCTCTGGTGGGGCTGCTGCTTGCCGCGACCGCTCTTGCTTTCGGAGCAACCGCAAAAGGTATCGAAGGGGCCCTGGAGGTCGCGGGTGGCCGCATCCCCCTTTTGGTATCCCGCCTTCCGAAAGGCCTTCGCTTCTCGGCCATCACCTTCGGCCATGTCATCCTTGGCGTCAGCCATGCCATCCTGGATTTCCATCGCGGCCACGAACACGTACATGTGCGGCAGTATGAACGGTGGGGGATCCTGTTCTTCCCGCTCTATTGCGGCTCGAGCCTTGTCCAGCTTCTGCGCGGCCGCGATTTCTACCTGGATAATCGTTTTGAACGGGAAGCGCGCGCCAAGGCCACTCCAACCCCGGCCGGGCCACCCCTTTCCGGATAGTCACCCCTTTCGGACCCGGAACCCCGCCTTTTCCAGCCCTGAGAGGTCGATTCCGCCCTTGGAGTCTTTCTTTGTCTCAGTCTGCTTCCTTTCCCCATTCCTCCGCTTGCCACCGCCGCTTTCCGCCTCCCGGATGGAAAGGGATATCCTCTTCCGCTCCCGGTCGACCGACAGGACCTTCACCTTCACCACCTGTCCCACGCTCACCGCTTCATGGGGGTCCTTGATGAAACGGTCGGCCAGATGGCTCACGTGCACCAGACCGTCCTGGTGAACCCCCACATCAACGAAGGCGCCAAAGGCGGTCACATTGGTCACCACACCCTGGAGCGCCATCCCTTCCTCAAGGTCCGAGATCTCCCGCACGTCGTCGCGGAACGCAGCCGCCTGGAATTCCTTCCGGGGGTCGCGCCCCGGTTTCTTCAGCTCTTCCAGTATGTCCCGCAATGTAGGCAGACCCACACTGTCGGTCACATACCGGGACAGGTCGATACGCTCCACCAGGGAGGGTTTCTTCACCAGTTCCGGCAGAGATACGGACAGGTCGGCGGCCATGGCCTCCACCACCCCGTAGCGTTCCGGATGAACCGCGGTATTGTCCAGAGGGTGAATTCCGTCCCGGATGCGAAGGAACCCGGCCGACTGCTCGAAGGCCTTGGCGCCAAAGCGGGGGACGGCCATGAGCGCCACGCGGGACGCGAAGGGTCCGTTTTCGTCCCGATGGCGGACAATGGCTTTAGCCAGCGAGGGACCGAGACCGGAAACGTAGGAGAGAATCGCCCAGGATGCGGTGTTCAGATCCACGCCCACATAGTTGACGCACGACTCCACAACCGCGTCCAGGCTCTTCTTCAACTGGGTCTGGTTCACATCGTGCTGGTACTGTCCCACTCCGATGCTCTTGGGGTCTATCTTCACCAGCTCCGCCAGAGGGTCCTGGAGACGCCGGGCGATGGATATGGCGCCGCGCACCGTCAGGTCCAGGTCCGGAAACTCCTCCCTGGCAATCTCCGACGCGGAATAGACGCTGGCCCCGGCCTCGCTCACCATCACTACCGGCAACCCTCCTCCAGCGGATGACAGCGCTTCCCGAGCGAAGTGCTCGGTCTCGCGCCCGCCGGTGCCGTTGCCTACGGCAACCATCCCGCAGTCGTGGGTCTCCAGAAAGCGCAGCAGGTCCCCGCGGGCCGCCTCGGCCTTTCCCTCGCCGGTATGGGGATAGATGACCGTATGCCCTAGAAACCGCCCGGTCTCATCCACAGCGGCCAGTTTACAGCCGGTGCGCAGCCCAGGATCGATGCCAAGCACCCGTCTGCCTCCCGCCGGAGGCGCCAGGAGAAGATTTCGAAGGTTGTCGGCAAATACCCTGATGGCAGCCTCGTCCGCCTTCTGTTTTGATTCCAGGCGCAGTTCCACCTCGATGGAAGGGGCCATGAGACGTTTGTATGCGTCAGCCACAACCACTTCGAGAAAGCGGCCAAATATGCTCGAGGTCCTTATAAAACGGGACTTCAAACCCGAAAGGATTTCCTCCACCGGCGCGGAGATGGAGAGGAAAAGCACCTCCTCTTTCTCTCCCCGGCGCATGGCGAGCATCCGGTGGGAAGGAATATCCTTCAGGGGTTCCTGGAAGTCGTAATACATCTCGAACTTGGTGACCGCATCCTTCTTGTCGCTCGCCACCCGTGATGTCAGGCTTCCCTGTTCTCCGGTCAGGCGGCGGACCAATGCCCTCAGGTCCGCGTCCTCGGCAATGCGCTCCGCCAGGATGTGGCCCGCCCCTTCAAGGGCGGCCGCTGCGTCGGGCACCTGTTGTTCAATGTTTACATATGGCAGGGCAGCTTCCTCCGGAGTCCCGGCCATCAGCTCCTGGGCCGCGATCAGATCGGCCAGGGGCTCAAGTCCCCGTTCCCGCGCAATGGTCGCCTTGGTGCGGCGTTTCGGCTTGAAGGGGAGGTAGAGATCTTCAAGCTCGGTCTTTTGCCGGGTCGCCTCGATGCGCGCCAAAAGTTCAGGGGTCAGCTTGCCCTGCTCATCGATGGACTTGACAACAGTGAGCTTGCGCTCCTCCAGTTCCGTAAAGTAGGAGAATCTCTCCTCGATTCCCCGCAGAGCCACTTCATCCAGCTCTCCCGTTCGCTCCTTCCGGTACCGGGCGATGAAGGGGATGGTCGCGCCCTCGCGCAGCAAGGCAACGGTGTTTTCAATCTGGAACGGCCGGAAACCGCTTTCCTCGGTGATCCAGCCGAGTATGCGACCATGGTGGGTATCGGTCAGGGACATGACATGAACCTCTTCAGTTGATGGAATTTACCTGCGGTTTTCACAAAAGGGGTGGATACTACCACATGATGGAATGGATGGAAAGGGGGGGGGCTAAGGCGGCTGAAAATCTTCTTCGATTATGTCCAATCTTCCACTCTAACGCTCCCCCTTCGACAAGCTCAGGTTGAACGGAGGCGCCATACTGATACACCGTTCGTGCTGAGCCTGTCGAAGCTATATTTGGCTTGGCTGGCGGAAGATTATCTCAAATCTGATTATTTGGGGAGGCGTGTCGCTTACTCAAGCTGCAGGCGCACCCTCATTTCACCAGCAATACAGAGCACTTGGAGTTCTGAAGGACATGGCGCGCCACACTCCCAATCATATATTTCGCCAACCCTGTTGTGCCCAGAGATGACATGACAACAAGATCAATCCCTCTTTCCTCCTCTTCCTGCAGGATGCGATCATGGGGAATGCCGATCTTCACGTCCGTGGTGATTGTAATGTCCTTGGCGCCGGGAAACTTTTCCGCCTGCTCCAGAATCTTTTTACGAGCGGCTTCGATAAGTTCATTCTGCAGTTTCTCCGCGAGAGGAGAGTCGATGCAGTAGTCGACGGTGCATTGTTGTACCGAATCATGGATTACGTGAAGCATGAAAAGTTCACCCCCGAATTGCCGGGCAATCTCGACTGCATGCCTGACAGCCTTATCAGCATGGGATGACATGTCGGTCGGTACGAGAATCTTCTTGGGATTGAACATTGTTTGCTCCTTTCTTTGCAGTAGATTGGCGTTAATTGCTTGATTTCAATTAAACCATTGAATGCGGCATCGACTTTGATAAAATTGCTGAATACTAAGGGAAACTTGCTCATTTGCTTACCAGGAGGAGGTTGACAGTGGGTGATATTGACAACAGACCGGATCAAGACTCCCGGGTAAGTCGGAACGAAGTGGGTGCACGGGAAGAAACGTCTCCGTCACTGAAAGAGCTTGAATCCCTGTCGCTGGAAGAAGCTCGACAAAGGCTCCACGAATTGCGGGTCTATCACATTGAACTGGAGACGCGGAACGAGGAACTCCGACAAAGCCGGAAAGAGCTTGAGGCAGCGAGGAAACGCTATTTCGACCTCTATGACCTGGCGCCGGTCAGCTATGTGTCCATCGACGAACAGGGATTGATCCGGGAGGCCAACCTCACCACCGAAACCCTCCTGGGTGAGCCACGGGGCGTTATGATTGCACAGCCGTTCAGCCGGTATGTCCACAACCAGGACCGGGATAGCTACTATCTGCACCGCAGACAGCTCATGGAGACCGACAAACGGCAGGCGTACGACTTGCGGATAGTACAAAAAGACGGGACCGAATTCTGGGCGCACCTGACGGAAACCTCTGTGAGGGACGACAATGGCGGGGTCATGTTCATCATGGCCTTGAGCGACATCACCGAACGCAAGCAGTCCGAAGATGCCCTGCGTCGCGCCAATGAGCGGCTGGACCTGGCAAAGAGCGTCTCCGATGCGGGGATCTGGGATTGGGATATTGCAAGCGGCCGCATTGAATGGTCGCCCGAGTTGTTCTGGCTGTTCGGGATCGATCCGGAAAAAGATACCGCCGGATTTGATTCATGGCGCGCTGCGCTTCACCCGGAAGACCGGCAGGCGGCGACAGAGCGTATCGAGTCGGCGATGCGGGAGGGATCGATACTCGACAGCGAATACCGTGTGCTGCTCCGGGACGGAACGATACGTTGGATAAACGCCCGGGGACGAACCGTATACGACCGGAAAGGAAAGCCTGTGCGCATGCTGGGAATCTGCATGAACGTTACCAGCCGACGGTTTACGGAGGAGGCGCTGCGCTACAGTGAAGACCGCTACCGGTCCCTTGTGGAATTATCCCCCGACGCCGTCTTCGTCAATCGCAACAACCGGATCGTGTTCGTGAACCAGGCCGCGGTTAACCTGTTCGGTGCGTCGTCGGCCGACGAACTGGTGGGAAAGGATCCATTCGATCTCAGACTCCCGGAGTATCACCCCACATTCCGGGCGCGAAACGAACGCTGCCTTGACGGGAAAAGAACGCCGCTCATTGAAGGAAAAATCCTGCGCCTGGATGGCTCCAACGTGGATGTGGAAGAGGCCGCAGCCCGGTTCGAGACGGTAGAAGGAGCGGCCATTCAGGTTATCCTGCGCGATATCACTGAACGGAAAAAGGGGGAGGAGAAGCTGCGGGAACTGACCCAGCGATTGACGTATCACGTGGACTATTCTCCACTGGCGGNNTGGCGGTAGTCGAGTGGGGGCCCGACATGCGGCTGACCCGGTGGGCGGGCGAGGCTGAACGAATCTTCGGTTGGAAGGCCGAAGAGGTGTTGGGCAAACGTATGGAGGATTTCCAGTGGATTTACAACGGAGACCAATCGCTCGTCGCTGAGGTTTCCGCTGACTTGCAGGCCGG
>DIFE01000066.1:10861-83154 GCA_002418985.1 Deltaproteobacteria bacterium UBA5756
CACCACCGGGTGAAGAACAACCTGGCATCTATCGTAGGCCTAGTGGAACTCCAGAAGGAGGGAATCACCGATGAGGCTGCCCTGGACTTGCTCAAAGAGATTTCCGACAGGGTAATGTCCATGTCGCTCATTCACGAAAGACTCTACCGGTCCAAAAACATGGCCAGGATAGAATTCCAGCCCTATCTCAGCGAGCTGGCGTCACAACTGCTGGCCTCTTATGGAGCAGACTCCTGCATCAGATGCCGCGTGGAGTCGACGGGTGTGGAGGCTGGACTGGATACGGCCATCCCCATCGGGCTGATTGTAAACGAGTTGGTAACCAACGCCATTAAGTACGCGTTTCCCATGGGTGTGCCGAGACAGGGCTCGGAAGAGTGTGAAATTGTGATCTCAACGTTGAAAGAGGATGACGCCTGCACACTGGCAGTTTCCGACAACGGTGTCGGAATGCCGCCCGATCTGGACTGGCGATCCTCCCCGTCTCTCGGCCTGCGCCTTGTCAGCATGCTCGGAGAGCACCAGCTCGGTGGGCAACTCCGCCTTGACCAGGCGGAGGGAACATGCTTCGTTCTCACGTTCAGTGAACAAAGGAGGGACACCCGTGGCAGGCAAAACCATTCTCATTGTAGAAGATGATGGAATTCTGGCTATACATCTCAAAAAAACACTGTCAGGATTCGGATACACTTCATTCGCCTCTGTTGCCACAGGGGAAGAGGCGGTAGAGATTGTGAAAAACGGAATCCCGGACCTCATCCTGATGGACATCGAGCTTGCGGGGGAGATAAACGGCATAGACACTGCGGAAATCATCCGATCCTTCTCCGATGTTCCCGTCGTGTTCCTGACAGGTTATTCACAGGAGCACCTCATCCAGCAGGCCAAGTTCACGGCCCCTGCCGCCTACCTCATCAAGCCTGTTCACGCTCCGGAGCTCCATGCAAACATAGAGATGGCGCTGTACAGGCATACGCTGGATAGAAGAGTGAAGGAGAGCGAGGATCTGCACAAATCGATCGACGCCAGTCTCCGGTTTCGTAATGTTTATCATGAAAAGAGGATATCCCTTTCTCCTTTCAATTGTCAGGATCCCCGGGAAATACCATGCCTTCCCAGCCATATACCCGAAAATATCGGCCGTTCACTAGCCTTCATTGAAAAAAACCTGATCTCACCGATACACCTGGACCAGATTGCCCGGCAAGCATGCATGAGCAAGTATCATTTCTGCCGGATTTTCAAAAAGCATATCGGCGCCACGCCCATGCAGTACGTTATTACTATGCGCCTCAGAAAAGCGGTAACCCTTTTACAACGGAAAGACTTGAAAATTTGTGACATCGCTCTGAAATCAGGTTTCAACGACCTCGGTGAATTCAACAAGCAGTTCAAAAAACTATACGGTTCACCACCTTCCTCTTTCAGGGGACCGGTATGGTGAAAGCGTAAGAACTGCCTATCCATTTCTTTGGATATGCAATCAATCATTGCTTCCATCCTTTTCTTACCAAGCAACAGAAAAAATCGATACGGAAATATGTGTCCCGCCTTCAATTGAGCAATATTCCCCATGTAGTAAGCAATAACAGCAAAGTCGAAACCGGATTTCGTGGTTGATTTATAGAATCAGCAGGCCGGATTCCCGCGGATGTATTTCACATTGGCCGGCAAAGGAGGAGAATATGGCAAAGACACCATGGGTTGACCAGGACGAGTGTATCAGTTGCGGGCTTTGTACCGAAAACGTTCCGGGGGTGTTCCGCATGGCGGACAACGGGAAAGCCGAATGCTATAATCCCGGAGGCGCATCGGAAGACGTCATCCAGTCTGAAGCAATCGACATGTGCCCGGTCGAATGCATTCACTGGAAGGAGTAGTGATGTAAGGGAGACAATAAATGGTCAAATATCAATGCAGGCGCCAGCACATCTATGAACCCGCGCGGGGAGATCCCACCCAGGGCATTCCACAGGAAACGGCTTTTGAAGATTTGCCGTACAGCTGGGTCTGCCCCTTGTGCGGTGCGACAAAATCCTTTTTCCTCAAGCATGGGGGAAAACCGACTAACGACTACGCCGCGAGACATCATCATCAAAAAGAACGTGAAGAATCCCGGAGCCGGCAGCCTTCGCGCAATGCTGCAAAAGTATTCCGCCCGGTGAAATCTTGATAACCAGGACCCTGTCATTCCCTTTTACCTTCGGTTGGGTGAAAGAGTCCAGGTCGGCATTTTCGGATCCCTTCTACCATTTCAACGTGCCCCCTCCCGTCATGGGAGGGGGCTTTCAAATAAGGATCACAAGTCATCAGATCCGCAACTTTCCCTCAGAAAGCAGCACATCCTTCGTACCGTCCTCCCCCAGCGCCGTCAGGGTCGGCCCATAGAAAACGTAGTCCTCGTGGAACGGCGTGCTGACCGTGCCCCCGAACCCCGAGTTGTCTCCCAGCGCGATATGGATAGTGCCCAGGATCTTTTCCGCCTCAAGGATATTATCCGGACGCGTTGCCCGATCGTTGGTCCCGATACCCAGTTCGGCAATGTTCCGGTTCAGGTCGCTCCGGGAGAATTTTCCCTCCAGAACCTTCCGATACGGCTCATCTCCCCGGATCTCCGTTACTTTCCCCTCCCTCACCAGCAACTCAAGAGGTGAGTCAAGCCTGCGCATCGGCGCATATTCCAGGATCATCACCCCTTCACTCGTTCCCTCAAGGGGAGCGAGGTAGACCTCTCCGGCCGGGAGATTGCCGAAGCTTCCCGGTTTCGTCAGTAATCCGTCGTCACCGGCCGCTTCCCTCCCCTTCTTGCCGAAGCGCATCCGGGTGCCGCTGCCGGTTTCCACGATTATCTCCGCCGCCCTGTTGATCCGTTCCGCAAGATGCTCCGTGCGTTTTGCGAGAAGCAGCCAGTCTACGCGCATGGAAGAAAAGAACATCTCGGGATCGAAATGGGGAAGACTGGCAAATCGCGCGCCGGTATGATTGAGCAGGGAACGGAAGCGGGTATGGCTCGTAGAGTTGTTGGACATGGCAATCACCACGTCCGCGGCCGATTCCCTTCCCGCCAGCACGATCTCCTTCGCCCTTTCCACCTGCCCGGCTGTCGCCTCCTTTGCCATGAGCGCCGCGAGCATACCCTCCTCGGCAAGGTCATCCACTACCTCGTCTCCGAAAGCGCCCCTCCACAGGTTTTCCGGGGGTTCGACACCGGAAGCGGCCGTGGCGGGAAAGGAAAGAAAGGAGGCATTCCCGTATACCCGCATCGCGTATTCCGCTGCTTCCGCCGCAACCTGGTGAAGTCCCCGACGGCGTCCATCCTCTGCCGACGGAACCTCATCGGACCGGATTGTATCGCTGAACACCAGGATCCTTTCCCCCTTCCTGGCGCCCATGTTTACGCTGAAGAGAGACTCAAAAGCATCATTGATTGTATACATGTATAACCTCCTCGGGATATACCGGAGCGGTATGCGTCCGGCGTTTGCCGGCTTTAGGAATCAACCCGACCTGAAATTCAGTAATTCCGGAAAATAATAACACGTTAAGAAAATCATGTGTTAAAATCCAAATCTGACATTCTGACATCTGCTTTAGTTGCCATCCGGATCTTCAGGATGGACACTGCTTCAAGCGACCAAGGCCGGATATTTCACGGAGAAAGGAGTTATCATGCCTGGCAAACAGAAGACCGTCGCAATCCTGACCGGAGGCGGGGATGTTCCGGGACTTAATCCTGCCCTGAAGACCCTTGTCGGCCGCGCATCTGAATGTGGCTACCGCATCATCGGAATCAGGCGCGGATGGGGGGGGCTGCTGGAATGCAACCCCGATGATCCTGAATCTCTGGCGCGGAATACCGTGCCGCTGGATCGTCAGGCGGTGCGCACCGTTGACAGAAGCGGGGGCACATTCCTCCATACCAGCCGCACCAACCCCGCCAAGGCAGGTGTAAAGGATATCCCTGAATTTCTCAGGACCCAGGAGCATGACCTCTCATCGAAAGACAAATTCGACTTCACCCCCCACATTCTGTCCGTGCTTTCACATCTTGAGATCGACGCCTTGATCCCCATCGGCGGAGACGATACCCTCAGCTACGCGGAACGTCTTCACCGGGAAGGATTTCCGGTGGTCGCCATTCCCAAGACCATGGACAATGACGTGTTCGGCACGGACTATTGCATCGGCTTCTCCACCGCGGTCACACGCAGCGTCAATTTCATCCACAATCTGCGAACAAGCGCCGGCTCCCACGAGCGCATCGCCATCATCGAACTGTTCGGACGCAACTCCGGCGAAACATCGCTGATCTCCGCCTATCTCTCAGGTGTGGACCGCGCCATCATCTCGGAAGTTCCCTTTGATGTGGAACGGCTCGCCGGGCTTCTCGTGGAAGACAAGAAGGGAAACCCCAGCAACTACGCCATGGTCACCATATCGGAAGGGGCCTCCATGATCGGCGGACAGATAATCGAGTACGGCCAGGAGGACGCCTACGGACACCGCAAACTGGGAGGCATCGGCGTGGTAGTAAGCGAAGCCATCAAACAACTGACCGGATCCCACATAATCTACCAGCAACTTTCCTACCTGATGCGTTCCGGCGCTCCTGACTCCCTGGATCTGATGGTCGCCTTCAACTACGCCACAATGGCCATGGACCTGATAGCCGAGGGCGCCTCGGGCCGCATGGTCGCGCTCCAGGGAGGGACCTACACCCATATTCCCATCAGCGCCATCATGCAGGGGCAGAAGAGAGTGGATGTCACCGAACTCTATGACGTCGACGTTTACCGGCCAAAGGTGCGCCACGTCCTCGGAAAGCCCATGTTTCTGTATTGATTCCAATCCAATCGGATATTAAACCCATGAAAAAGGAATGAACCACGCATGATCAAGACCAACAACCTGAAAATCAGATCCATCACCCCAATCATAGCCCCCACCGACCTGCGGCAGGTCTTCCCGGTGTCCGGGGAAGCGGGCGAATTCGTCAACACAAGCCGCCAGCACATCAAGAACATCCTGAGGGGTTTAGACCCGCGCCTCATGGTGGTGGTGGGTCCTTGCTCCATACACGATCCGAAGGCTGCCCTGGAATACGGCTCCCGCCTTTCCCGCCTCTCGGAAGAGCTGTCCGATCAGCTTCTTTTGATCATGAGGGTATATTTCGAAAAACCGCGCACAACCATTGGCTGGAAAGGCCTGATCAACGATCCGGACATGAACGGCACGCACCTGATCTCAAAGGGCCTGGGAATAGCAAGGAGCCTGCTCTGCGCCATAACCGACCTGCGCATTCCCGTGGCCACCGAGATGCTCGACCCCATCACACCGGAATACCTTGCCGATCTGTTGAGCTGGGGCGCCATCGGTGCGCGCACCACCGAATCCCAGACCCACCGGGAAATGGCAAGCGGCCTTTCCTTCCCGATCGGGTTCAAAAACGGTACCGACGGCAACCTCCAGATTGCCATCGATGCTATGAAGTCAGCGCTCCATTCCCACAGCTTCCTCGGGATCAATAAGGAGGGAAAGACCGCGATCATCCAGACCACGGGAAACCAGGACGTGCACATGGTTCTCCGAGGCGGCACAAAAAAGGCCAACTACCACCCGGAAGACATACAGAAGACCATAGAGCTTATGGAGAAGGCACAATTGCACCCGTCCATCATGGTCGACTGCAGCCATGGAAACTCGGAAAAGAACCACGAAAAGCAGCCTGTTGTGCTGGAAAAGGTCATGGAGCAGATTGTCGCCGGACAGGGGAAAATATCGGGGGTCATGATTGAAAGCAACCTGGAAGCGGGAAACCAGCCGTTGCCCAAGGACACCGCTGCTCTCAGATACGGTGTATCCATTACTGACAAATGCATCGACTGGCGCACAACGGAGGATATGCTCCGTTATGCCCATGGAAAAATGAAGGAATGCGGCGGCCGGCCCCTCGCGGGATAGGGGTCAGGCGCCTGGGTTTTTTTCAAACGGATATGGCTTCCAGCGGCGACGCGGGAATTACCGCGCTCCTTCCGGCAGTCATATCCGCTTCTCACTCCGCTTCCTTCTTCCTCCGTTCCGCACCGTGAAACCGGATCTCCCGGATACGGTCAATCCCGATCCTCACCCATCCGTCGGAACGGAGAAACGCCTTTATCTTTCCGGCCACTATCAACGAATCAAGCTTGCTGTCATGTACGAAACCCGTTGAGTCGTCGCTGAATACAACCTTAATCTCTCTCATACCTCCCCCCCGCGCATACAATCTGCTCCCCAACCGCTGCATCTCCATATGAGTGGAGCGGCACGCACTCCGGACGCCCTGATATAACATGAAATTATACAGTAAAAACAGGCGCTGGGTGACAGCCGTTTTTCAACCTGGATTTTGGTTCAATGGCCCGGAAGCCCCCTGGCGATGCCTAATACCAGCGTCCAGTATCTTGCGGAGGACCCCCCCTGATAGACGCCCCATGCCCAGGCGGAACCGATTTCATTGAACCCGGGATTCATGATGTTCATGCAATGGCCTTTGCTGGAAAGCCAGGCCCGCACCACCTCGTCAGCGGAAGGATAGCCAACCGCGACGTTTTCTCCCACCCTCCCCCACTGATAGCCCTCCCGCGCCAACCTCTCGTCAGCGGTTGACCCGTCGGAACCCGTATGGCCGACCTCTCCATGGGATGCCATATCCATGGAATGCCTGAGGGCCGCACCGGCCATCTTGTGGTTCCAGACTACCGGACCCGCAGCTGGCATGTATACGGAGCCGCACTTTCGCGCCTTGGAACGCGCCTCGTTGATGGCCGCAAGCATGGAAGAGTCAATGGCGGTTTTTCCATGGCGCACGACAGGATTACCACGCCTTTTTCCATCAGCGACGTCAAGCGCTTGGCCCGTTCCGGCACACCCTGGCAAAAGGAATCCGAGCAGTATTAAAATTATAATTGCGCTTCTCATGTTTCCCCTCTGGGTGGCTTATCGTACTGTAGCGAATATTAAGGTATCAACTGCCAAATCACGGGGAATTCCTTGCAGAGCATCAGGAACCCTTGCAGGCATTGGCCTTTTCATCCCAGTAATCGCCCCTGACCACGCCTATCTGAAAATCGCCTGAAAGGGCAACTCCTTTCGCGCTCCAGCTTCCCCCCTTGCACTTCTGCTCGCTCACATCATATTTCCACCTTGATTTGAATACGAATTCGTTTCCCGGCCTGTCGTTGCTCCGTTTAATAGCGGCGTTCATGCAGTCGCAGATTGCCTGGCCTTCCGCCTGGGAAAGCTCGCTGTTGCTCTTCCGCGATATGGTCTTCCGCTCCTGTTTCGCCTCGACAAAGATCGAACGGGATGTCCGGCACATGCGTACCGGCTGGGGTTGCTTGCGCATCCACAGTTCCACCACAACCGTATGGTTTCCGGAGGCGCCGGCCGAGAAAGAGTAACTGTTTCCCGAGCCTGCATCTCTGCCGTCCACGGTCCACTTGAAGTAGAGGATGGAGGTATCTGAAATATTCGTCCCGGAAATACGACCGGTCAGTGTCGCGCCTTCGCCCTGTTTCAGTCTGTCCCTGTCCGCGCTGATGAAGCAGTTCGCGTATGCATCCTCAACCTCAAACCTGTAAACGGCCTCGCCCGCCTTGACCCATTTCCCGGCGGCCGCCGCAAATACCTCGGTTTTCACGGTATGGATGCCCTTTGACGCGGCCTTCACAAGTTGACTGTTACTGTTGCCCCGCAGACGGACACCATCAAGATACCACGCATAGGTCAGTTGCGGCGTCCCAGCGCCGGAAGGGACGCGGGCGGTAAAAAGCGCATCCTGGCCCAACATGAACCTTTTCGGCCCGTCAATAGCAACGGCGAGATCAATCCGCTCCTGCTCCACCTCCACGATACAGCGGGCGTCACCGAGTTTTGTCATCCCGCCCCGCTCCTGAACAAAGGCCTCGGCCAGATATTCATATCTTCCGGGCGTCTGTTCGGAGTGGTTGATCCTGTTCTGGTATCCCTGCGTCAATCGTTTGTTCATCGTTACGGCGCTCCAGGCGAACTTCACTGATGAAGGCGCTATGTCGCCGCTATCCTCCACAATGGCCGCCAGCTGGTAGGTCCGGCCTGTTCTTGCCAAGGACGGGCAGTTGAGACGAAGCCTCAGACCCGGACTTTCTTCGGCTATGCTGAAGGAAACCGCGGCTGTTGAAGGGTAGCGTTTCGCGTATCCCTGCAGAAGACCGTATTTTGCGACATCCTCCGAGAGAATGGTTCCGGTGATGCCCGTCTCAACAGAGAGGAATCCATTGTGCTCCCCCGGTTTGCCAAAGGAGAATGAGCGCGTAACCGGTTTGTATACCTTGTCATATGCCTTGCCATCCAGGGAAAGCTGATAGGATACCCCGGCGAAGATCACATCCTTCGCGCTCCCTTCGAGCGTCTTCACAACCTCATTCATCTTCCTCACCAGGTCCGCCATCTTGTCCTGATCCTGCGACACGCTTCCCGTAAGCGTGACCCTCGCCGTCCTGCCCTGGGTTGACTGTTCCCTAAGCGGGATCGGGTTGGATGATGGTTCGATATCGAGAACCGCCTTAGCATTGCCAGCCATCCTGTCGAACTCAAGGAAGAGGGTGTTGAAGGCGCCGATCCTTTCCAGGCGTTTCTCCCTCCACATATCCACAATGGGAGAATAACATTTCTGATAGAGACTGTTCTGTACAGAGCTGTCGGCGACCCACTGGCGGTTCTCGAGCCGGAATGAGGCCTGATACGCCTGAAACCAGACAAAATTCTTGAGTCTGTCCCTCCCTTCAGAGGTGTCCGGAAAGGCCGAGACCATCTGGTCCAGACTCATCCCCTTGTTCAAATCCTCCCGTCCCTTTACCGAATGAACACCAGCAATCAGATTCTCGCAGTCCTGGAATGCGATAACGATGTTGTAAGCGCCCTGCCGCGCCATCTGGAGCGTCAGATCAGCAAGCTCGGCGCCGAGTCCCGCCAGGGGTCCGGAGGTGAGCCATGCAAGCTCCTTTCCAGAGCTGGTGAGGACCGCGGCGTTAAAGTCGGCCCCGGTCATGGCGGACGTATCGCTGNNCATAGTAACCGTAAAGCTGAAAGGCGCGAAAAAGCCGGGAGATGGGGGCCTTGTCCGCATATTTCCAGAAAAGACCGCTCATCTTGGACGTCTCGGTTCCTTCGTAGAGGAGCACGTTTCTCAGCGTGGTTCGCGTCGATACCCTGCCCTCCCTTGACAGGGCAAGGAGGAGGCTGGATTCATTCCTCGCCCTGGTTACGGCTGCCTTGATCGCTTCAGGGTCAGTTACTCTTCCCGCAATGATGTCGTCCAGATATCCGGCGCTCCCGCCCAGCCGCTCCAGAGCCCTGGCCTTTTTCAAAGACAAACGGATACGCTCGGCCTGTTTGGCCGCCTTGTCCGTATTGCCTTCTTCGAGCTGCTCCAATACCTTGTCGGCCCATTGACCGGCTTTGTTGACTTCGCCGGCAATGGTATATTTTTCAACACCCTCCATCAAGTGGGCCAGGTCCGTGGTTCCGGACATTACCTTGCCGCTTTTCCCGTCGAGGTAAAACAACCTGCCTGATTTTTCTTCATAATACTGTTTATAGGCCTTACTCCCAGGTCCCCATATGCCTTCCACCGGCTCGCCGCCAAGGTTCGGCTTTGTTCCTGTTCTGGCAAAGAGTCGCTGCGCGTCTTCCGCGCTCTCCACCGTTGCCACCAACTGGTCGGGCGGATAGACGTTAGCGCTGTTCAACATCGCGGCGATCTCTTCGCCGGTCAATCGCTTGGCCTGCCCCATGGCGGTTATGTTCTCTTTCAGTCTGTTCCGGAAGTCCTTCCATCTACCGATGAGAACCTTGTTATCCGTCTCTCCGGTGAGAACGACCCTCATGTCGTGATCCGATTTGCCCCCGGAAAGCGGCCCTTTATAATTCTTTTGCGAGGTCCATGAGCCGACGCCGATGACTTCAACACCCGTTTCTCTGATTGTCTGCCTGACGGCGAAATCCATCAGATTAAGCGCTTCCCGGTCTCTTGCATCCAGCGCGAAACCGGGGGAAGCGAGGCAAAGAAGAATAATGGACAAAAGGTATGGAATCGTGAATTTCATGGGGAAAAATCTCTGCATGGAAAACCTCCGGATGTTGCTCCCATGGCGGGAATGCGCAATTCGGGACGCATGCGGAGGGAATATCCACAGCCGGAAAGGGTCGAGTCCACCGCCCGCCGGGAACGGTCCCCGACAGGCGGATTCGATGCCGATGGATGGACGCCCGCCGACGGGACACCAAAGGCGGGACAAGTCAATGGGGAGAAAGCGGTATCAGTTTGAATGCGGGACGGTCCTTACAGAAGCCCGGTTATGGCGTCACCCATTTCTTTTGTCGTTACCAGTCTTTCACCGACCCCATCCTGAAAAATATCCGATGTCCGGCAACCCTGCTCAAGCGTCTTGACCACCGCGTTTTCAATGGCTTTAGCCGCTTCCTCCAACCCGAACGAGTAACGGAGCATCATAGCAAGGGATAGTATCTGGGCGATGGGATTGGCAATCCCCTTTCCCGCGATATCCGGCGCGGAACCTCCGGATGGTTCATACATGCCGAATCTCCCCTCGGCAAGGGAAGCGGACGGGAGCATGCCCAGAGACCCGGTCAGCATGGCCGCCTCATCCGAAAGGATATCGCCGAACATGTTCTCGCACAGGATTACGTCAAAGTGTTTGGGTTTTCGCACCAGTTGCATGGCCGCGTTGTCAACATACATGTGGCTCAGCTCCACATCCGGATATTCCCCGGCTATGGTTGTCACGATTTCACGCCACAGGACCGATGAAGACAAAACGTTTGCCTTGTCGATGGAACAGACCTTGCAGCTGCGTTCCCGGGCCGCGCGAAAGGCTACATGGGCGATGCGCTCGATCTCCGGCACGCTGTAACGGAGCGTATCGAATCCGACCCTTTCTCGCCCCTCCCCTTCTATCCCCTTGGGCTGTGAAAAATAGATTCCTCCCGTCAGTTCGCGGATTACCAGGATGTCGAAGCCGCCGTGTATTACCTCTTCCTTCAGAGAAGAAGCTCCGGTAAGGGAAGGAAAGATTATCGCGGGACGGAGGTTGGCAAACAAGCCGAATATGCGCCGGAGCGGCAGAAGCGCCCCCCGCTCGGGCTGCTCGTCAGGGGGAAGGGACTCCCAGCGGGGACCGCCAACCGACCCGAAAAGTATGGCGTCCGAGTTCTTGCAGATATCCACGGTGGTATCGGGAAGAGCCTTCCCTTCATTGTCGATACCAGCCCCACCCACATTCGCGAAGGTTCTCTCGAATTTCACATGATACTTCTCTTCCACGGCATCCAGCACCTTAAGGGCCTCCGCCATCACCTCCGGTCCGATTCCATCCCCCGGCAACACCGCTATTCTGAGTCTACTCTGCATACTATCGCGCTCCCTTGTCAGATTATTTTCAAAGACATTACATCATCCCACAAACAGGCTAATCCCCGGTTAACACAAAGACGGAACGCCCATGGAAAGGAGTATCCCGTAAAACCGCCATCATATCGCAGATAAAGATGGCAAAACGGCCATTCGCTTCCATGAAGCCATTCCGTCTTCAATTTTACCGCTCTGGTTTATCGGTTATTTACTTCGCCGCGGTGGCGGGCCGGTCATTACCGCGCACTCGCCGCATCAAATCACGCATGGTCCGAGACACCGGCAACCGGAGCGGGCGAAAGCATGGCGCTTGAAAAAAGACCGGTCCGTCACTTTCGGCGCCATCCCGGTCAGAAAGGGATGGTGAGAATGTTCCGGAATATACCCCAGTCCGTAACCAGCATCAAGTTTTTGATCTCTGACTGAACCTCTCGTCCTCCAGGTTCCTGAGATGTTGATACAGGTTGATTCTTTTGCGAGCGCATTTCGATCCATCCAATGTAAGCGCCTATCGGTCCGCCAGATCGCTCTTCCAGGTCGCCGGAAGACTGATCTGATATGTGTCATACGCGGCTTCCGGATAATAGCCGCCCCAACCGGTTCCAAAGAAGATCTTCGTGCCTTTTCTGTTGATCTTGGCGAAGGGATCGTCGGAGTATGACTTCCTTACGCCATGGGTATGGGCAACGCGCCATATTTTCGCGTGATTGTCCATGGCGGGTGTGCCGGCCGGCTTCTTCAGTTCGATCATGTAGATGGACTGGTCCGCCCATTTCGAAGGCAGGGCCGGGTAGGTAGGTGAATAGGACGACACGACAACCCACCCGGGAAGCAGATCATTGTTGCCGGAAACATGGTAAGCCCCCGTTCCCAGAGGGGCCAGCGGCGTGACCTCTCCAGTCTCGTTATCCACCATCTTAAGCCATGTGCCCAGACTTGTGTAGGGAGTTACATAGTATTCCCCCCCGCAGACCACGACCTCCCTGCCAGAGGAATTGATGGCGAGATCGGCATGATTGGCGCAGGCAAGGTCCCTGCGGGTGGTAAAAGCCCTGTCATAGATTCTGTGCTGATCGCCGGTCCACACATAATTACCCGACATGCTCATGGACACGAATCCCGCATCTCTCCAGAGAGGGTTATCGGGAGTGATGGCAGATATTATCCTGCCTCGGTCTTTTCCGGAAAAATCCTTGTCAAACACTACCTTGGCCACATTGTACCAGGTTGGTGAATGGGCAGGGTCATAACAGCGGATGTTGAATGCCCAATACCTGCTGTCACTGGATGAGTTTCCTTCTTCCTGCATGGTCTGACTGCACGAAGGATACGACGATCCCCCGACCGGAGGATAATCGGCGGAAAAATCGTACAGGGCGACATTTTCATCCGTAACGTAATTGTATTTCCAGAACTTCTTCTTGTACTGATAATAAAGGACTTCCGGATCCGTTGCATCCCATCGGGCATCAATGGAGCTTCCATAGCCTATAAATTTTTCAGGGATGGATTTCACAAGTTCGTACGGAGGATTGGCGTTATAGATGTGCCAGGCGCTGAGGCGATTGCTGTAGCTCTGGATGAGAAGCCGCGTTCCGTCGGAGTTTTCGATATCGTGCTTGGGATATCCCGGCTGGGCGTATCCGCTGACCGGCTCATACACATAAGGAGTCACATAGGTTCCATCGGGGTTTTTCTTGAGTTGCATTCTTGGCGTTTCGGAAAATGAATCGGTCAGGCGCGTGATCCTGGCGCCAAACAGGGGATCGGTTATGGTTGCCCCCTTTGCCGGACGTGGAATATCAGGCACGGAATAGAAGCTGAAATCGTTGACGACATAACCGGTGGGGTTCGGATCGGGAGGACGCGGCAGGCCGGCTGTTTTTGTTGGGGATCCCCCTCCGGAGTTTACGGAAGCATCAGACACGGCACGCATTGCTTCCCCTTCCATGTCTCCCCTTGCCCCGGCATCTGCCCCATAGTAAACCGTGGCGGCATCACCTCCGCCTCCGCACCCCCATATTATCAGGGTCAGACTGATGAATACCAACGTCGGAATGAGAGCCAGATTGAATCGGAATAACTTTTTTTCTTTCATTTTCCACCTCCTGGTGTCTTGTGACATGCCTTGGAAAACATGCCACCGACGAGACACGGGGTGGACCATGTTTCTTCGGCGACCCGGCTGTCCCACGTGAATCAGGGATCCGTGGCTTTGCGCACCCCGGTTGCCCGGGGATAGCCTGTTCGGAAACGGCTTTATGACTATCCGGATAAACGACGGAATCAATGTCTATATTTTGTGCATCCCGTAACCATTTCAAATAAAACCGTGCCTTTCGTCCGGGATTCACATTTTTTCCACACACATTTCAACAGAAGGTGTTAAATCGCATCCATCCGTCCCCCCGGATGAACCATATTATCCACAGGTCATGCCTCCATTTCGCTCAGACGCTTGTAAAGGGCTTTACGGGAAATGCCAAGCATCTGGGCGACCTTGGACTTATTTCCCCTGCATTCGACAAGCGCTGAACGGATAGCTGCGAATTCCAGCTCCCGGAGCGGCTTGACCGTTCGGGACGAAGCATCCCGCTGGCCGGCGAACTGCCGAAGCTCGTCAGGCAGTTCCCGCACTGAAATGATCTTTCCCTTTGCCAGCACGGCCGCGCGTTCAATGGTATTCTTGAGCTGCCTTATGTTTCCGGGCCATGGATAGAGATAAAAAAGGTCCATCACGTCCGATGATATCTCCAGAGACTTGTCTTCACGCGCGCAGTATTCCTTCAAGAAAGACGATGTAAGCAGGGGAATGTCATCCTTGCGCTCCCGGAGCGGCGGGATGTTGATGCGAACGACATGAATCCTGTAGTACAGATCCTCCCGGAAATTGCCTTTGGATATTTCACTTATCAAGTCCCTGTTGGTCGAGCAGATCAGCCGGAAATTCACCGGTATATTCCTGTTGCTGCCCAATCTCTCGATCTCCTTCTCCTGAAGCACCCTGAGAAGCTTTGCCTGGAGCGTCATCTCCAGCTCCCCTATTTCATCCAGGAAGATTGTGCCGTCGGCCGCTTCCTCGAACCGTCCGATCCTCCGCGTGGTGGCGCCGGTAAAAGCCCCTTTTTCATACCCGAAAAGCTCCGATTCCAGCAATCCGCCCGGCATGGCCGCGCAGTTTACCGCGACAAATGGTCTGGCGCTCCTGATACTCTGAAAATGGAGGGAGCGGGCAATGGCCTCTTTCCCGGTTCCGGTTTCCCCGCAGATGAGGACGCTGCACAGTGAATCCTTCACCGCATTGACCGATTCAAAAATCTTCAGCATCTCCGGAGTAGCGCCGATGATATTCTCAGACTTTCTCCCCATTTCCAGCCTGTTTTTAAGTACTTCAATCTCCTTTTTCAGCAGTCGCTGCTCCAGTGCCCGGGACAGTATCCCCTTGAGTTTCTTGTAATCAGGAGGTTTTATGAAATAGTAGAAGGCGCCGCGCGTGATGGCATGAACGGCTGAATCAACCGATCCGTAAGCCGTGAGAAAAATAACTGGAATATCGGGATAATGGCCGGAGATATAATCAAAGAGCTGCATTCCGTCTTTGCCGGGCATTTTAAGATCGGTAATCACGACATCAATGTCTTCATCAGCCAGAAGCTTTTCAGCGCAATCCACATCCTGAGCCTGAAGAATCTGATAGCCTTCTTCCCTGAGAATAGCGGAAAGAACCTTGAGGGCATTCAGTTCATCATCCACAAGCAGCACACGACCGTTTTTCACCTCGGACATACTCAATACTCCCCCGGCCAAAACCAGGCCGCAGTCGTGTAACCCTCTATCAAAATCCCGGAAACCCAGGAAAACCCGCCACGTCCATCCACTAACGCACCCGCTCCGGCTCGGAGTAATTACCCATCATCGCGCCCTTTCACGGGAAGGAACATCTCCACACTTGTACCCATATTCTTTTTGCTGACGATCTCTATGGTTCCGCCATGGCTCTGAATGATTTCCCGGGTAAGAAAGAGGCCGAATCCTCTTCCTTTCTCGACCCTTTTTTCGTTTGAATATCCCGCCCCCTTTTGTCCATCCCTGGTCATGCCCTTGCCGTTATCCGAGATAAGGATAGAGATAAACTCACGACCGCCCCGTTGTACAAGCCGGGTCTTCAGGCGAATATCACCGCTCTCCGTCATGGCTTCGAAGGAGTTGTTGATGACATTCATGACCGCATGCTCCAACTGAAAGGCATCGGCCATGATAATGGGAAGAACTCCCAGTTCCGACGAAAAAGAGATCCTTTTCGCGTAAGCCTGAAAACTGTTCATTGCCAGGATGCGGCGAAGCAACTCATTTACGTCAACGGGAACAAATTCCGATTCCAGAAGCGATGTGCTCAGAAACCTGGTAATAAAACCGTCGAGCTTTGAAATCTCTTCCTCGATAATAGCGGCGAACTCAGCGAATGTCTGCTCGCCACCGTATGCATCCTTCAGATACACCACAGCTCCTTTGATGGCATTCAGAGGATTCCGGACTCCGTGAGCCAACGCCGCGGAATAGCGTCCAATATCAATAAGCCTTTGTTCCTTCTGAAGGATGTCGACTACCGGGCATCCGGAAACAATCACCAGACTGATTTCAGCGCCGCAAATGGAACCGTCATCAGCGGAAACCGGTTGGATACTGATATCAGCGGTTACATCACTACAGAAACAGCCGGTGTGGTATCCCTTCAAGAAAAGCGGGACACCCCCATCGATTACCCTCTTTACCGCATCACTCCCATCCTCCAGCAGAACAGGGAAACAGCGGTCCAAGGGATGACCTTTCAACATTGAGGAGCAAAATCCTCCTCTGACGCCGGTCGGCGCCACAACGGCGCTAATGATCAAATCCCTGTCAACGGTAATACTGTAACCGTACATTTATATTGACTCCGAAAAAATCCGCACAGTCGACCGACTGGCATCCACACGTTACCGAATGTGTCAAAGGAAATCCCGCCATATTCCGTCCGGGAAACGGAAGCGCTATCCTTCTCCTTTTGAGCGCAGCGCGTCTTCCTCCAGGAGACGGAGGCCTTCCCGCGCCGCGCGCTGTTCAGCCTCTTTCCTTGTCTTGCCGGTTCCTTTGCCGAAACACTCATTGCCAACTATGACCGTAACCCGGAAAAGAGGATCATGGTCAGGGCCCGCGACATCCTCCAGGAGATACAAGGGCGGCCTGCAACGCAATGAATGGGAGAGTTCCTGCAGCCTTGTCTTGTAATCCCTGAAGTCCTCTTCCCCGAGCCTGTCGGAAAAAAGTGGCGCAAACATTTTATCCACGAACCGCTCCGCGCTCTCCAGCCCTCCATCGAGAAAAACAGATGCCGCCAGCGCCTCGAAAGAGTCGGCCAGCACGGTCTTTTTCGACCTTCCACCAGTATTCTCCTCGCCGCGACTCAGGAGGATAACCTCTCCCAGGTTGATTCGTTCGGCGATTGCCGCAAGGGTGTCGGTATCGACAAGGGATGCCCTCATCCGGGACAGTTCTCCCTCACCGCTATCAGGGAAAAGATCCAGCAACCTGTCGCATATAACGAGACTCAATACGGCATCACCCAGAAACTCGAGTCTCTGATTATCGCGCATGCCGAATTTTCTGGATTCATAAATATAGGAACGATGTGTAAGCGCGGAGACAAGCAGGCACCGATCCGAAAACCTGTACCCGATATCCGACTCCAGGCGTGAAAACAACATGCCTCTTTTATTGGTAACGGAAGAGCGTTCTTTCTTGCCCATCAACATCTTTTCGTTTTCTTTGCCCAGCGGTCTGGCCATTTTTCCCCGCTTTGCCGAATGGTATTAAGCCCGAGAGGTCATACTGGTTGGCCGCCATCAGGCGGCCTGTTTCATATTAATACTATTATCGCCATAATGTATGCAAGTCAATTTTCTTAAACCATGCTAATACACCATATAACCAGCTAGTTACAGGGTATTAATTAGTCATGGAAAGGGTCTCGATAATGCCGGAATCCATTTTTCAGTTATTGTCGCCGGCATCTTCTCTCCGGCGCCGCTCGTCAGACCTCAATTAACGTTCAGAATGGAGCTCCGTTATTTCGTGGGCCTTGACGCCATGGACTCTTTCGTACGCCCGACAGAACGGACAGAGAGCCGACTCGATACTTTTAACGATCCGGCAAGCAATCCCCTGGCTGTTGCGCCGGGCCTGACGACACATGGGGCACAACTCGCAGATCCGGGCAAGCGCCTTGTCGAAGGAGGTAAGACGGTCTGTGGACATTGTATTTCTCCATTATCTTTATGGGATTTCAACCTCTTCTCTTCACCTGGGAAAAGGGGAAAAGGAGAAGTTGTTCGGCATCAAGTCTCCTGACGCTTAATTGTCTTCACTTTATCCCGAAAATGTTATACATGTTCTCAGTTAGAGTTACTCATATTCACCTGATATGACAACATTCTTTTCTGTTGTCCCCGCTTTCATACAACATATTACCGTCAGGAAAATGGAGAAATAACATGTTTAAAAAGGCTCTGTTCCCGGGAAAATACATACAGGGCGCCGGCGCTCTCCGGGAAATACCTTCCCTGACAAACCTGTTCGGCAAACAGGGGCTCATCCTCGCATCGCCGACCGCCCACGGAAAAATTCTTCCTGAAAGCGGGATTGATTTCAGTTCCGGATCTATGGCGATGGCGCCGCTCAGGTTTGGCGGTGAGTGCTGTGAAAAGGAACTGTCCCGGATTGACGGCCTTATCCGGGAGCATAACGTGGATGTCCTTGTGGGCATGGGCGGCGGCAAGACCATCGACACGGCGAAGATCGCTGCCGACCGCGCTCGAATTCCCGTCATCGTGGTTCCCACCGTAGCCTCAACGGATGCCCCGTGCAGCGGATGCGCGGTTCTCTACACCGAAAAAGGAATCTTTGAATCGGTCTATTATCAGAAATCCAATCCCGCCGCTGTGGTCGTTGATACGCAAGTCATCGCCCAGGCCCCGCTCCGCTTTCTCGTATCAGGCATGGGGGACGCGCTGGCAACATGGTTCGAAGCCAGATCGTGCGACGCGACACAGTCCGAAACCCCATGCGGCGGCCTCGGCACACTAACCGGACTCAGCCTTGCCAGGCTCTGCTACGATACCCTGCTCAAACATGGCGTGTCCGCGAAAATCGCCGCGGAGCGGCATATCGTCACACCGGCCCTGGAGCATATCGTAGAGGCGAATATTCTTCTCAGCGGGATAGGGTTCGAAAGCGGTGGGCTGGGAAGCGCCCATTCCATTCACAACGGACTGACGGTTCTTGAAGAAACCCACGCATATTACCATGGAGAAAAAGTGGCTTTCGGAGTACTGGCGGGACTACACCTGACCGATGCCGCCCCCGAAGAAGCAGCCACAGTTTATTCATTCTGTGAACAAGTCGGCCTTCCCACAACCCTTTCGGATATCGGCCTGAAGAATTGCGGACAAGACAGGCTGATGCAGGTTGCGGCAAAGGCCTGCGCCCCTGAAGAGTGCATCCACAATGAAGCTGGCAGGATAACCGCGGAAAGGGTTTTGAATTCCATACTTGCCGCGGACGCCATGGGAGAACACAGAAGAAACGCCATGAGATAAATAACTTTACCCTCGCCTGATCCCGAACGTGAACGGGGATCAATCTACACATGAAAAGGAGACGTACAAAGTGACGAGATATATGCTTACGATGGCCGGTATCGCCATGGTTGTTTCGCTGTTTTTCGCGCCGGCAGGCTGCAGCAAAAAGGAAAAGATCACGCATCTTTCACAACTGGACGGCAAGGAGTTCGCCGTTCCCACCGGGACGGCCGCCGACAAACTGGTTCTGTCACGGTTTCCCAATGCCAGGTTCAAATATTTCAACAGCGTGCTGGACGCCGCCCTTGCGGTCCGGACGGGAAAGGCCGACGCCGCGGCGTATGACGAACCTATTCTGAAGAATATCGCGGCCAGGAACCAGGGACTGAAGGTCCTGCCGGAGATGATAACCAGGGATGCCTATGGTTTCGCCGTCCGGCCGGACAGCCCCGAACTCAAGAAAAACATTGACCTGGTCATCAGCGAACTGAAAAAAAGCGGCGCGTATGAAGCCATGATGCAACGATGGTTTCCCAAAACCGGTGATCCGGCTCCCATGCCGTCATTCCCGCCTGAAGGCGACAAGGGTGTTCTTACATTCGGAACCGCGGCTGTAACCGAGCCGTTTTCCTTCATGGACGGTTCGCGGAATATTGTCGGCTTCGATATCGAGATTGCCCATTACGTCGCCCGGAAACTGGGCATGAAGCTCGAAGTTGTCAACATGGATTTCGGGGCCATGATTCCGGCCCTGAGCGCGGGAAAGGTGGATATGATCGGCGCCTGCATCACCATCACCGAAGAGCGTGCGAAGAAAGTCCTCTTTTCAGAGTCGTATTACAACGGCGGCATCGCGGCGCTGGTGAAAGAATAGGAAAAATTGAAGAGAGACTCATATATGAAGCAGACGGCGCGATTGATACTGTGCCTTTTCTTATTCGGCATTTTTTGGGGATGCGGTGACAGCGGAACTTCCGGCGCCCGGCCCGAGGGCACAAAGCTCCGCTCCAGCGCGGATCTGAAGGATAAACGTATCGGGGTGTTGCTGGGTTCCACCCACGACACCTATGCCATGAAGACCTATCCCCGGGCCACGATCCTCCAGTACAAATCTCCTTCCGACATACTTCTGGCCGTCAAATCCGGCAAGGTGGACGCGGCTATATATACCTATGAAACACTGCTGGATATTTTCCGCACAGATCATGACCTTGCCTTTCTGGGAAAGCCTCTTTTTTACATTCAGGTGGGAACCGGATTCAACAAGAACAATAATGCCCTGCGAAAAAAATTCAACGAATTCCTGCACGGAATAAAAGAAAACGGCGTCTATGCGGACATGGTGGATCGCTGGATAACACGGGGAGAATCCCGGATGCCGGCGATCAACGGCAAAAAAACAAACGGAGTGCTCGTTGTGGGAACGGTCAGCGACAAGGGCCTTCCTTTCACCATCGTCAAAGACGGCAGGATGATCGGGTTCGACGTGGAACTTACCGAGCGTTTCGCGGCCTATCTGGGAAAAGAACTCAAGATGGCGGACATGGAATTCGGCAGCCTGATCGCCGCCGCCGCAACCAACAAGATCGACATGATCACCAGTACGCTCATGATTACCGAAGAGAGAAAAAAACAGATCGCGTTTTCCGATGTCTATTGTGAACTGGGCGCAAGCGCATTCGCCCTGAAGAAGAATATCGCCCAACCGGGCGACGCCATCGGCGCCTCCGGGACAACGGAAGCTTCTCCTTCCTTCCTCACAAAGATCGCCGACGGTTTCTACAACAACATTGTCCACGAAAACCGCTATCATCTCATCCTGGACGGCCTGAAGGCCACGGTTATCATTTCCATTTTCGCCACAATTTTCGGCACTCTTCTGGGGGCTCTGGTCTGCTCCATGCGCATGTCGAAGATACTGCTTCTGAACCTTACCGCCAGGGTCTACATCTCCATTCTGAGGGGCACCCCGGTGCTGGTGCTGCTCATGCTTATCTTCTACGTGGTATTCGCCTCGGTAAGCATCGACCCCATCATCGTGTCCATCATTGCCTTCGGCATGAATTTCGCGGCCTACACCGCGGAGATATTCAGGAGCGGCATACAGGGGGTGGACAAGGGGCAGACTGAAGCAGGCATCGCCATGGGGTTCACCAGGGTCGCCACCTTCCGCCACATCGTCCTGCCACAGATGGTGAGGCGCATCCTTCCGGTCTACAAGGGGGAGTTCATCTCCCTTGTCAAGATGACCTCCATTGTCGGATACATAGCCGTACAGGACCTGACGAAAGCGGGCGATATCATCCGCAGCCGCACATTCGACGCCTTTTTTCCGCTGGTCATGGTGGCGATTCTCTACTTCCTGATATCCTGGCTCCTCCTGCAGTCCCTTGAGTATGCCGAACGGCTGACTGATCCGAAATACAAAAGGAGAAAGGCGGCCAGGGCATGATCAGGGTTGAGCATCTTTCCAAGAAGTATGGTGAATGTACAGTGCTGAAGGACATCACGGTCCAGATCAACAAAGGGGAGGTGATCTCCATCATCGGCCCCTCAGGCACGGGCAAAAGCACCTTCCTGCGATGCCTCAACCTGCTTGAGCGCCCCAGCGGCGGCGCTATCTACATCGACGGCGCCGACCTGCTGGACAAAAAGACCGATGTGCCCGGAATCCGGCAACGCATGAACATGGTCTTTCAATCCTTCAATCTCTTTTCTCATCTTTCGGTACGGGAAAACCTGACCATAGGGCCCATCAAGCTGAAGGGGATGAACAGAGAGGAGGCGGAACACAAGGCCCTGGAGATTCTCAAGCTGGTTGGCCTGGCGGAAAAGGCCCTCAATTTTCCCGATGAACTTTCCGGCGGGCAGAAACAGCGCGTGGCAATCGCCCGCTGCCTGGCCATGGAGCCGGAGATCATCCTGTTCGACGAGCCGACCTCCGCGCTGGACCCCACCATGGTGAGCGAGGTCCTGTCGGTGATAAGGCGTCTTGCCAGGGAGGGGATGACCATGGCCATCGTCACCCATGAAATGGCTTTTGCCCGTGACGTGTCGAACCGGGTATTCTACATGGACGAAGGGTATATTTACGAGGAAGGGACGCCGGAGCAGATCTTCGATAATCCGCAACGGGAAAAGACCAGGATATTCATCAACAGGGTCAGAAGTTTCAATTACCGCATCACCTCTCCGGATTACGACCTGTACGCCATGAACGGTGAAATCGAGGCCTTCTGCGAAAAACAGATCCTGCCGAGAATAACCAGGCACAACCTGCTGCTGCTCGTGGAGGAACTCCTTCAGCTGCACAGCCAGATCCCGTCCGTGTTTCCCCTCGACCTGACCATCTCCCATTCGGAAAAGCATGGCAACCTGGAACTGACGCTGGAAAACGCGGGTGAAGAGATTAACCCGCTGGACCCGGATCTGGCGCCCGATGACTTGGGACTGAATATCATCAACCACCTGGCGGAAAAGATTGATTACCGGCGGGTCGACGGCAGAAACAGCGTGATAGCGTCACTGCGGAAGGATTGAAGCGGGAGTCCGGCTCAGAATCTGACCCGGGCGCCGAAGGAGCCCAGATCAAGCCTTTTCACGGCAGGCCCCGACCTCCTGTCCAGGGAGTAGGTCCGGTACTGCAGGTAGAACTCCGTGGCGATCTTGTTGAACGACTGGACCGCGGCCGCGCCCACCGACCAGGCCCTGTCCCCGGCCAGAGGCAGGTTTTCCGACCTTGTGTAATCAAGGCCGAAGGCCGTATTCCCCAGTTTGAAAAGATTGGCTATCCATCCGATTTTGGCGTACAGGTTGATGGCGTCCTCCCGGATTTCATCTTCCAGCAGACCTCCGGACAGGGTGAGGTTGAAACCGCTGTTCAGGTGGAGCAGAGACATTGAGCCGTCATATTGCAGTCCTTTATCCGCCAGTTCGGGATTGGCCACCGCAAACGCCGCCGAGGCCTTGAGGCCGTATCCCTCGCCGCTCCAGAAGACTGCCGCGTCATACCGTTGACCGGTGACAAGCGAACCGGCGAGACTGAACCCGTAGTATGCGGGGGTATCGTAACGCAGACGCGACTGGCGGCTCAAACCGTCCCAATCATTGAAGGCATCCGATACCTTCAGCGTTGTAAGAGAGTTATCACCCCCTTTTTCCCGAAACAGCATCCCGCCGCCAATATCCGATATTTTGGCGTATTGAACCACATCCGTGCCGGATAAATCCACTTCAGCGGTGGAGTTGGAGGCAGTGTCTCCCTTGCCCAGCGACAGTTTTCCGTATCTGGCGCTGGTCAGGGAAACCTCGGCCCATCGTTGATCAAAAAGGTTTCCCGGCGCCTGGTTTACCTGGGAAACAAGGGAAGAGGCGTCAGGGGTAATCCCCACCTCAAGCCGGGCGGCCAGTGACATGTCATCGTTCAGAAGGGCCGTGCCGCTAATGCGGATACGGCTTGAACTGCTGCTGTTGTCCACGGGATAAAACTTCACGGAGCGGCCGTCGCCGGCTATGGTGAAGGCCCGGTTCAACTGGCCGGAGAGCGATACCCGCGCCTTGCCGCCGCCGGAACTGACCGTCAACGGGGAAGGAGATTCGAGTGGGGCGGCAGTGTCAGCCTGTCTTGTCGCCGAAGTGTGCTGAAAGGCTTCCGGACTGGAGATCTGTCCATGGCATTGCAGGGAGTTGATCTGCCTTTGCAGGGCATCAAGCCTTTCGGATTGCTGTCTGATCTGTTCCCCCTGCCGGCGCAGCATCTCCTGCTGCCGACTGATGGTCACCCGCAACTCGCGCAGCGATTCCTCCTCAACGGGAATGGCGCCCGCCGGCGCCTCTGACGGCAGGCATAATAAAAGGCAGGTTGCCGCGAAAATCAGTAACATCTATCTCCCGTCCCGGCCCGGATGAAGTCCTCCACGAGGCGTGGGTCAAACTGGCTGCCCGAGCAGCGCCGCAATTCCCTGAAGGCGGAATCCCTGTCAATCGCCCGGCGATACGGCCGATCCGCTGTCATGGCGTCATATGAATCGGCAATAGAAATCAGCCTGGCATGCAACGGAATAGAATCCCCGGCAAGTCCGGTTGGATAGCCACAACCGTCAAACCACTCGTGATGATGCCTGATAGCCGGGATTATATCGCTAAACTGCTTAATTTCACTGATGATTTCCACCCCCTTATCCGGGTGAAGCTTGACCACCGCGAACTCTTCGTTATTTAACCGTTCCGGCTTATCCAACAGGAAATCATAGGTGCCTATCTTGCCGATGTCATGCAGCAGGCAGGCAAGTTTGATTCGATTTATCTTCCCCACATCGAAACCTGCTGCTACGGCAGCCCTTACCGCATATTCCGCCACCCTCACGGAATGACCCTTTGTCCAGGGACTCTTGGCGTCGAGGGTAGTCACCAGCACCCTGGTCAGGGTAAGATACAGCTCTTCCAGCTCACGCACCTTTTCTTCCAGCTTTCGCACAACGATGTTGCTGTACTCTTTCAGGTACGCCTCTTCTCCGGTCACGGCTGGAGAAGGCGCACTCTTGCCCGCCGCCAGCAGCCGCTCTATCTCATGCCACAGCTCCTCGGGATCCATCGGCTTGACAATGAACGCCTCCGCGCCAAGGGAACGAGCAAGCTTCTCCTCGTTGTCACCCGTGTAGACCGCCGAATAAAAAATGAACGGAATCCGCATCAGGACCTGGTGTCGCTTTACTTCCCTCAGGAAGCGGAATCCGTCCATTTCAGGCATCAGCGCATCGGATACAATCAGATCCGGAGGCGAGGCCAATGCCTCGGCAAGGGCCAGCCTGCCATTTTCCGCTTCGCGCACCTCGCATCCGCGCGCAGTAAGAATGAGCCTCAGGATATACCGGTCATTGGGGTTGTCATCCGCTATCAGTACCTTCATGGGTCATGTCCGCGTGGGGGCCGTCACGGAAATCAAACGGCGCCTCCAGGAAAGAGATTTTTCATTACTAACCAATCCTGACCCTTTCTCCGAAAGATTTGTCACGGGCAACCGGGCGTACCGCACATCCCCCCGGCGCACCCCGGAGACTTACGGCAATTTGACGTTCCAAACGTGCTGGCCTCCCCGCATTCTCCAGGCGGACACGGAAGTTCCGCTCTGTCCGGTTCCACCTGCGGGCAGCGCAGAACCTTTGTGATGACCCGGATCCTGTGCGGAACCGTCTGCGCCTCGGGAACGGGCTTGATTTGCAACAGCCAGGAATTACTGAGGGCATCGGTCAGGTGATTGGCCTTGAAGTCATAATAAAAAAAGGCGGCGCCGCTCCTGTCATTCTGAAAACTAACCCTGGTGGGCAGTCCGGCCCATTGGTACTTTCCATTAATCATTTTGTAGATGAAGGGAATAAATTCAAAGCGGCTGGAGATGCGGATAGCGTAGTTCCCTTTCTGGAATACCATTTCATAGTTTGCTATTCTGTCGGGGATATTTCCAAGTGATTCCTGGGGAAACTGCCTGTCATCAGTGTAAACCATACCTTCGTTGCATCCGGTGACCGAGCGCGAGGTAAACGGAGACAACCCTGACGCCAAACCCGGCAGACAAAGCATGCCGAGAAAGGCCAGAAGCAAGTGAAACAAAGCGGGAGTGTTGCGACGATAATTTTTCATAACGCCTCCTTGGTCCTGGGTAATGGACATCCTTGCCACGAAAGCGCCGGTTGCGGCGCCGCAAGGCGAAACGGCGCTTCCGGGCCATCCCGGCGCCCCACGCAAACCCATATTCTCTTCACGGGCGCTGTTTGCCCGTCCGAAAGCATCAACGCCCCTTCATCCAGCTTACTCCCCCGCGACTGACTGTCAACATCCAGTTTTTTCAGGGTAATTCCACTTCCTCAACCGTTCAGCGAGACAAGCATGAAGGCATGGTCGGCGAACCCTCCCCGTTACGCATCCGGAAATCTCATTATCCATCTCTTTTTTTCAAAAAAATCTTCAGACCGGACAATGAACTGCCGAAGAATATCGGTATACTATATCCCGGACCGGACCACTGACGGCCGATTTCATGATTCAGGCAAAACCACTGGATACCGCTTTCGCGGGTATGATGTCATTTTGCGATTTCTTCAATCAACCTAAAACCGGCAGCTGGAGGTATCCGTAGAGAGCGACTCGGTCGTATTTCGTTGCTGCTCTAAGCTAAATGGAGCGGCCACAGCCGATACTGTCCGAACCCGAAGGGTGAGTTTATCGGCTGTAGCGAAATGAGCTTAGAGCAGCAGAAAGACGGCGATCGGAGAGAGCGAAGGATGCCTCCAACTGCCGAATCTAGGATCAATTCATGTCAAGGGGGAAACCATATGCCTGGAAACACCATCCTGTCACGATTCACGGCCTTTCTTCTGCTGCTGCTTCTGTTGACCATCGCCGGATGCGGCGGCGACGATGCCTTGCCCCCCCCGGCGGCTAAACTCATCTCTTTCACAAACTACTCCGGCGTAAAGGCGGAAAACATTTTGTCCGTCATGGAGGCGCAGAATGCGCACGAGCTCCTGATCAGCGACTCCCTGGGAGGATACGGAACCATAGCGGCGGCGAACGCCGCCGCCAGTCCCGGTTCTCCACCCGCCCAGTCTCTCATCGATCTCTTCCGGGAGCTGTACAACGCCTTCAAGCTATCGGTACGCTACATCCCGGTTCCCCTGAAGCTCGTATACACCATCCCCGGATACGACAAGAAACTGACCGGGTTGCTGGTATACCCCTACACCTTCCGCAAGATGCCGATCCTCTCCCTCCAGCATCCGACCCAGGTGGAACGGAAATTTTCCCCTTCCTTCCACAAGATGACAGACAACGAACTCACCACCCAGTATGCCGTGCTCCTGGCTTCCATGGGATATATCGTGGTGGTCCCGGACTACCCGGGCCTGGGCGACAATACCGACGCACACCCGTACTGCATGAACACCCTGGCCGACTCGGTGGTGGGAATGATAGAGGTGGTGAAGGGAATGCAAGGCATAACTCCCCGGGACGGCAGGCTGTTTCTGATGGGGTACTCGGAAGGCGGCTACGCCACTCTGGTGACGGCGCGCAAGATACAGGAAAAGAAACCGGGGCTCAACCTGGTGGCGGCCGCGGCCCTGGACGGCCCCCACTCTCTCTCCAGGACCATGCATGATGTGATGATCAATGCCGGCAAGGAATACCGCGCCCCCTATTTTCTCCCCTATGTTATCGCCGGATACGGGGCGGGCTATCCCTCCATCCCCGAATTCACCTTCGGAGCCGCCATCCACGATGACCCTCCGGGATTCGCCGCGCAACTGTACCGGATGCTGGACGGTGACTATACGGGCGGCGAGATCAGCAACTACATGATGGGGCTTCCCGGCTATCACGGTCCTTCAAGCGCCCTCGCCGAGTCCTTCCTGACTCTTCTGAAAACGGAGGGAAGCATCGTTAACGCAAAGCTCCGGGAAAACGACTCCTATGCATGGACCCCCGACGGCAAGGTGAAGATCCGCATGTGGCACAACACCAAAGACGACCTGGTGCCGGTGGGCAACACGGAGAACGCCGCCGCTGCGTGGAAAGGCGTCGCCAACGTGGAAACCATTTATTTCAGCGAATACATAGACGGCCTCGGCAGCGTCCACGCCGGGGCGCTGATACCGGCGTACATCAAGGCAACCGGATGGATCAACGGAATGGCCTTTCCCTACGGCAACAGCGAGTAGACTGCAATCAACGGGAGGACACGGGAGATATCAACTCTCCTGTATGGCAACGCCAAAGAGATGAGGGTTGTCCGCGTCCTGACGGAAACAATTGATGACAGACATCTGACATATTTCCTCCGTCCGCTGAAGCAATGACGGAAATAGATATAATCAATCCAATGTTATGAGGACGCCATGAAAAACAGCCGATATTCGGTAAAACCATTCAGGCCGGCTGACGCGGAGTTGATACCCCGGCTTTTCATGGAGGTATACGGTGACGCATACCCCGTGAAGATGGTCTACAATCCGGGAGAGATGATTGCCGCATTTGAAAGCCGGCGCTATTTCCCCTTTGTTGTGCGGACGTCACCCCATCGGATAGTCGCCTTCGGCGCTCTCTATCCATCGGCGCCATTCAAGGGAATGTACGAATTCGGCCAGGGGGTGGTATCTGCCGAATTCCGCGGTTCAGGCATGGGACGAATGCTGTTCGAGTTCGCGGCGGAATATGCGCCCACACTGCCGGGCGCGGAGATATATTTCGGCGAGGCGGTCTGCAACCATACCCATACCCAAAAGGCCGGAGAATTGATTCAAACAATTGAAACGGGCATCGAGGTGGATCTGCTGCCCGGGCACGTCTACAGCAGATGCAGCGGGATATCGGGACGGGTGGCGGTTGTCGATATGTTCAGAACATATGTGTCGAAACCCCATACCATCCATGTACCGCCGATGTATGCGGACATCCTCCGTTACATCCTCGAGGGGTTCGACGACAGCCGCACGATTGAAGCCGCCCGGGGCGCCGCGCCCTCGACAGCCGCTACCCGCTTTTCCACTCAGATATTCTCTGCTGCGGGCGTTGCCCGTATTGCCGTCAACGACGCGGGCGCCGATTTTGAATCTGCCTTTGACTCTGAAACAGTCCCTATTGAAAACAGCGGAGAGATCAAAGTACTCCAGGTCTGGCTCAATCTGTCATGCAACTGGATTACGCCGATTGTGGATGCGCTGAGAAAACGGGGCTACTTTTTCGGAGGTTATTTTCCCCGATGGTTTGACGTGGACGGACTTCTGCTCCAGAAAGTGCCCGGGCCTCCCAATTGGGATGAAATCAGGCTTTACTCGACACGGTCCGGCGCCATCCTGGACTTTATACACGGCGATTGGGCGAGCGTGCGGCGGAACGCCGAAACAGACAGGGGGATTACCCATGACCGTCAACACTGAAATTCTCCAGTCCACCAGGATCATCTCTCTCGCGACCAATCTCCCCGGACCCGCCGCGGCATCGAGACTCCTGCGCATGGGGGCGTCGGTCACGAAGATCGAACCCCCCGGCGGAGACTTTCTCGAGAGAATCTGCCCTTCCTGGTACGAATCCCTCAGCGCGGGCCAGGAGGTGCGGCGCCTCGATTTAAAGACGAAACCCGGATTCGACGAACTGGAAGCAATGCTGGAAGATAGCGATCTGCTTATCACATCCATGCGCCCTTCCTCGCTGGAACATCTCTCATTGGATTGGAGCGCCCTTAACCGCAGCCATCCCCGTCTTTGTCACGTGGCTATCGTGGGCTATGTTTCGCCGGATCGGAACCGGGCAGGACATGATTTGACATACCTGGCGCCGTTCGGTCTGCTCATCCCGCCGAGTCTCCCCCGAACCCTCCTCGCTGATCTGATAGGGGCGGAGAGGACCGTCAGCAGCGCACTGGGACTTCTCTATGCCCGCGAGAAAGGTCACGGCGCCGGGTATGCGGAGGTATCCCTTGCCCGCTGCGCCGAAATCGCCACCGAGCCGCTGCGCTATGGATTGACCGTACCGGGAGGGCTGCTCGGCGGAGGACTGCCGCACTACAATCTCTATGAAACAAGGCGCGGATGGATTGCCATTGCGGCGCTGGAGCCGCATTTCCTGGACCGGTTGGTCGTTGAACTCGGCATACCGAAGGACAACGCTACCCATGATGATTTCCGGACTGTTTTCATGACCCGCTCCGCGGCCGAATGGGAGGATTGGGCGACGCGCAATGATATTCCCATTGTCGCCGTTCGCGAATGGGAATAGCCGGAATAATGGGAAGAACCGGGCGCCCCCGCTGACCCGTTATTGACAGTACGCCTGCGTCGCCCCACTCATCGCCGTCCGGCGCTCGAAGATGGCGTGAAGACGGGATGCGAGACTGGCATGTTTATTTACGGACCAGCTCTTTAGATTGCAACTCGACATGACTCTGCCGACAAAGATACGAGGAGGCATTCAATGCCCGTCATCACCACATCCATTTTCGAACTGCTCAAGATCGGTCCGGGCCCTTCCAGTTCCCACACCATCGGGCCCATGAAGGCCGGGCTTGATTTCCACCGGCTCATGGCGGAACTGCCCCCGGAGCGGATGGACCGCGCCCATACCCTGCAAGTGCATCTCTTCGGCTCCCTGTCGGCCACCGGCAAGGGGCACGGCACGGACCGGTCGGTCCTCGCTGGCCTGCTGGGAAAATCGCCGGGCGATTGCCCCCCCGACTTTCTGGACGCCATCCCCTTCAACCGGGACGGTTCGCTCACCATCCCGGCCGGAGGCGTGGAGATCACCTTCCGGCAACCGGACATGATCTACGATGACGGGCAGCATGATTTTCCCTACAGCAATACCCTTATCATCCGCCTCTCCGGCAAAGACGGTATCATCCTGGAAAAGGAGTACTATTCCGTGGGCGGCGGATTTCTCCAGTGGAAGGGATGGCGCGAACCGGAACGGGGCGCACCCCCCTACCCCTACGGAAACGCCATGGAGTTGTGGAAGCAGATGAAAAAGCGCCGCCTGGACATCGCGGAACTGATGATGGCCAATGAAAAGGCCATCAGCGGCATGGACGAGACCGGGATCAACCGGGGTCTCGACCACATCATAGATGTCATGGAAGATTCCGTAGAGAGAGGGGTCCGCACTGAAGGATACCTGCCCGGCCCCATCGGCCTGCACCGCAAGGCTCCCCTCTTCTTCCAGCGGGCAAGGGGGATGTCGCAGAACGCGGAACGCCTGCTGGTGTACCTGTGCTCCTACGCCTTCGCCGCCTCCGAAGAAAACGCCGCGGGCCACACGGTGGTCACCGCCCCCACCTGCGGCTCCGCCGGGGTCATCCCGGCCGTGGTCCGGCTGCTGCGGCGCCACCAGAAGATTCCCCTGGAAAAGGTGCGCGGCGCGCTGCTGGGCGCGGCGGCGGTCGGCTTCATAGCGAAACAGAACGCCAGCATCTCCGGCGCTGAAGTGGGGTGCCAGGGAGAGATCGGCGTGGCCGCGAGCATGGCCGCCGCCCTGGTGGCCCTGGCCAACGACAGCGGCGTCAGGATAGCGGAAAACGCCGCCGAAACCGCCCTGGAGCATCATCTGGGCATGACCTGCGACCCGGTGAAGGGATACGTGCAGATCCCCTGCATCGAACGGAACGCCATGGGCGCCGTGAAGGCGTATACCGCATACCTTATCGCCCGGGAAGGCCTCCCGGACTGGCACATGGTAGGACTGGACAAGGCCATTGAAGCCATGAACATGACCGGCCGCGACATGAGGGCCGAGTATCGCGAAACCGCCAAAGGCGGCCTTGCGCGCTGCTGCTGAAAGGAGAGGGAATGGAGAACAGGGTTCCGAAGATACAGATCATCAGCATCGGGTTTCTGATTGTAGGCAACCTCATCGGCGCGGGGATACTGGCGCTTCCAATCAACACCGGCCTTGCCGGATTCCTGCCGTCCCTGCTGGGGCTTCTGGTGACCAGCGCTGCCATGTACTATTCATCACTGATCCTCAGCCGGGAGGCGGTGGACCGGAAGGAGCCCACCTTCAACTATCCCAGCCTGTACCGCAACTACCTGGGAAAGGGAGGGGAATGGGTCGCGGTGGTGGCGAACCTCATCATCCTGTACGGCCTTCTGACCGCCTATCTCACCGGCATCACCTCCATCATCGGCAACCTTTTCAGCCTCTCCGTGCCGCCGGTATACCTCATGCTCGGCTTCTTCGTGGTGGTGTCCGCCATCTCCATGGCGGACATAGGCAAGATACAGAAATACATCGCTGTGCTGGTGGCAGTGAAATGCGCGGCCTTCGTCTTCATCGTGTTCATGGCCGGAGGCCACATCAAGAGCCAGAACCTTTCCCATGTCAGCTGGCCCCTGTTCACCTGCGGCATACCGATCCTGGTGACGGCCTTCCATTTCCACAACATCATCCCGGCGGTGTGCGAGACGCTGCGCTGGGACCGCAAGCTCATCGCCCGCACCATGCTGCTGGGCATGGCTCTCGGTTTTCTGATGAACGCCACCTGGCTGATGGTGGGCATCGGCGTCCTCCCCCTGGATAACAGCCCGGTGGGGCTGGTCACCGCCTACACCAAGAACCTCCCGGCCACCATCCCCCTGGCGAAGATCATCGGTTCGGAAACCTTCCTGGTCATCACCATGTTTTTCGCCATGATCGCCATCACCACCGCCTACCTGGCCAACGGCATGGGTCTCATCGGCTTCATGGACGACCTCACCTCCCACCACCTGAAAAAGAACAGCCCGCTCCTGAGCCGCGCCCTCGCCTTCGGTCCGCCCCTGATCATCGCCTTGGTCTACCCCGACATCTTCCTCAAGGCCATCGATTTCGCCGGTGGCTTCGGCATCGTCACCCTGTTCGGCATCCTGCCGGGGATCATAGCCCTGCGCAAGGCCTCGTCACGCAGGGAGAAATCCCTGGCCGTGGCAATGCTCCTTCTGTTCGGCGCCTTCTTCCTCCTGGAAACGGCCCAGGAGATGGGAATGCTGAAGATCTCGCCGGATACGGAATACTGGCAGGTAAAGCGCTGAGGAGAACGACATGAACTTGACAGAGCAGAATATTCCATGGGACACGACACGCCTTTACCCGTCGGGAACCGCTCCCGAACTGGACCAGGATTTCGCCGCCATCGCTTCCCGGGCAAAGGGATTCCGGCAGCGCTATCTCGGCAAGGCCGCCCTGATGGAAGCGGAGGAGATGAAAGAGGCCCTGGCCGAACTGGAAAACATCCGGGAAGCCATGGCCAGGCCGTGCTGTTACGCCCACCTTCTGTTCGCGCAGGACAGCGGCAACCAGGACGCGAAAAGGCTCTCCCAGAGGTCCATGGAGACGGAAAACTCCGTGGAGCGGGAACTCCTCTTCTTCGAACTGGAACTCCTGGAACTGGAAGACGATCGGTATCTGGAGCTTTTGTCCGAACCGGTCCTCGCCAACTACGGACATTATCTGGAGAGCTTGCGGCGTTACCGGCCCCACACCCTGCCGGAACGGGAAGAGAGGCTCCTGAAGCAGAAGAAACTGGCCGGCGTGGAGGCATTCTCCCGGCTCTTCGATGAAGTGTCCTCATCCTTTGAATACGATTTCACACTGGACGGCAAGGAGAGGAAGATGACCGGGGAGGAACTGCTGGGGCTGCTCCACCATCCGGACGCGAAGGTGAGGGAAGAAGCCTATGACGTTTTTCTGGCGAAATACGAAGAAAACGCCATCGTCTTCAGCTCGGTGATTAACAACGTGGCCCTGGACCACTCCCAGGAGCTGGAGCTCCGGACATACCGCTATCCCATGGAACCGACCCACCTGGCCAACGAACTGCCGCCCGGCGCCGTTGAACGGCTCATGGCCGTAACCGAGGAGCATTACCACCTGGCGAGGGAGTATTTCCGCCTCAAGGCCCGGCTGCTGGATATCCCCGTCCTGAAAAATACCGATCTGTACGCGCCTTTGTCCCGGTCGGAACGGGTATTCACCTTTGACGAGGCCTTGGAACTGTCCCTGGAGGCATACGGCGCCTTCTCCCCCATGTTCCGGGAGATCGCGGCCGAATTCCGGGACGAGGGGAGGATAGACATCTTTCCCCGGCCGGGGAAAAGCGGGGGCGCCTTCTGCATGGGGATATCTCCCTCACAGTCTCCCTATGTGCTCCTCAACTTCACCGGCAACCGGCGGGACGCGGCGACCCTCGCCCATGAACTGGGTCACGGCATCCATTATTCCCTCTCGCAGCGGCAGAGCATGCTCAACTACCACGCTCCCCTTCCCCTGGCGGAAACGGCCTCCGTATTCGGGGAGATCCTGCTGACCCGTCTGCTTCTGGAGCGGGAAACGGACCCGAAGGAGAAAACCGGAATCCTGTGCGCGGCCATCGAGGATATCATCGCCACCACCTTCCGCCAGAACGTCCTCACCAGATTCGAAGAGCGCCTTCACACGGAACGGAAGAAGGGCCTGGCGACATCTTCGGAAATCTGCCATATCTGGCTGGAAGAGAATGAAAAGCTGTACGGGGATTCGGTGGAGATGATTCCGCGCTACCAATGGGGCTGGAGCTACATACCCCATTTCATCCATTCGCGGTTCTACTGCTACTCCTATGTGTTCGCCGAGCTTCTGGTCCTTTCCCTCTACGAAAGATACCGGGCCGAGGGTCCAGCCTTCGTACCGATCTTCACCTCCATCCTGGAAAGCGGAGGTTCCATGTCCCCGGCGAAGACCCTTGGTCTGGCGGGAATCGACCTCTCCGACGAAGACTTCTGGCGGCATGGCTACGGATTTTTGCGGGAGATGCTGGATGAACTGAAAGGACTGCTGGAAGGAGGAGGAGGAAGATAAGATCCTGATGTATGGGCTTGTTGGATAGGCCCGGATTGGGCGAACAACCGTTCGCCCCTACGAATAGTTTGCATTAGCGAACAAGAAACGCATCAATCCCCCTGGACCGCCACCAGGCCGGCGCGTCCGGGGATCTCCTTCATGGACAGGACGCAATCGGAAGGGTCGGCGGCGTACCCGGACACCGCTGCCTCACCCAGGGTTATAAAGCTCGCCCCCTGATCCAGCAGGCGACGCACAAGGTCGGCGAATACCCCCGAGAGATTCCCCCCCTCCATTTCCGCGTGGATGGTGTGGACGTTCAATCCAGGCCTGATTAGCGAGAGGTAGCGGTCGTTGATGTTCAGTGGCGTGACCCCGTCCGCGCCCAGCAGTTCGTCCATGGTCGGAAGTGTTGAAGGTATCTGGAGGGTGAAGAAACGCCTTCCGGCGAACACCGGGAAAAACGGAGACTTTCCCCTGGAATCGCTGCAATAGCGAAGCCCCATGGAGTCCTGTATCTCCAGGGATGCTGAGGAGACGGTCCAGCCGGGAGCGGCGACGGTCTCCGCCCGGCGGCCCAGGATGTCCACGAACAGCTTCCCCGCCTTTTCCAGTTCGTTGCGGGCCTCCTCCGGCCGCATTCGCGGCAGGTTATCATGCCAATGAACATGATCCCAGCAGTGAATCCCCACCTCATGCCCGGCCTTTTCAACCATCTTCAACACATGGGGAAGGGAAGCGGCGATCCGCGGCGCGGGGAGAAGGGTGCCATAGAGGAGGGTCTTCAGACCGTAGGTGGACGGCGCCCTGGTGCGCAGCATCTTTCGCAGGAACCCCTTGCGGGTGAAGACGCGGCGCAGGGCCTTCCCGGAATTGTCCGGCCCCATGGAAAAGTAGAAGGTGGCGCGGACGCCCAGTGAACCGAGGATCTCCAGGAGGGCGGGCACGCCGTCACGGGTCCCCGCATAGGTATCCACATCCACCTTCAGGGCGATAACGGAAGAATTCATTGACCGATCATCCGCTCTATCTTCTCGCCTTCGTCCACCAGGTAGAAATCAAGGGTCTTTTTGAGGGCCTCGTTAATGTCCGTAACCGGCTTCCACCCCAGCCGTTCTTCCGCCTTCCTGATGGAAGGGACACGGGTCAGGATATCCTGGTATCCGCTGCCGTAGAAATCCTCGGAGGTCACCTCCACGATCCGGCACAATTCCGCCCTCTCCCGATAGTCGGGGTACTGCTTCACCAGGTCCTTGAGGAGGAAGGCCAGCTCCTTGACCGACAGGTCGTTGGCCGGATTGCCGATATTGAATATTCCCCCTTCTGCACAGCCGTTCCGGTTTTCGATGATCTTCATCAGACAGTCGATGCCGTCCTCCAGGTAGGTGAAGGAGCGGCGCTGGGCGCCGCCGTCCACCAGGTTTATGGGCTCTCCCATGATGATGTTGTAGAGAAACTGGGTCAGAACCCGGGAGCTCCCCTCCTTGGCGGTGTCGATGCTGTCCAGGCGGGGACCGATCCAGTTGAAGGGCCGGAACAGGGTATAGCTCAACCCCTCATGCCTGCCGTAGGCATAGATGACCCGGTCCAGCATCTGCTTCGCGCAGGAATAGATCCAGCGCTCCTTGTGGATGGGACCGAGCACCAGCGGAGAGGACTCTTCATCGAATTCGGCCTCCGGGCACATGCCGTACACCTCGGAGGTAGAGGGAAAGACCACCCGTCTGCCGTACTTGACGCACTGGCGGATGATGGTCAGGTTCTCCTCGAAATCCAGTTCGAACACCCGCAGGGGCTCCCGTACGTAAGAGGCGGGCGTGGCAATGGCCACCAGGGGCAGGACCACGTCGCATTTCTTGATGTTATAGGCAATCCACTCCTTGTTGATGGTGATGTCGCCTTCCAGGAAATGGAAACGGGGGTTGCCGATGGAATGTTCCAGCTTGTCGCTGCTCATGTCCAGCCCGTACACCTCCCAGTCGGTTGTGGTAAGGATGCGGCGCGTCAGGGCGTTGCCGATAAAGCCGTTTACTCCGAGAATGAGAATTTTCATGGTCATTGAAGCTCCAGTAAATATTTTTTTGACGATATCCCGGCCTTAGGAACTGTAAACAAATAACATGGGCATCTTGCATCTCATCTTCAGGTCATCTTTGACCGAACATCAATCACCAAATCCTCAACGTAGCCCTGCTACGTCTGCGGTTTGGTTCAATCAGTTCAGCCAAATCTGAACTGAATCTGAACGCAATATTGACCATGCTATTCATTTACAGTTCCTAAAGCCACTTTCTCCCGCGAGGGGAAAGGGGGAAAGCGTCATTTTGATTCATAATTGCGAATGAAAGCGTTTATCTTCCATTGGATGGGAAAGGATGAAGTCTTCCGAGGTAAGCTCCTTTTCCCCTTCCACCTGCAAAGAGCGGATTTCCAGCAGACCTCTTCCGGTTCCCACCCTTAATGGCCGTTGGGAGACGATCTCACCCTCCCCTCCTCTCCCGGAAACGGGCCAGGCCCTCCAGATATAGACCTTCTTTCCGTCCAGAAAAGTGAATGCCCCGGGATAGGGGTGCGTCACTCCGCGCACCAGGTTGTATATCTCTTCCGCGCTCCCGCCCCAGTCAATAAGGCCGTCCGCGGGCCTGCGGCCACCGAAATAACTCCCGGCAGCCAAGTCCATGGGCGCCCGGTTCGCCTTTCCGGAGAGAAGCAGGGGCCAGGCGCGCGCCATGACGCGCACAGCGGCCTCGGTGACCTTGTGAAAGACATCCAGCGCGGTATCGGTGAATTCGATGGGCGCCCTCTCCTGGTCCACAATATCGCCGGCGTCCGGTTTTTCCACCATGTAGTGCAGGGTCGCGCCGGTTTCGGTCTCGCCGTTTATCACGGCCCAGTTCACCGGGACGCGGCCGCGGTAGCGGGGCAGATACGAGCCGTGCATGTTCAGCGCCCCCCTGCGAGCCGTTTCCAGAACCTCTTTGCGGATCATGAAACGGTAGTAGAAGGAAAAGAGGAAGTCGGGCCGGATGGTTTGGAGAAGCTGGATGTTTTCAGGGAGATTGACATCCGTTACGCGACAGGGGATCCCGTTCTTTTCCGCCAGTTCCCGCACCGACGCGAACCATATTTCTTCCGTTGGGGAATCCTCGTGGGTGAACACAACCGAGACGCGCGCCCCCTGCTTCAGCAGTTCCAGCAGACAGCGGTATCCCACATTGTGATAGGCGCACACCGCCAGGGTTGCGTCTGGAGACAAAGCCATGAACTCCTCCGGATGAAAAGGGGTATCACTTCGAGTTTTGATGAAACAATTTATGGAAGGGGTTCTGGTGAGGTGCGACACGAAGATATGCCGGGCGCCATGCTTCCTTTATCCATATACACGTGTCATATTTACTTGAAAACGGCATGTTTTGCAGCAAAAAAACAGCCTCCCGCCGGAAAAAACAAGTCCCGGAAGGGGGCTGCCTCATTAACAGCATGCTGCCCGCTCGATTCACTGACCGTTTTTCAACGTCTCATCCCCCTCGCTCAACTCCCTCAGCAGTTCCTTTGCTTCTTCGTCCGTGACATCAGGAAGGATTACCGAACCATCCGCATCCCTTTCGATCAGCGAGATACCCGGGTACCTTTGCTCCATGGCCTTCAGATCGTCGGCCTGCTTGCGCACCAGGGCCAGCAATCTGGCGTTCTCTTCCAGGAGATCGTATTTCTCCATGGCGGAGCGGATTGCCAGGATAATCTCCATGTTGTTCCAGGGTTTCATGAAAAACCGGTATATCTCGCCGCTGTTGACGGCCGTCATGGCCGAATCCAGGCTGGCATGACCGGTGAGGATAATGCGTATGGTATCAGGATAGATTTCCTTTACATGACAGAGGAATTCGCTTCCCTTCATTCCCGGCATCATTTCGTCGGAGATAACAACCTTGCAGGGTGATTTCTCCAGCATCGTCAAGGCATCCTCAGCGCTTTGAGCAGTCAGCACTTCGTACGGCTCGTCCATGAGCAATCTGCGCAGGGCTTTGATAACGCCGGCCTCGTCATCCACCAGCATGATTCGGTTTTCCATGAAAGCTCCTCAATGTTGCCCCATTATCGGTTGCCGCCCTATCTTCTGGTCAGGACCAGAATTCCGTCCGTTGGCGGGTCTATGAGATAATATCTTCTCAGCGAATGAATCTTGCCCTCGTCCAGACGCTCGCCCTTGGCGAGAAGGAGCAGCCCCGTGCCGCTTCGGACCTCCCGCGCCACGGTCATTCCGGTTCGCAGTTCGGAGGGAAAGAGCTCAATCTCCACCATTTCACCTGTTCGAATGCCATAGCCGTAGTTTTCATGGACGACTTTCTCGAAGACGGGAAAGAGGGAGGGATCGAATCTGCTCCCTTGATACTGGCGGACATTCCTGAAAAGCAGATTGGCGTCCACATCGGCCTCTTCCGCCCGGAATCTCCTGTCTATGACGTCCGCTACGGAAATGATGCGGGCGCCCAGTGGAATGTCTTCACCCGCGAGACCATCGGGAAAGCCGCTTCCGTCAAAGGCCTCGTGGTGGCTCCTGATAAGGACGCCGGCCGGCCGCAGATCCTCTATGGAATCCAGCGCCGCCTGGCCCCGTACCGGGTGAACGCGGTACTCCCTGAGCTGTTCCTCGTTCATGTTCTCCATGTCCCCGCTCAGCAGAGAATCGGATATTCCTATCTTTCCGATATCATGGAGGAGCGCGGCAACGCGGATATTTTCGACCTCCCCGTCGGACAGGGCCATCTTCCTGGCCACGATCACGGAAACATGGGCGACATTTCTGCAGTGACCGCAGGTTTCCCGATCGCGCAGCTCCATGAGCCCGGAAAAAGCAACCAGACAGCTTTCATAGTTGTTATGCAGCTTCTCGTTCAGGGCATGGAGATCCTTCATGGCGTTGCGGATTGAAGCCGTCTGCTCCATGACTCTCGTCTTCAGATTGGCGTTCCATTCCTGAAGCTCTTCATTCTGCTTGTTGATGATTTTCCACAGCCGCTTGTTCTCAACGGTAAGATTGTACCGCCCCACCGACTCACGGATAACGAGGATCAGTTCTTCGTCGTTCCAGGGCTTGGAGATGTATCGGTGCGCACCGCCCTTGTTTATGGCGTCTATGGTGGCGGTGATGTCGGCGTACCCGGTCAGGAGGATGCGCGGCGCATCGGGCGCTATCTCCAGGGCCTGCTTGAGAAACTCCACTCCGGTAAGGCCTGGCATGCGCTGATCGGTTACAATCAGCCCCACGTTGTCCGATCCCCGAAGGATCTCCAGTCCCTGTTCACCCGAGGTCGCCGTCAGCACTTCATAGGGCTCATCGGCCAGCAGCCTCCGGATGGATTTCAGAATGTTTTCCTCATCATCGACGAAGAGCACCTTTACGGCTGCTTCTTCCATGTTTTCCGCTTCTGTTCCAGCCATGGTAATCCTTTATTTACATTGATGTGTCCGCGACTGGTCAGTCCGCGGACCCGTTAAAGACGAGAATGGAAAGATTGCCGGAATCGTCCTCTATCTTCCTTATTTTCATCCGGTAAACCAGATTATTATTTTTCATTTCATATTTCAAGATATCGTCTGACGAATCTCCCGCCCCTCCCGGCAGATCATCCAGTTCCAGCGGCATAATATCACTCAGAGACGCGCCGGGGCATTCAATGTCCGGGCACGACAGAATTCGTTCAGCTTCCCTGTTGCATTGGATGACGACGCCGTCTTCGTTCACGGCGACAACGCCTATCGGCAGATTTCGCAGGATCGTCTGCGCCTGACGGAGAATCCTGTTGTGGAGCATTATTTCAGCGGTCTTTTCCGCTACCGCCTTTTCAAGATCGGAGTTTATCCTGTTCAACTCCTCATTCTTCCGCTTCAACTCCAGGGTCAATTCCTTGTTCCTGGTGTTGAGAAAATATCTTTCCAGGGCGTTTTCGATGGTTACCTTAAGCTCCTGGGAGTTCCACGGTTTAGGTATGAACTTGTAGATACGTCCCTCGTTAATCGCCTCGACTATGGTGGATGCGTCGGCGTATCCGGAAAGGACGATGCGCACCGTATCGGGCCAGCGATCGTGCACTTCCCGGAGGAATTCGACCCCTGACATCTCAGGCATACGGTAATCGGCGATTACAATCTGGATGGGAGACACCCTCTGAAGGATCTCAAGCCCCTCGGAACCAGAAGAGGCTTTTATGATCTCGTAATCATCGTCCAGAAAGATCCTTTCGATTGAACGCAGAACATTAACCTCGTCATCAACACACAGAATCCGTACCTGTTCATCCATATTATCTTCCTCATACGATAGGAAGCCGAATTGTCATCGTAGTGCCTTCTCCCGGTTTCGATTCGACTGAAATATCGCCTTTATGCTTTTGCATGATATCGTAGGTTATGCTCAGTCCGAGCCCGGTGCCCTTTCCAACCTCCTTGGTGGTAAAGAAGGGCTCGAAGATACGATTCTGGACTGATTCAGGTATCCCGCAGCCATTGTCGGAGACGGAGGCATAGATGTTCGAATTGTCATGCCACGTCCTGACCCTTATCTCGCCACGTTTCTCTATGGCATGAGAGGCGTTTACCAGCAGGTTCATAAATACCTGATTTATCTGTTGCGGATAACATCTGGTCATCGGGATTTCACCCAGCTCCCTGATCAGGTTCACTTTGTACTTCAGTTCGTTCCATACGATGTTTATGGTGCTCTCCAGGCATTCGTTGATGTCCGCCGGCTTGCATTCGGTTTCATCAACCCGTGAAAAGCTCTTCAGGTTCTGGACAATGGTCCTTACCCGCTCCGCCCCCTCCAGGGATTCCTTTATCAGCTCCGCGCCATCGTTCATCACGTAATCAATCTTGAGGGCCTTTTTCTTTTCCTCAAAGGCTCTTTTCAGCTCGCGATCATCGGAGGACTGGAGGGCCTCAATGAGGAAGCCGGTGAATGTGGAGAGCTTGTCCATGTATTTACCGAGAGTGCCCAGGTTGGAGGATATGAATCCAATGGGATTGTTGATTTCATGGGCAACCCCGGCCGCCAGCTGGCCGATGCTGGCCATCTTTTCCTGATGCAGAATTGTGGCCTGGGTGGCCTTCAAGTCCATGTACGCCCTTTCCAGTTCCTCACGCATCCTCTTCTGTTCGGTGTTGTCGTGTATTGACAGCACAAAACCGGATGGTTCCATGGATTCGCCATCCGTAAAGGGATAGGACCTGCACACGAACCACCTGCCGCTCTCCTTGTGAAAGATCTCATGGTCCAACGAGATGTCTTCCGGAAGAGTCAGGCCGTGAAGACTCAGAAAATCACGAAGGGATTTGCCGACTATCTGAGTATAAGCCAGGGACGTGATTTCCCGCAGAGCCTCATTGCAGCGCTTGATCCTGCCGTGGGAATCGGCAAGGATGAGGATGTCCCTTATGCAGTCAAAGGTGCTTTCCCAATCCTGTTTCGAGCGGGCCACCTGCCCGAACAGATGCCGCAGTTCTTCGTGTTTTCTGGAAAGTTCCATGCGGCTCTCTTCCAGGGCGATTTCAGCCTCCTTGCGTAATGTGATGTCTTCAGACTCCACCAGGTAATGGGTCACCTCATCCTCGGCGTTGGAGATGGGCGAAACCGTTACGAATCCCCAATATGTTTCACCGTTTTCCCTTCTGCTTCTCACCTCTCCGCGCCATTCCCCCCTGAATCCCTTTTTTCCGGATGGTTCATCAAAGATATCCGGCAGAAAATCCATTCCCAGCTCTTCTTTCGGGTTTTTGCCGATTATCTCATCCAGCCGGTATCCCGTCATCCTCACATAACTGCTGTTTGCGTATTCAATCCTGCCGGCTATGTCGGTTATGATAATGGCGGTCTTGCTCTGTTCAACGGCGCGCGACAGTTTTTGAAGCACTTTTTCGGTCTCATAACGTTCTGTTATATCGAAACAATAACCAATGCACCCGGACAATTCGCCCTGATCATCTGTAAAAGGCCTGATGAAATTCTGTATCCACCGGTATTCACCGTCGTAACGCCTCATCCGGAATTCTATTTCAAAAGCCGTTCTCGACCGGATCATTTGCAGCATTGTGGTTTTCACGTCTCCAATATCGGAAGGATGAATGCTTTCCAGCCAGCCTTCATCAAGGAGTTGAGACATATTTTTTCCGGTAAACAAAAGCCAGTTTCTATTGAAAAACGCGATGCGGCCCTCCGGGTCGGAACGCCAGACCAAGGCAGGGGAAACTTCCAGAATCTTAAGATAGAAGTCTTTACTCTTAGCAAGGGCCAATTCGGCTATGCTCTTCTCTTCAAGCAGTCGCTTCTTTTCCAGGGCCGAGACTATGGCGGGACCAAGGCGGATCAGATGCTCTTTCAGGATATAATCCCATGCGCCTCCCCTCATGCACTCTACAACAATCTCCTCGCTGAGCGCGCCGGTTACAAATATGAAGGGAATTGCCGGTGAATGCTCCCTTGCCAGGGAAAGGGCCTCCATGCCGGAAATTCCGGAAACACGGTAACCGGAAAGAATCACATCCGGCCATGACTCCGTAAGGGAATAGAGAAATTCGTGGGCCGTATCAACCCGGCGAATCTCCACGGCAAGCCCCGTCCTTTCGATTTCACGCTTTATCAGGTCCGCATCGGCGGAAATATCTTCCAGCAGCAGGATTTTCAGTTCTTTCGTCATAACAACCTCTTCTGTAAAAACAGCTTATCCGGATTACTCCCAGTGGCTGAATGCGCCCTTCTTCCAAGCAAAGCGACTCACAACCCTCATCCTAGATCAGAAGGGAAACCCCAGATTCACCCTGAATCCGGTCAGCCCGTCACCGAAACGGTAACTGGCGCCGATGCGTGGATTATCGAATATCCACAGATTCGTTCCCCCGGCAAATCCGATGGTAGTTCCGAACTCATACTGGTTGGATACCTTCAGCGGACGCTCGTGGGCCATGCTGAATTCCGCGGCGGGGAAGAAATAGTAATAGATGAACGACCCGGCCAGTTCAAGGCCCCGCTCGGCCAGGGAAATCCCTATCGGATGGCGGAGCTCCAGGCCGGTCTGGAAAGTGGCGTACCCCTGCCCTCCTCCACCGCTGAGGGGAACCTCCTCCGCCCATCCCAGCCTGGTTCCGAAACCCGCCGTAAATCCGCCAATGGGCTTTTCGAAAAGGGATGCCAGGCCCCCGGAATAAAGAAAGTCATAGGTATCCCTGGTGGACAACCTGCCCCACCCTTCAAGCTCCACCGACCCGCTGAAGGCGCACCCCGCGCCCACGGCCGCATAGGGCTTTATGGTCCAGCCGGGCGCCAGAGGTATCTGGAGCTCAAAGTGGGGCATGATGAACACATAGTCCTGGGAGGCCGTCAGCTTCCGGCCGCGCCAGCTCGTCTCGAAGTCCGCATAGCTGTAACCGAGGTAACCGGTAAACTTCAGGCGCACGGAATCGTTGCCGTCCCCCAGGGCAAAGGTGTGACCCAGCGGAATGCGGAAGGTGTTTGTGGAAAGCCCTCCCACATCGTAGGAACCGAAACCGAACTGCACCACATAAGGGACGTTCACCTGGGCCTCCACCACATCCTCATAATCGATCGCTTGTGAATGGGCCGGTAACGCGGTGCAGCATAACAAAAATATGGCGAAGGCAATCCCAGTCAAGACAGCGCCGCCGCCATGGCCGGAAAGGCCTCCCGAATAGTGATTCTTAATATACACTGTTGTCATCTCCTGCTGCCTTTTTGACCTTTCAGATATCTTATAATGATGTTCACCTCACGTTCAGGGGTATCCAGGGTAAAGCTGGATTCGCTGAATCCGGGCGGCCCGAACCTCATGGACGGGTTGCGGGAGGCGCCCACCCCCTCAAGTGGTATGCCGAAGAAACTCTTGCGCGGCTTTCCGTCGCCGTCTTCGTCGTGGAATACGCTGACCGCATATGTTCCGTAAGGAATGTCCTCCAGCACGACCCGGCTTCTATTGTGTTCTATGGGTGAGAAGGCCTTTGCCGCCGCCGGGCCGGGACTATCGGGAAACCCCTCATCCCCCGCGAAAAGAAGCGCCCCCGCACGGCCTTCCGAGTTCCTGAATCCCGTTATCTCAACTATAATCTCGCCGCGCCCTTCTTTCGCGAAAACAGGGGAAGGCATGAGCGGAAACATTATCATGAAAACCGCGGCCAGGGACAGGTATCCCGCCAGGCTCCTCATCTCTTCGCCGCGTGTTTATCCATAATCATCCGCGCCGATATCCTTCCCGATTCGTAAATGGTGGGCAGGCCGCTCCCCGGATGGGTGCCTCCGCCCACCAGGTAGCAGTTGCGCAACCCTTCGAATTCATTATGGGGGCGGAAATAGAGCATCTGTCCCAGGGAGTGGGCAAGATTGAAGGTGGCGCCCCGGTAGACGTGATAGCTGTCCCGCCAGTCGTCGGGAGCGATGACCTTGATGGCCTTCACGCGGGAACGCAGGCCCGTGAGCCCGGCCCTCGACTCCAGGGCGTCCAGAATCTTTTCCGCGTAGGCATCCTTTTCCCTTTCCCACGAGACCGGAAATGACAGGTTCGGGACCGGAACAAGGACATAAATGGTCGAATGACCGCCGGGCGCCAGGGTCGGGTCGGTGATGGAAGCATTCTGCACGTAAAACGACATCTCGTCGGAAAGAAGTCCCCTGTGAAAGATGTTTTCGATGTTTTCCCGGTATTTCTCGGCGAAAAACACGTTGTGGTGGGGTATGTCGTAGAGCTTGTCGATCCCCAGGTAGAGCATGAAGGTTGAACACGAGTAGTCCATGGAATCCAGTTTCTTCCTGGAATACTTCGGCACAGCATTGCCGGCCAGGTTCGCCATGGCGTATGCGAAATCCGCGTTGATGATCACCTCGTCGCCGCGAACCTCCTCACCATTGGCCAGGACCACCCCCCTTGCCGTCCCGTTCTCGATGAGGATCCTTTCCACCGGCGTATTGAGGCGCAGCAGTCCGCCGTGCTCCTCGAAAACGGCGCCCATGGCGCGGGAGATGACATTCAGTCCGCCGATGACGTGATAGATGCCGAAAGAGTGTTCAACAAAGGGTATTATGGAAAAGGCGGCCGGGCATTCCCATGCGGACATGCCCAGATATTTGGACTGAAAAGTGAAGGAAAGCTTGAGCTTCTCCGGGGTGAAATACTCCCCCAGGCTCTGGATTACGGATTTTCCCAGGGAAAGGTGAGGCAGGGCCTTTATCAGGTTGGATGAAAAGAGAGAGAAAAAAGATGAATAATCAGCCTTGAGGCAGGGAAACATGGCGTCGTATCGAACCTTTTCCTTTTCCAGAAATCTCCTGTAGCCCGCCTCGCTCCCTGGAAATACCCTGGCGATCTCCCTTTCCATCTTCTCATGGTCGCTGGAAGGGGATATCTCCATGTCGTTGAAAACCAGGCGGTACATGGGATCAAGCTTCACCTGATCCAGATAATCGTTCACATCCCGCCCGGCCAGGGAGAACACCTCCTCAAGGATATAATTCATCATGAGAAAAGTGGGGCCGGTATCGAACGTATATCCGTCCAGGCGGAGGGGAGCGTTCCTGCCGCCGACACAGGGGGCCTTCTCGAAGATCTCGACCTCGTAGCCCTTGCCGGCCAGTATCATACCGGCGGTCAATCCGCCCGGTCCCGCGCCGATTATCACTATTTTCTTAGCCATGTCCGACTCCTCTGTCCGGCTGTAAGGTCACAGATAACGAAACCTCCACCACAATCCCATTTTCCATGACGTGGAAAGCGGAAAATCATCTATACTTTCCTTTGCCTGTAGAAAATAATAGCCAACGAAAACGTAAACACAAGAACGATTCTCATGTGAGAACCAACTGTATGGAGGAGTTATGAAATTCAGAAGCGTCATAATGATCCTTATATGCGCCTTCACCCTCTCTATCGGCCTCAGTATCATCGCCGATGCAGCGAAAACCGCCATGATCAGCGATGATGAACGTCTGAAAAAGGCGATTGAAGCAGTCATCACCTTTCATGAAAAAAGCGGTAATCCGGAGCTTGCCGGCCGGATCAGGAAATGGTACGCCAGCGGCAATATCATGGTGGCGTCGAAAAGCATGCTCAACAGCATCGGCCTGGACATGACCGACGCCGACCCCTATTACTGGTCCCCCACCGGCGCCATCTATATCCCGGAGAACGCCCTCCTTGCCTCCGTCAACCCGGCGGGGACCGTCGATTTTGCCGCCATTACCCAGCTCTCCGGCTCTCTGGCCCATGAAATGGTGCACGCCAACGATGAAACCATGCTGAGCAGGGCGTTCCTTACCTCGAAAGCGGAACGGGAAATGTCCGCCTACACGAAGACCCTGCAATCCTATTTCGCAGGCGCATACAAACGGAACGCCGATCTCATGAAAAAACAGGGCGGCCCATGCGACAAGGAAGGCGACGCAAAGGAGATTAACAATATCATAGGCGAATTCAACCGTCACTACGACTCCGAGATTGCCCCCAAGGACAGCGCCAGGCAGAAATCCATGGAAGATGACCTGAAGTCGAAACTCACCGCCATGCAGCTCGCGGAAAAGGCCCTGCGCGACCAGCTGGAAAACAACATCGGCTACCAGTCCATCGCCAGAGAACGTGAAGCGATTCTTTACGAAATGAGTTCCCTGACCTCCACGGGCCTCGGGGGCCTGACCGCCGCCAACCCGCGCGTGGATGCACTGTGGGCGAGAATCCGGGAGAATGACAAAAAACGTGAAGTCTTCATAAGCATGAACCCGGACCTGGCGCAGTTCAGGGCTCGGGCGAACGCCGCGCGGGACGCCAACACCAAGGCGACCACCTCCTATGATAAATACCTGGGACAGGACGTGCGCTTCCCGGTGGCGGACATCCGTATCCCCCGTCTCTCCTACGATGACCGCGGCATGGCGGCCGACTATCGCATTGAACGGGACAAGTCGGCTACCGAACTGCAACGCCTGAAGAAAGACCCGTCCCATTCCAATGACGTCATGAAGCGCATCAGCGACCTGGAAGACCGTATCCGCGACCTGGACACCCGCCTGGAAACGGTAACCGTGGCCCAGGCGAAAAGCGAACTGGAGAAACTGCGCGCGGACATGACCGCCATCATCGAAAACTGCGAAAAGGAAAAGAAACAATCCCTGACATCCAGCAAGGAAGACGATCTCCTCAACTGCCTGTGCATGGACTGCGGCGGGATGCTGGGCGGCTACTACAGCAAGATGGGCGACTGCGCCGGAGGGTGCACCTGCTGGGGCCCCCTCAGCGGCTGGTGCACGCCCGTGCCCACCGGAGAAAAACATGCCAGGAACTGCTATGGGAGCGTCCACAAAGTCAAGAATCCCACGGACGCCGACGTCAAACCCATTCTGGAAAAGGCACGGGCCTCCAACACCAAGGCAGTTGAGGCATCCATACGCAAGGCGCTAAAGGGAAACCGCATGGACGACGCCTTTTATCTGGGGAAAGAAGCGAAAAAACGCGATCCCGGCATCGTCACTCCAGCGTTCAACGAACTGTCAGCCGCCCTGAAGAAGGATGGCTGGAACGCCCTGCACAAAGCGGATTACAAGGCGGCCATCAAGAGACTGGACCAGGCCATGGAGATAAATCCCGCTGACGGCGACGCGAAAAGGAAACTGTCCGACGCCAACGCATATGCGGCCCAATGGCCCCGCATCGAGGCAAAGGCGAAAGAGTTCGATGAGTTTATCGCGCGGAAAAAGGTCTGGTCCGCCCACCGGGCCATGCTGGAACTTCAGGACATCCTCCGTCCCCTGGCAGCCGGGCAATCTTCGGAAAACCCGGTGTGGAAAAGAGTAAACACCGAGTTCAACCAAGGCCTTGCCTGGTACAACGATTTCTCCCGCAAGAGCATGGACGAATGGACGCGGCTCTTCAAGGTTCAGGAGTGGGAAGAGGCGGAAACCCATCTCAAGAAGGTGCTCACCCAGGAGCTTACCCCGCCGGATCAGAAACAGTATTCCTCTTCGCTCCAGTTGGTTAACGTCAGGCTCACCGAACGGCGCAGCGCGATGCAATACTATGAAAACGCCAGGGCGGATTTCGCCAAGGGGCGCCCCGCGGACGCCAACAGTCTCGGCGCCATCGCAAGGGAACTGAAAAACCGGCAGGTGTATTTCAATCAGACCGATGCGCGCCGGAAACAGCTCGACGACCTCGCCGCGGCCATGGAAAAGAAGCAGAAGATCCTTCACGCGAAAGCCTATGCCCAATCGTTTTTCAACAACGGAGACAGCTACTATCGCGCCTGTAACTTCGAGCCGGCGGTGACTCAGTATACCGAGGGTCTGAGGGCGATAAAGGAAAACGGGGACATCTCCGATCCCGACTACGCCAAGTATTACAAGCTGCGGGAGGACGCCGCGGCCAAGGACAAGCGCTTCAAGGAACTTTACGCCTATGCCGCGGGGCTTGCCATGACCGACAAAGCTCTGGACGAGGAAACCATCCAGAGGGGGATCGGAGCAGCGGAAGAGGCGCTGAAGATCCGGCCGCGAAACGGCGACATGGAGATCCACTGGAACAAGCTGAAATGGAAGCTGGGGGAATTAAGGCGCGCCAAGGCGCAAAAGCAGGATGCAGCGCTCAAATGCGAGGCAAAGTGGACGGAAGGAACCTCACTGTACAACTCGGGCAAACAATCCGAGGCATTGGGAAGGTTCAGGGAAAACATCGCATGCGCGCCGGGCAACAGGGAGAGGGAGGATTATGTCCGGAGGCTGGTTGAGGCGCTGGACAAAAAGGCCGCGGAGAAACGGGCATGCCTTGACCTGCGCCGCCAGGGGGATGCCTTGGTCACCGGCAAGCAATACGCTGAAGCGGTTTCCCGGTACCGGGAGTCTCTGCGCTGCAACCCTGACGCACAACTGGAAGCGTATCTAAGACAGATTGAAGAGCGGCTGAAAAAGGAGGCCGAAACAAAGTCAAAGGCGTCATGGGCGCAAAAGTTGCGCGACGAAGGCCAAAGGCTACAGAATGAGGGACATCACCCGGAGGCAGTGAACAAGTATAAGGAAAGCCTGAAGATATGGCCTGATCCGGCGCTGGAGGCCCATGTCAGACAGATGGAAGCCAGGTTGAAGAAGCCCCAGGTAAAGGAATCCGTCTCCACGCCGGTCAAGACCTCCGCGGCCCCGGGCGCAAAGGGAAAGGTCATCTTTGAAAGCGGCAACATCGGCGGTGTCTACAACAACCCGTCAAAACCCACCGTTTTCTCCATTTCCGCCCCCCACGTCATAACCCTGATCCAGGATTATCACTGGAACAACGCCGGCGGTTCGCGCCCCGGAACCATCGGCCTGCGCTCCTCCACCGGGACGACCTACGGTCCCTGGCGGACAACCGGCGCACCGGGACAGGGTGGCGTTCCCAACGCCTACTGGACGTGCTATCCCAATATCACCATTCCGGCGGGGACGTATACGGTAATCGACTCGGAGCCCTCCACATGGGCGCAAAACAGCCAGTCCGGCGGACGCGGATTCAGCCGCGTTGAAGGCTATCCGGCGGGCTCTTCATCTTCAGCTGTCAGTGCGGGGAGAATTCCGGTATCATCCGGAAATGCCCCGTTATCTTCGGTAATGGCGGAACTGACGAACGCCTCAAAGGAAAACGTCCACATCTTTACCGAGGGGGAATCATTCTCCCCGTCGAACCGTATGACGCCTGGAGAGAAAAGGAGGGTAGCCGTGCGCATGGGAAGCGACGGAGTCATTGTCTTCAAGGCCGGCCGGGGAGGAAAGGTAATGGCAACGAAAAAGTGGCAGGGTGATCCGGATCAGCCGGGACGCATACCTGTCGTGACCTTTGACGACAAAAACCGTTTCGGCATGCTTATCGTGACGACGGGATTGCGCTGATCAGGAGAACGGGACTGGATGAATCAACCCGATAACGGCAGTCGGAGGTATCCTTAGTTCACGGGGGATACCTCCAGATACCGCTTTCAGTTTTCCACCGCCGGAAGCCCCTCACTCCGTCGTCGTCAGCGGGATTTGATCATCTTCAGAAGGATATCGGCGTTGAACGGGTCGACGCGCCGCAGCTCACGGGCGGTATCCATGGCTGCCGAGGGATTTCCGGTCAGGGTATAGGTCACCCCAAGGCTGATCAACGCCTCTGTCATTCCGGGCTCCAGGCGGACAGCCTCGCGGTAGGAGTCAACCGCCTCATGGTGACGCTTGAGCGCGTTGTAAATGACCCCCAGGTTGTACCAATAGGTGGCGTTAGCGGGTTCCATGCCTGCAGCCCGGAAAAAAGCTTCCTCCGCCTCGTTGTAGTTCTTCAGGCCGCGGGAGGCGATCCCCTGAAAATAATGGGCATCGGCGCTTGCGGGAAGGGCTTTTGACCATTCAGCTCCCCAGGCGTAAAGTCCGTCCCAATCCCCGGACTTCTCCAGGTAGATGGAGTGTTTAAGCCATTGCGTCTCCCCCCTTCTCCCACCGGCCGGATTGGGTCCCGATTTCACCTCCCCTATCCATTCAGCGGGCATGGCGAAGTTGAAGCTCTGCTCGCCTTCCTTGTAGAGGGTCAGCAATCCGACAAGGCTGCCCTCGCCGTCAAAAAGCCCCCCACCTTCCATGCCGGGAGATATCACTGCCGTTGTCTGCGTGAACCCTCCCCACCTCCTCAGGATCTCTCCAGCGGAAAAAGAAGGCAGAGAGCCGAGAGGAACGCCAACGGCATACACGCTGCTCCATGTCCCGAGCTTCCCGGCCTTTCCCAGGACCGCCGGCCGGCCGTCAACCTTCCCGGCCGTGAGGAGACATATATCCCTGTCTCCGTCTTCAGCGAACAAAACGGCCGGCGTCATCAGCCCGCTCCTGCCGGCCATATACACGGTTCCCCCATCCAGGACCTGGCAGCTTGTCGCTATCCGGCCGGGGGCTATAATAACTCCGCTGCCCTGATTTCTTACATTTCCTTCGGCATCCATGGTTCTCACTGATACAATGGAGTCTTTCACCTTTTCGAATACCTGTGCGGGTGTTGTCGCGAAAACCGGCTGCGGAGGGAACGCGACGCAACAGGCCATTGCAATAAACCACAGACTGGACTGGATATGCTTTTTCATGTTCGGCATCCTTTGCTTGGTATAAGACTATCAGGAGGGAGTATTATTTATCCGGACACTTTTTTCAAATGTTTTTAAAATATGCGGCCTGCCGTCTGCCAGCTCGAGTTTTGCCGAGTTCTTGATGATCACATACTTTTGCAGGCAAGTATTGGATGCCTTCCGCATAAAGGTTTCGATGAGGAATTAGCATTACATCTCCTCCAAATTGTCACTAATTTAGTGTGAAGCAGCCCCCCCGTCCTTTGGGCGTGGTCAGTCTCATTTAGCTATGCCTGCAGATTATTTCTGAGGAATAACTGCAACCGCATCGATCTCCACAAGAAAATCGGGGTGAGCCAATGCAGGCACAAAGATTGCGCTAATGACAGGTGGATTCGGACGTTGGCCCCACACTTTCTGAAACGCCTCGAATCCAATCTTGGCCGATTGGCCTTGCAGGATATAAACGTTCCACTTTACGACGTGCTGAAGTCCTGCCCCGCCTGCCGTCAGAGCTGTTTCCAAATTCTGTAGCGTTTTTTCAGTCTGCGCTCCGATGTCACCCTTGCCGATTATGTTGCCAGAAGCATCTACAGCATTCTGGCCACCGACATAGATTGTTTTTGCATTGCCGCTGACGACAATAGCCTGTGTATATGCGGGATTCTTATGCAAGCCTGATGGATTGAGATATTGTACGTTTCCCTGCATCTGCATTTGCCCCTCCTTTGGTGTGAAAGCATGACAGCCCAAGATTAATAGTGCGGATACGATCAGCGCCAATCGATGCATTGTCACTTCTACCCCCATCACCATAAGCCTTACCGTTTGTTTACAAAAGGCGAATTAGTGAACACTTAACACCGTCCCCGGAGCCCTGAGCACCGCTTCCGGAGTCCCTCATTTAAAGGAATTGTCGAGACGGGAGAAAGTACCAACGACTTCTACTCAAAGGAGTTTTGGATTGAAGCAGTAAAAATTAGTTGTTGAGGCGTCACGCGCCATGCTTAGCGCACCCAAAATATAAGGCCCGCTAAAATAAGCGGGCCTCATTGTTCTCTTTCTTTACCACCCATCTAATGGGTATCAGGCATGCTTGGCAGCCTGTGATTTTCCTCTATTTTCGACCAAATAGTCTGGCGGAGTGTCCTCGTTCATACAGTCCTCCAATCCTTGTTTCCCTTTCTCTGTTCACTCCTTGTATCAATTCAGGTAGCGCTACCTTGGTTTCAAGTATAACCATCCCAATTGGGAAAAACCAGACTGTTGAAATTTTTTTTGTTGGCGTATAATGCGAATTTGTGTTGCCTCGGATCAGGACCCATTGCCCCCCTTTCACAGCGTTTCGAAAAGATTCTCCAATCCCTTTCAATCCAATTGCCTTGATTTCATCCATAGGGTCAACAACTGTGAAAAAATTACTTCACGGAACAACAAGGACACCTTGTAAATATAAAAAGGGCGTCCTACTTGGCTTCATTGGACCAGATATCAAGCATTCGAAGTTCCGTCACCACATACCGCCGCACCTGATCCACTTCAAGGCGTTCAATAGATTCGTTCATCAGTTCCGAAAATGACGGAGCCAAGAACTGGTGTTTCTATGTCCAGAAGTCGGCTGATTAATTATGCATCCGAAATGCCCGCTGACATTTATAAAAATTTAAGCGCAAAAAAAGGGGATGGACTCTTCGTCCATCCCCTGTGTTTTTTTGGAGCGGGAAACGGGATTTGAACCCGCGACTTCAACCTTGGCAAGGTTGCACTCTACCGCTGAGTTATTCCCGCGCGTGTTGTCTTTTATAATACAAACCTGTCCCGGATGTCAAGACGGAAAAGGTGGGAAGTCCTGAACCCCGGAACACCCTTTCGTAAAAAAAAACCGGAGGAGACCCGGATAAATCTCCCCCAGCATTCAGCAGGCAAGCCAGCTACCCTGCAATATCAATCATTATCACGGACGGCCTGAACCCGCGTTGAATCCCGAACGGGGTTCTTTCAGCTGCCATCGTTGACATATATATACAGGGTCTCGGGTCATTTTTCTGTAAAACAGGCTACATTCGTGCTAGTTTTTAACAGTATGAAGAAAAAAACCACTGAAGGAGAGAACCGCCTACCCTATCTCTCCGATTCGCCCTACGTAACGGATAATGTGGGCAAATACACGGAAGAACTCGAGACTCTTCTTGGTATCGGACGACTCAGGCACTACAGGACCGGCCAAATCATATACATGCAGGGCGAAGAAAGCCGGTCTTTTTACTTTGTCAGGAGCGGTAAAGTGAAGGTAAGCATATTCAGGGAGAGCGGCTCCGAAAAGATACTTGCCATCCAGGAGAACAACACTTTTTTCGGCGAAAGTGCCGCCTTTGACCACTATCCGTACTTTGCCACCGCAACTGCCCTTGAAGAGACTGATATCCATATCTTCGACATCGACGAAACCGAGGCCCTTATCAGGACGGACCCGGCCGTCTCCCTGCTCATTATCACTTCCATCATCAGAAAGCTCAGACTCCTCGGCCTGCAGGTGGAGAGCCTTTCATTTCTCGACGCGCAGAAACGAGTGGCCAGCACCCTTTTGAAACTGATGCATGAAGTGGGGGAACCAACGGCAGGGGGAATCGTCATCAAGAAGCGGATAACCCATGAAGACCTCGCAAATATCACCGGCCTCTCCCGCGTAACGGTAACCAATGTCCTCAATCATCTGAGCAGGCTGAGCCTCATCACGAAAGGACGTCTGAAATACACCATCATAGACCGGACCAGATTGGAATCCTTCGCGGGGTCAAAATGAACAGGGCTGTATTTTCCATTCCTGCTATCCTGTGTTGCCTTATCCTCATCGGGACATCTCTTCTTAGTGGGACGCCAGCATACTGCGCCCGCCTTAAAACGGTCACCTTTGCGACGGCAGACAGCGTGTGGGCGAGACAGTTTCGCCTTTTTACAGACGCCGTGCAGCGGGAGAGCAAAAAGGAGACCCGTTTTCTTTTTGTCGGCGGGCCGGAGGCCGTGCCGCCTTTTGAGCAAATTGAGGCCGTCAGGAGCGGCGTTGTCGACGTTGCTCTTCTGCCTGCGGCGTATTTCGTCCCTCAACTGCCTGAGGCCGACGCCATGAAGCTGTCCCGCCATTCCCCCATGGAAGAACGGAAAAGGGGAATATACGGTTTCTACAGAGAACTCATGGAACAGAAGCTCAACGTCATCTATCTGGGGAAGATGGCAAGTGGAGTCAGCTATCACTTCTATATGAGAAAACCATTGACGGGGCCCGACTTCAAAGGTCTCAAGATCAGGATCACTCCCATCTATGAACCATTTGTCAGGGCCCTTGGCGGGGTCGGCGTCACGACAGCCCCGGGGGAGGTTTATGTAGCCCTCGAGCGGGCCATTGTGGACGGATTCGGATGGCCGGCGATAGGCATACATGAAATGGGATGGCAGGAAGTTATCCGTTATATCATAGAACCGGGGTTTTACCAGACTGATGTCTGTGTCCTCATAAACAAAGGATCATGGGAAAGGCTCCCCGCTGAGGAACAGAGGCTTATTACGCGCATATTCGAGAGAATGGAGCGGGAAAGCTACGATCTCTCGCGCAAACTGGCCCAGCAAGAGAAGCAACTGCTGTTTTCGCGGGGCGTCAGGATGATCGAATTCAAAGACGGAGAAAAAGACCTCTATCTGGACACAGCGTACAGGTCGGGATGGGACAAGGTGCTGGCTAAAAGCCCGGTTACCGGAGCGCGCCTCAAAAAATTGATGGAGCAGTGATCTGCGCCGGTTCCTTTCGAAAGCACTGGACGTCACGGCAATAGTGTCTGCCTCATGCATTCTGTTCATGGCCCTGTCCATAGGCTGCGAAGTCATCGCCCGGTATTTTTTTCGCAGGCCCCTTATGTGGACCGTCGAAATTTCGGAATATCTGCAGATATACCTGGCATTTTTCAGTGCCGGCTGGGTCCTCAGGAAAAAGGGGCATGTAAGTCTGGACATCGTTGCCGACCGACTGGGTCCGGGTGGAAAGAAACTCTGTCGCGCCATTACGGATGTCCTCGGGATCTTCGTAGCGGGAGCCTTATGCATCTTTTCCGCGATAGTGACACGCGAACAGTTTCTTCTGGGAATACCCGTCATCAGGTCTCTTGAGATACCGAAATGGCTTGTGATCGCTCCCATATCCCCCGGGATGTTCCTCGTCGCAGCCGAGTTTTTCGTCAAGCTTCTTGACGATCTCCGCGGGGGTGAATGACCATGCAGTGGTGGGTCATCCTTCTAGTTTTCTTCGGCGGATTCATAGCGCTTATTCTGACCGGTTTTCCCATCGCCTTTGCATTCTTCCTCATCAACATCGCGGGGGCATACCTTTTCATGGGAGGAACACGGGGCATCGAACAGCTCGTGCTCAATATCTACAGTTCCCTCGCCAACTTCACCCTGACCCCCATCCCTCTTTTCATCCTCATGGGCGAGATCATTTTCAGGTGCGGAATCGCATATAATGTCCTTAACATCTTCGACAAGTTTTTCGGGAAGATACCCGGAAGACTCGGCATGCTGGCCGTCGCCGCCTCGACCTTCTTCTCCGGCCTGACCGGTTCGGCAATCAGCAATACGGCTTTGCTCGGCTCCTCTCTGATGCCGGAGATGCGCAGGAGAGGCTATGGGAAACCGCTGATGATAGGCCCCATTGTCGGGACGGGAGGTCTTGCCATGATGATCCCTCCAAGCGCACTGGCTGTCGTTCTCGGTTCGGTGGCCCACATATCAATATCGGGGATACTGATCGGAGGCATACTCCCGGGGCTCATCATGGCCTTTCTTTACTCTTCGTACATTATAACGAGAACCCTCATCAATCCATCAATAGCGCCTGCCTACGAAGTGCAAAGGTCTGACTTCCCGGGTCTCGCAAAGGAATTCCTGATCTATGTGATGCCTCTCTTCTCCGTCATCACCCTCGTTCTCGGCCCTATATACATGGGGGTCGCCACACCTACCGAGGCAGCTTCTCTTGGCTGCATCGGGGCCCTGATACTCGCGATATCCTACCGGAAGCTCACTCTGGAGATACTTGTCGATACCCTCGCCAGTAGCCTGAAAACAACGGGTATGATCTTTCTCATAATCGCGGGATCGGCAGGTTACAGCCAGATCATCTCTTTTACCGGCGCGGGCGCGGGCTTGATCGGATCGATCATCTCCCTCAACCTTCCCGATGTCCTTCTTGTCATGCTCATGCTTTCCGTATTGCTCTTGCTCGGCTGCTTCATGGACCAGACCGCCATGATGATGGTCACCGTTCCCCTTTTCATGCCCATCATATACCAGGCAAACATCAGCCCCCTCTGGTTCGGCATCATGATGCTCATTGCTCTCGATATCGGCTTCACCTCGCCGCCTTTCGGCCTCCTCCTTTTCGTGATGAAGGGTATCGTATCCGAGGATATCACCATGATGGATATATACAAGTCGGCCCTGCCCTTCATCCTGTGCAACCTGCTCACTCTGGCTCTGATCCTTGCGTTCCCGCGAATCGTCATGGTCTTTATGAAGTGAAGAAAGGACGTGGGGTTGACGCGAACAAGGCGGGGAAATGTTGAGACGAATTTTTTCTCCTATATCCGGTATCCCGTTTCTTTCAGAAACTTGATCACCGCTCGATTCCAGCCCTCGGGTCCGGCTCCCGCGGCCTGCTCAAAATTTTCCGCCGCGAGACGAGGGTCGTAGCCACCGTCGTGCTTTTCCACGATAATCGGGTGCTCTACACTGTGGAGCATGGACAGGTCATTGGGGCTGTCGCCGAGGGCGACGGTAAGAATGTCACCGTATTGCTTCCGATACATCCCGATAAGGATGGAAACGGCCCTGCCCTTGTCGCTCGCGCCAAGGATATGATAAAAAAGGCCTTTTGTAATGTTAAAACCCTTTTCCTTCACAGCGGTTACGAGCTTTTCCTGCCCGTCTTCCCCGCCCGGGAAGAAGAAGGGCTCATCAAACTCGCGCATTCCGGCCATGACTGCCTCTTTTATGGGAAGACCCGTTGCGGATGCTATCTCTTCGGGGTACATGTCACCGAACCCCCGGACGTCGAATCCCTCCTCGCGAAGTTCCATTAATGCCCGCCGGAGGTCCCGATAGCTCGCGCCAAGGTGAATGACCCGGTAGCCATGCTTTTCGACTTCATCGCCGGGAACCGTCACCTGTGCATCGTCCGGGAAATATCCCCGGGGTATAAAAACCGCTCCGCCGTTTTCCGGGATAAAAGGATCGCGATTGCCCAGTTTTCCACGGTAGTGTTCGATCTCGGCCCTGGTCTTGCTGGAACAGATGACTACGGGAACATCCAGCCTGCCGAGGAGACGAAGAGCGGGCAAGGCCGCATCGAAAGAGTAGGTGCGGGCATCCAGAAGCGTCCCGTCGAGGTCCGTAAAGAGCACGGGTTTTTTCATATTTTAAATGTCTCGCGGTTCCTTTCCCGGGCACTGGCGCGCGCATGCACCGGGCGTCTATCGACACAGTCAGCTTTCATGTCTATAATTATTGTACCCTGAAAGCCCCGGGGGAAGTGTAACATAGTTTACATACTTCGCGTCGTTTTTCGAATAGAGTGATACACTATTCAAAAGGAGAACGATTATGTCCGACTTTTATCAAACAGGCGTTGTCGCCACGTTCCACAAATTGGGACATCCAAGCCTGGAAGACATCGAATCAAGGCTCACGCGGTATGCCAAAGACAGGTCCATCGCGCTTGTTCTGCCTTCCCTGTACAGCGAGCTTTCCGGCGAGGCGCTTACACGAATAGTCGAGGAGCTCAAAAAGGTCGAATATATCAAGGAGATCGTCGTAACACTCGGCCCCGCGACGGACAGTGAATTCGAGAACGCACGGCAGTTCTTCTCCGTTCTTCCCCAAAAAACATGCGTCGTCTGGAACAACGGAAAAAGAATGAAAAAAGTATACCGCTCCATCGAGGCCGAAGACTTGCCGACAGGCCTTGAAGGCAAGGGACGCTCCGTCTGGATGGCATACGGCTACGTACTTGCACGGCAGGAATTCAACGCGATAGCCCTTCATGACTGCGACATCGTCACCTATTCCCGGGAAATGCTGGCAAGGCTCTGCTATCCCGTCACCAACCCCAGCCTGGATTACGACTTCTGCAAGGGTTACTACACACGGGTCACGGACAAGATGCACGGCAGGGTCACGAGGCTGCTCGTAACCCCTCTCATACGAGCACTTGAAAAGATCATCGGCTTTCATCCCCTGCTCGTTTTCTTCGACAGCTTTCGTTATATCCTTGCCGGCGAGTTTTCCATGGACGTGAACCTCGCCCGCGTCAACAAGATCCCCGGGGATTGGGGCCTTGAGGTCGGAACCCTGGCCGAGGTATACAGAAACACCTCGATAAACCGCGTATGCCAGGTTGATATTGCGGAAAATTATGAACACAAACACCAGGACCTCTCACCGGAGAACGCCTCCAAAGGCCTCAATAAAATGTGTGTCGATATCTGCAAGTCCATTTTCCGGACACTTGCCTCCGAAGGTATCGTCTTTTCCGATGGATTCTTCAAGACTCTCTTCGCCACCTATGCCCGGACCGCCCAGGATCTCCTGAAGCGATATGAGGATGACGCTTCCATCAACGGTCTCAGGTTCGACCGTCACGAAGAAAGCCTTTCCGTTGAAACCTTCATCAACGGTATTAAAATGGCTGCCCAGGTCATTACCAAGGACCCTCTGGGTGTTCCGCTCATATCCAGCTGGGACAGGGTGACCGCCGCTTTGCCCGATGTGCTTGAGAGAATTCGGGAGGCGGTTGAGGAAGACAATCGCTCGTGAAAACCCATGAACTGACCCGGGTGAAAACGGGTCGAAGGGGAGGAAAGGATGCGTCTCCTTATTCTCATAGCATGTATAGCCGCTCTCGTGGCCATTTTTTCAACCCAGAACTCGCAGCCGGTGTCCTTTTCTTTCCTCATCTGGACATATCAGGCGTCGCTTGCCATAGTGGTCTTTCTCTCTGTCGTCCTCGGAGTGGTCACGGGCATCCTGGTATCCTTTTTCCTGCGCCGCTCACGGAAAAAGAAGGCACCCGGCGGAAAGGGACCGCAGACGGCCCCGGAGATGACCGGAGAAAAATAGTGAGGAGTTGGGAGTAAGGAGTGAATGATGGACGAAGTTGAAATCAAAGATAAGGAACGCCCTTTTGAGTTCCGGCAATGCATCAGCATCATCAAGTCGACGGGCAAAAAGGCCGCCAACCTGATGGAGTTGCGGGAGATAATCGCCACCGTGAGTGACGACTCGATATTTCACCATACCTACCAGTATTTCCTGAAGGAACACATCCTGGAATATACCAACGATTTCGCGCAATGGGCCGGAGAAAGCCTGGAGGAGCGGGCGCTTGCCGAACAGCTCTCCAATATCGACTCCTACTCCTGCGAAACGATCTCCGATCTTCGCGCCGCCCTGGTCGGAGTCATCGACTCCTACCTGGAGAGTTTTCCCGAGCCCCGCGATGCTTTGCCCGGAGACGAGTTCTTCTTCAATGAAACGATTACCTTTGTCTTCCCCGTCGGCGTATGGGCCAAAAACCTGGCCGAATTTCTCATCGCGCTGAAATTTATAGACCGCGGCTGTATTTACTATCATTTCTACGAGGCACGCATGCGAGTCACGGCGGGGACGGACGACTTTTCACGCTGGCTGGAGGACAGTCTCCTGAAGACAGAATTGGCGAAAAAGATACAGGCCATCGACCCTTTCATGCACACCACGGAGGAGATACGGACTCACATTTCCGGGATGATCATGGAAGAGGTCAGCAGCGACATGGAAATGGCGGGGGTACGTTCATGATAGAATCATACACGGGCATCGCACCCAAGGGAGACCTTCTCCTCCTGAGAAAACTTGCCGACAACCTTGCGGGAAAGACGTTTCTCCACGTTAATTCGACACGGGAGGGCGGAGGCGTCGCCGAGATACTGCAAAGAATGATCCCCATCATGTTAAGTCTCGGGATCAAGGCTCGCTGGGAGATCATCACGGGTGATGACAGGTTCTTCGACATGACGAAGAAGGTCCACAACGCCCTTCAGGGGAATACCGAGTTTATAGACGATGACATGTGGGAGCACCATTTCAAGATCAACGAGGCGAATGCCGCGGGCATGGACCTCAATGCCGATGCCGTGCTCATCCACGACCCCCAACCTGTTCCGCTTGTCACTTTCCGCAAGGAAAGTGTCTGGATCTGGCGCTGCCATATCGACGTTTCCAATCCGCAGCAGGATGTCGTCAAGCGGATAGGAGGATATGCGGCAAAATTCGACGCGGCGATCTATTCCGTTTCCCGTTTTGCCGGCGCTCTGAGTGGCAACGAATTCATCATACCCCCGTCGATCGACCCGCTTTCCACCAAGAACAGGGATCTCAGCAATGATGAGATAGCCGAAACGGCAGACAGGCTCGGCATTCCCCGGGACAAACCGGTTATTCTCCAGGTCTCCCGCTTCGACAAGTTCAAGGACCCCACCGGCGTCATCATGGCTTACCGGATGGTAAAGAAATACAACGACTGCGTCCTCGTGCTCGCCGGGAGCCCCGCAGCGGATGACCCCGAAGGCACCGAGGTCCTCAACGAGGTTCGGGAATTTGCATCAAACGATCCCGATATCCACATCCTTCTGTTGCCGCCTTTCAGTGATAAGGACATCAACGCCCTGCAAAGGATGGCTACCGTCATCCTCCAGAAATCGCTCAAGGAAGGTTTCGGTCTTACCGTCGCGGAGGGCATGTGGAAAGGCAAACCGGTTATTGGAGGAGCGGCGGGCGGTATTCCTTTGCAGATCGTCCACGGGGTGACGGGCTTTCTCGTCCACTCCATAGAGGGAGCGGCCTTCAGGATACGGCAGCTCCTTAACAATACCCCGATGGCTCAGCAGATGGGAGAGCGAGCCCGCGAATATGTCCGTCAGAATTTCCTCATTACGAGGCAGATACGGGACTACCTTGCTGTATGGCATACCCTGTCGTCACGGGGAGGAAGCCTTATAGAGCTGTAATGAGAGACAGGACACTGGTGATGGTGACGCGCGATTCTTTCCCGTGATCAGTCTCTCAGAACTCATGAGCTGTCTTTCTGCTATACTGGATAATATATGAATGATCTGATAGACACCAGTGCCGGGACGCACATCGGTGCCCTGCCATTGCCTGACGGCTCGACATTTTTTCGGGTCTGGGCGCCTTTTGCCGGGATGATATCGGTTGAGTTGGGACAGGGTTCCGACAGACGGATCGCGTCTCTCGAGCGCTCGGGATCCGATTATTTTGAAGGAAAACTGGAATCCGCCGGAAACGGCGATCTTTACCGGTACGTCATCGACGAACATGAGGCATTCCCCGATCCTGCGTCACGGTCTCAACCCCGGGGAGTGCACGGTCCGTCGGGGATCGTCGATCACTCTTTTTTTCAATGGACTGACTGCGGCTGGCAGGGCATTCCCGTTGAAGAATACACCATATATGAGCTTCACGTGGGCACTTTCACCGGGGAGGGAACCTTTCAAGCCGTTACGGGGTGTATTGATTATTTTAAGGAACTGGGCATCAACGCCATCGAACTCATGCCTGTCGGTCAGTTTCCCGGCGGCAGGAACTGGGGCTACGACGGCACCTTCCCCTTCGCGCCCCAGAACACCTATGGCGGACCGGCGGGACTCAAGGAAATGATCAACGCGTGTCACGAACATGGCATAGCCGTCATCCTTGACGTTGTCTACAACCATCTGGGGCCCGAAGGCAATTATCTAGCGAAATTCGGGCCATATTTCACGAACCGTTACCGTACCCCCTGGGGAGATGCGATCAATTTCGACGGGCCCATGAGCGACGAAGTGCGGCATTATTTTATCGAAAATGCCCTGGGCTGGTTCACACACTACCACGTCGACGCGCTCAGGCTGGATGCTGTTCACGGAATTTACGATTTCAGCGCCCGGACCTTCCTCCAGGAACTTGCAGAAACGGTGAAGTCAGCAAACGACGGCAACCGCACGGCCTATCTCATTGCCGAAAGCGATCTCAACGACATCCGCGTCATAACGCCTCAGGACTGCGGGGGTATAGGCCTTCATGCCCAGTGGAATGACGATTTTCATCACGCCCTCCATGTACTCCTTACCGCGGAGCGAAGGGGGTACTACATGGATTTCGGCTCCATCGGGGACCTGGCGAAAGGCTTTTCCGAAGGCTACGTGTTCACAGGACAGTTTTCTTCATATCGCCGGAGAAAACACGGCAGTCACTCGAAACACAGACCTCCGACGCAGTTCGTGGTGTTTTCCCAGAACCACGACCAGACGGGCAACAGGCCCCTGGGCGAGCGCCTTGCCGGCCTCGTCTGTCCTGACAGGCTTAAAATGGCCGCGACCGCCGTGATGTTGTCGCCCTCCATCCCCCTTTTGTTCATGGGAGAGGAGTATGGCGAGACGGCACCTTTTCTATATTTTGTAAGTCATGGGGACAAGAACCTCATCGAGGCTGTGGGGGCGGGAAGGGCCGAAGAATTCGCCGCTTTCGGTCCCGGCGGTGACGTGGCGGACCCGCAAGCCGAGGAGACATTCATTCGATCCAGGATCAACAGGGAGTTGCGATTTGAAGAGCGTCACGATCTTCTTTTCGGGTTCTACAAACACCTTTGCGCGCTGCGTGGTTCTCTTAAGCCCTGGGAGATGAAGCAGCATCGGCCTGACGTGACATACCGGCACGACCGGCCGGTACTCTGCGTCACGATGCCTCTTTCAGGCGGCGATATTGCCTGCTTCTTCAATTTCAGCGGGGAGGAGGCAAACATCATCTCGCCGCTTCATGATGGTACATGGGCGGTGATAACCGACACGTTTTCAAAACAATGGGGCGGAACCGGTGAAAAGGCCCCGGCACTCGTCAACGCGGCAGAGGGCATCCCGGTCTCTCTGGGCCCCTGGAATGCGGTGGTCTACCGGAGGGAAGAGTCCTGCCGGAGCTTCGGAGGAAATAGATCGTGACAGAACTCTCTATGAATCTCCGCATACCTCTTTCGACATACAGGGTCCAATTGAACCGGAATTTCCAATTCACGGAAGTCGCGAAGATAATCCCCTATCTCCGGGAACTGGGAATCACCGACCTTTATGCCTCTCCCTATTTCGCTGCACGCTCGGGCAGCCTTCACGGATACGATATCACGGACCCGACGAGGATCAATGCCGAAATAGGCACGGACGAAGACTACGATCTCTTCACGAAAACCCTCAAAGAATACGATATGGGGCAAATCCTCGACATCGTGCCCAACCACATGTGCATCGACAGCGACAACCGATACTGGATGGATCTCCTCGAAAACGGGCCGGCTTCATCCTGCAGCGTATTTTTTGACATCGATTGGGACCCCGTCAAGAAAGAGCTGCGCAACAAGGTGCTTCTGCCCTTTCTCGGCGACCAGTACGGTGTCGCACTTGAAAGAAAGGACATACAGCTGGCATACGGGGACGGCTCCTTCTTCATTCACGTCTACGACACTACCTTGCCGATCCTCCCGGAAACATATGCCGATATCCTCTCCTGGAAGATAGAGGACCTCCAGGTGAAAGAAAGGGAGCCGGGAGGCAGTTACGATGAACTCCTCAGTATCGTCACGTCCGCGGGAAAACTCCCGGTATGTCTCGATACGGACCCCGAGATGGTTGCCGAGCGATACCGGGAAAAAGAGATCATAAAAAAACGGCTTCACGAGATTTATCGAAATGATCCCGAAATAAGGGCCTTCGTGGACAGGAACGTAGAGGTCTTCAACGGGACCCCGGGCGAATCCAGGAGCTTCGACCTTCTCGATGACCTCCTCTCAAAACAGATCTATCGCCTGTCGTACTGGCAGGTGGCCACCGAAGAAATCAACTACCGGAGATTTTTCGATATCAACAGCCTCGCGGCGATCAAGGTGGAAGACCCCGGGGTCTTCGAGGAAACGCACCGTTTCATCTTCGAGCTTATCGAAGCGGGAAAGGTGACAGGTCTGAGGGTCGACCATCCCGACGGCCTGTATGATCCCTCGGAGTATTTCGACCGGCTTCAGCGCAAGTGTTTCGCAATAGCTATGAAAGCCCACGTGGAGGAAGTCAGGGAGAACGTCCGGCTCCCTTATGGAAAAAGCTACATCGAAAATGCCATCTCGGAACGCTATGACGAGGCCCTTAAGACACAGAAAAACTTCAAACCTTTCTATATCGTAGCCGAAAAGATACTCGGCAGGGGCGAGATCATGCCCGCCGAATGGCCATTGTTCAGCACCACCGGATATGTCTTCCTCAATTCCCTCAGCGGACTCTTTGTGGACAGCCGGAACTCGAAGGCCTTCGATGCTATCTACAGGAGGTTTACCCGGATACAGTCGGATTTCCAGGAGATCCTGTACGAGAACAAAAAGCTCGTAATGGGGGTGGCCATGTCAAGCGAGATCAACACGCTGGGGCATCGTCTGAACATGATCACCGAAAAGAGCCGCCAGACCCGCGATTTTACCCTCAACAGCCTGATCAAGGCGATCATCGAGGTCATTGCCTGCTTCCCCGTCTACAGGACGTATATCAACGGGCCGGATGTCAGGGAGAGGGACAGGCACTACATTGAGCTTGCTATCTCCCGGGCTATCAGAAGAAATCCCGTTCTGAACGAATCCATTTTTCTCTTCATGAAGAACGTCCTCCTTTTGGGATTCCATCCTGACATGGATGATGAGGAAAAGGCGGCATGGCTCAATTTCACCATGAAATTCCAGCAAATAACCGGTCCCGTCATGGCGAAGGGCGTGGAGGATACGGCGTTCTACGTTTATAACCGGCTCGTATCCCTGAACGAGGTGGGCGGCAACCCGGACCATTTCGGCACTCTCCCCGACACCTTTCACGGGCAGAACATCGAGCGGATCAAGAATTGGCCCTGTGCCCTCATCGCTTCCTCAACCCATGACACAAAGCGGAGCGAGGACGTCCGGGCCCGGATAAATGTCTTGTCCGAGATTCCCGGTGAGTGGAGGGAACACGTGACCCTCTGGGCAAAACTGAACAAGAGAAAAAAGATCGTCGTCAACAATCGCCAGGCGCCTGACAGAAACGAGGAATATCTCCTGTACCAGACGCTTATCGGTACCTGGCCCCTGGAAAACCTGAACGACGAACAGTACGACGCATACAAAATGCGGATCAAGGGTTATATGGTCAAGGCGGTCAAGGAGGCGAAGGTCAATACCAGTTGGATCAACACCGACAGGATGTACGAAGAGGCACTGACGATCTTTGTGGACACCATTCTCGACAGGAAACGCAGCAACCCCTTTCTCGACGATTTCATACCCTTCCAGAAGGCAATATCTCTTTGCGGCATGTACACTTCATCGGCACAAACCCTTCTGAAGATATGTTCCCCCGGCATCCCTGATTTTTACCAGGGAACGGAACTGTGGGATTTCAGCCTCGTTGACCCCGACAACAGGACGCCTGTCGATTACGATCTTCGCATGGGTATGCTTGAACGCATAAAGGGAGACCTCAGCCGCAAAAATACGCTGGAATACGCGAAAGAATTGACAAGCTCGATGGAAGACGGCAGAATAAAGCTGTACATAACATACAGGACCCTTAAGCTTCGCGGCGAGATACGGGAACTTTTCGAAAAAGGCGAATACATACCATTGGAAGTGTCGGGGGCCCGGTCAGGACAAGTCATAGCGTTTGCGCGCCGTTTCCTCACCATAATGATCATAGTGGTCGTTCCGAGGTTCCTTGCGAAGATATTACCTTCACCGGACTCGCCCTTCAGCGAAATGTGGAAAGACACGACGGTGGTAGTGCCTGAAGGTCCCGATGCGAGGGTCTACAGAAACGTTTTTACGGGGGAAGAGTACGGAAGGTCCTCGTGGCAGGCCTCTTCGGGCCTCGCCTGTTCCGAGCTCTTCCGGAATTTCCCCGTGGCGCTTCTCGAAACAGGTTATTGATCAATTAAGAAGGAGCGTGGTAGATCATGGCACAGGTCCTCGCAATGATTCTTGCAGGCGGCAGGGTTGGCGAACTGGACGTACTTACCTTTTTCAGGCCCAAATCGGTCCTCCCGTACGGGGGGCTTTATCGAGTCATCGATTTCCCTATGAGCAATCTCATGCATTCAGATATCGAGAACGTGGGTATTCTGTCACAGTACAGGCCTTTCGAACTGATCAGCCACATTGCCAACGGAGAACCCTGGGACATGACGGGAAGGCAGCGATGTGCCGTAATACTCCCCCCCTTTCAGGGCCGGGGTGCCTCCGACTGGTACAAGGGTACGGCCGATGCCGTCTACCAGAACATCGACTTCATACGTCTCAACAACCCCGAGATTGTCGTCGTCCTCTCCGGCGACCATATCTACCGCATGGATTACCGCAGGCTCATCGAGTTCCATCTTGAAAAGAACGCCGACCTGACAGTGGCTTTCACCAAGGTCTCCCCCGAGGGTTCGTCCCGGTTCGGGCTGGCCTCCATGGACGAAGGAGACCCCCGCGGAGGAAGGCTCACGGAATACAGGGAAAAACCGAAGAATTCGCAACTGGAATGGGCATCACTGACGATCTACGTTTTCAGGACCGAGCTTCTTATCGCAACTCTTAAGGAAAACGCGGCCAGTTCCTCTCACGAGTTCGGCAAGGACATCATCCCAATGCTCATGCAGAAACACAGGGTCTTCGGATACAAGCACAGCGGTTACTGGGGATATACCCGCACCGTACAGGAATACTACCGCACGAGCATGGACCTCCTCGGCAGTAGGCCGAGGGTGGACATACGCTCGTGGGAACTCAGGACCAACATGTCCGACAGTCATATCCGCGACCGGCAGCCGGCCTTTGTGGGCCCCCTGGCCAGCCTTGAAGACGTATTCCTCCACTGCGGCTGTTCCATCAGGGGCCGCGTGGCGCGTTCCATCCTTTTCCCCGGCGTAACAGTTGAGGAAGGCGCCGTCGTCGAGGACTCCATCCTGTTCTTTGACTCCACCGTTCGCAGCGGGGCCGTATTGACGCGCACCGTCGCGGACACGGGCTGTGTGATCTCGGAAGGCGCCGATGTCGGAGACCCCGGGGATGCCCTGACGGTCATAGGCATGGAAACGATCGTCCCCGAAAAGGTCCGCATCCGGGGAGGGGTTACGATTCACCCCAAACTCAAGACGGGCTCTTTTTCGAAGAAAGAGTACCTCGGCGGGGAGGTGGTACAATGAGAGGTCCGGCGGCAATCCTGTTGGCAGGAGGTGTCGGAAGCAGACTCAATATTCTTGTCCGGCACAGGGCAAAACCCGCTGTCCCCTTCGGCGGAATATACCGGATAATCGACTTCACCCTGAGCAATATCGGCAATTCGGGTGTGACCAACGTCGCGGTCCTTACCCAATACAAACCGCTTTCCCTCATGGACCATATCGGTGACGGCTCTTCCTGGGACCTGTCGGGCCGTTCCCGCAGCGTCAAGATCTTCCCCCCCAAGACCGGGGAGGAGGACTGGGACTGGTACCGGGGAACCGCTGATGCCGTGCGGCAAAATATTTCCTTCGTCATGTCGGCACAGAGCGATGAGATCATGATACTGTCGGGAGACCACGTATATCACATGGACTATCGGCTGATGGTCTCCTTTCACCGGGCAAAAAAAGCCCGGGTCACCATTGCCACCATCCCTGTGCCATGGGAGGAGACACAGCAGTTCGGAACTGCCATCATCGACAACGACAGCAGGATAACGCAGTGGGAGGAAAAATCACCGCGGGCAAAGTCCAACCTGGCGTCGATGGGGATCTATGTCTTCGACAGAGAATACCTGATTTCGCTTCTCACCGAGTCGAAGGAGGACGATTTCGGCCACCACATCATCCCCAGAGCGCTCAATGAAAAGGTGGTCTACGCCTATCCCTTCGACGGGTACTGGCGCGACGTCGGTACAGTCCAGGCTTACTGGGATGCCAACATGGACCTCCTGGAGTCTTCATCGGGGATCGATCCCGGATCATGGAAGACCATGACCAACATATACTCCGCCGGGCCGGCCTTCGACAGGCCCCCTGTCCTGGTGTCCTCTTTGGCCCGGGTAAGGCGGTCCATCATATCCCCCGGCTGCACCATCGAGGGACAGGTGGAAAACTGCGTGCTCTCCCCCGGTGTGATCGTGGAACGAGGGGCCAGCGTCCGGGATTCCATCATTATGCATGACTGCCGCATATGCGAGGGCGTTGAGATAGAGCGGTCCATAATCGATAAAGAGGTGGTGGTGGGAGCACGCACCACGGTCGGTCGCGGAGACCCGAAGACGGTCAACGTCACCCACCCTGAACATCTCTATTCGGGTCTTACCGTCATCGGAAAGCGAACGATCATCCCCGGGGGGATCACGATAGGGACAAACTGCATCATCGATCCCCTGCTCGAACCCGGGACCGTCTTTCCGAAGGAAGTGAAAAGCGGGATGACCGTTAGTGGGAGCTAGAGACCCGGAGACATCATGGCGGAGACCATAATTCAAAGAGAAGATGTCAGGGCAAAGGTAGCCGAGATCGGGCAGGCCGATATCCTGGTGGGTATCCCGAGCTACAACAACGCCCGGTCCATAGGGCATGTGGTAAGGGCGGTGCAGGCCGGCCTTGCCAAGTATTTCCCCGACACGAAGACGGTGCTCGTCAATTCCGACGGGGGCTCTACGGATGGCACAATGGATGTTGTTCACGATACGACCATCGACGATTTCCGGTCGATCCTTTTTTCCCACCGGGTCGCATCCTTTTCGAAGATCGCAATCCCCTACCATGGGATCCCCGGCAAGGGAAGCGCCTTCAGGACCATTTTCCAGATAGCCCGTGCCCTCAATGTGAAGGCATGTGCCGTGGTGGATTCCGACCTGCGCAGCATTACACCGGAATGGATAGAACTGCTCATCAAACCCGTCATGAACGACGGATACGACTACGTGGCGCCGCTCTACCATCGCCATAAATACGACGGGACGATCACGAACAGCATCGTTTATCCCCTCACGAGGGCACTTTACGGAAAGAAAGTGCGCCAGCCGATAGGTGGTGACTTCGGCTTTTCCGGGAAGCTGGCAGCATTCTATCTCACCAAGGACGTATGGGAAACCGATGTGGCACGCTACGGTATCGACATCTGGATGACGACGACGGCCATTGCCAACAATTTTCGCGTCTGCCAGGCCTTTCTGGGGGCGAAGATCCACGATGCAAAGGACCCGGGGGCGGACCTCAGCGCCATGCTCTACCAGGTTGTCGGGGCGACCTTCGGTCTCATGGAGGAGTACGCGCAGTCATGGAAGCAGGTCAGGACGTCCGAGGAAGTGCCCGTCTTCGGGTTCCAGTACGAGGTGGGGCTTGAGCCTGTCAACGTCAATATCCAGAGAATGATCGACAAGTTCACCCTCGGCGCTCAGGAACTGGCCGTTGTCTGGGAAAAGATCCTCCCGGGAAAGACCCTCGACTTCTTGAGAAGACTGGCCGAGACATCAGGGGACGGATTCCACATGCCCGACAGCCTGTGGGTCGACATAGTATACAGTTTCGCCCTCGCCGCTCACCAGAACATCCTCAACAAGGAACATCTCCTCAAATCCGTGACCCCGCTATATATCGGACGCACGGCGTCATTCGTCATCGAGGCATGGGAAAGCAGCGGGCTGGAGGTGGAAGAAAAAATCGAGAACCTCTGCAGGGAATACGAGAAGAACAAACCATCATTCTCGGACCGCTGGGAGTAATACAAAAGGGGGCTTTATATGAATTTTCTTCAGAGGATTATCATAGATCCCTTTGAGAGTTTCTACGAGAGGTTCCTGACATTTATGCCCTATTTTCTCACATCGCTGGCACTTCTCATCGTCGGCATCATCCTCGGAGGCCTCTTGAGGATGATCTTTCTAAGAATATTCCGTGCCGTCAACCTGGACAAGGCGGCCGAACGCCTCGGCCTTTTCGAGATGCTCGTCAGGGGCGGCATAAGAGAATCCCTGTCGGCCTTCATTGCCAGGATCATCGGATGGCTGACTTTCTTCACCTTTGCCGTGGTTGCCCTGCAGACATTGAAGATACCGACGGTAGAGCAGCTTCTCGAGCGCTTCTTTCTCTATCTGCCGAGTGTCTTCACGGCGGCGGTGATCCTCCTTTTCGGCTATATTTTCAGCAATTTTTTCGGACGGGCCGCCCTGATAGCCTCTGTCAACGCGGGGCTCAAGCAGGCAGGTATGGTGGGCAGGTTCGTGAAGCTTACCGTTTTCGTCCTTTCGGCCACGATGGCACTGGAGCAACTCGGCATCGGACGGGATACCGTGCTCATAGCTTTCGCGATCCTCTTCGGAGGGATAGTCCTTGCCCTCGCGATTGCCTTTGGCTTCGGTGGTAAAGATATAGCGAAGGACTACCTGGAAAAAAACGTTCACGAAGGGAGGGAAGAGGAAGAAACGCGCGACGATATCCACCATCTGTAAAGATACTGAACGCGGAACACACGATTCCCCGGTCCCTCGTCCCTGATCCCTTCCTCTTGACAGGGATCTGAAAATTCTGTTTCTATTTGAAAAATACAACAACAGGGAGATATCAGGCTGATGATCGAGTTCAAAACCATCGAGTCGGAAAGCACCTTTCTCGATCCGAGAAAGGAGTTCTCCCCCGCCACCGTCCGCTTCCAGGTGCGTGTCGATCCCCTGACGGGAAGGACCTGCCACTTTTCCCACTTTGGCGCCATCAAGCCGCAAAAACTTGACCTTCCCGCCTACCTGAGCCCCGAGGTCAAGGGTTTTTGCCCCTTTTGCGGTCAGCATCGCGAAAAGGCCACACCGAAATTTACCCCCGATATCGTTCCGGAAGGCAGACTCACACGCGGTGAGGCATTACTCATACCCAATCTCTTTCCCTACGACATCCACAGCGGTGTCGTCATTATGACCGACGACCACGTGGTCGGACTTCAGGGCTTTACCAAAGACAGGCTTCTTGACTCCTTTTCCCTGGGCATCGATTTCCTGCGTCGTATAGCGGACGCGGACACGTCTTTACCCTACCATCTCATGACCTGGAATTACATGCCGCCTTCCGGCGGAGGCCTCGTCCATCCTCATCAGCAGTATTTCGCGACCGCCTTCCCCGGCAACCAGTTCATGGACGAACTGGCGGCAGCGCGACGCTTCTACGCGCGGCACGGGCAGAATTACTGGCGGACGCTTATAGAGCGCGAAAGGGAGGGTAGTAAAAGGTATATCGGAAGAACGGGAAGAGGACACTGGCTCGTTCCCTTTACATGTCTCGGGATGCTCGGGGATATCCTCTGTATTTTCCCCGATGTCTTTTCCATTCATGATCTTTCCGAAGAACATATCGAAGGTCTCGTCGCCGGTCTTGAGAAGGTGTTCCGCTTCTATCGCGAAGCGGGTGTCTTCAGCTTTAATGCGTCGCTTTCCCTTGGCCCCGCAGACCAGGGGTATTTCAGCTCCTGCTTCCGGATCGTCCCCCGGACATTCCTGAACATGCGCGACTTCGCCCCGGACCTAAACTTCTTCCAGGCCATCCTCTCCGAACCCATTTGCGTGGTCCTCCCGGAAGACCTGTGCAAAGATGTGAAGCCGTACTTTGAATAAAGACAAAAAAACCGGGGTCACCCCGCTCCCTGATCCCTAGTCCCTGATCCCTAG